>DASRJS010000015.1:0-25316 GCA_035649355.1 Candidatus Polarisedimenticolia bacterium
GCGCCGTTCGCGATTCTCGTCGACGCGATCTCATTCGTCGTCTCGGCCATATCGCTCATCCTGATCCGGGCACCCGAGCCTCCGCGTCCGCCACGGACCGAATCAACCGCGATGCGCCACGAGGTCCTCGAGGGGCTGCGCCTCGTGCTCAGCCACCGGATCATCCTGCCGCTGACGCTGCGCTCCGTCATCGCCCACGTTGCCGGCTCGTTCTACGGCGTCCTCTACACGCTCTACCTGATCGATGAGCTGCACCTGTCGCCGTTCCTCCTGGGGGTCGTGGTCTCGGCCGGCGGCGTCGGCTCGCTCGTCGGCTCGCTACTCGCCGCCCGCGTCATCGGCCGCTTCGGGCTCGGGCCGACGCTCGTGTGGGCGGCAGTTGGCGCCTCCGCGCTCGGCATCCTGACGCCGCTGGCCCAGGGCCCGCTGGTCGTTGCGACGCTGATGGTCTTCATCCCGCAGCTGTTCGGGGACGGCCTGCAGACGATCGAGGGCGTCGCCGAGCTGTCGCTGATCCAGCGCCTCATCCCGGACCGGATCCTTGGCCGCGTCAACGCGACGCTCGAGGTGTTCTCGCACGGCATCGCCTACCCGATCGGCGCGCTGGGGGCGGCCGTGGTCGCCGAGTCGATCGGGGTTCGCGGCGGCATCGCGATCGGCTGGGCCGGCATGGCCGTGTCGATCCTGCTGCTCGTCCTGTCGCCGGTCCGGAGGCTGCGGCGCGCGGAGGACTTCGACCCGGCCGCGCGCTGATCGTCGGTGTACCCTCGCGTCTTCTCAACCGGGTGATCGAGCGAGGGAGATCGATGCCGAGGACCGTTCGGGGAGCCCTGCTCCAGGCCAGCTGGACCGGCGACAAGGAATCGATGATCCAGAAGCACGAGGCCGCCGCGCACGATGCGGCGAAGCAGGGCGCCCAGGTGATGCTCTTCCAGGAGCTCTTCTACGGACCCTACTTCTGCCAGGTGCAGGATCCGCAGTACTACGCGTACACGGAGCTCATCCCGGACGGCCCGACGACCAAGCGGATGCAGGACATCGCGAAGCAGACGGGCATGGTCCTCGTGGTGCCGATGTACGAGGAGGACGCGCAGGCCTCGGGCATCTACTACAACACCGCGGCCGTCATCGACGCCGACGGCAAGTACCTCGGCAAGTACCGGAAGACGCACATCCCGCACGTCAAAGGCTTCTGGGAGAAGTTCTACTTCCGGCCCGGGAACATGGGCTACCCGGTCTTCGAGACCGCGGTCGGCAAGGTCGGCGTCTACATCTGCTACGACCGCCACTTCCCGGAGGGCGCTCGCGCACTCGGCCTGAACGGCGCCGAGATGGTGTTCATCCCGTCCGCCACGTCACGCGGCCTCTCTGAGTATCTGTGGCGGATCGAGCAGGTCAGCCACGCGGTCGCGAACGGCTACTTCGTCGGCACGATCAACCGCGTCGGCATCGAACCCGAGGTCGGCGACGACGACTTCTACGGCCAGAGCTACTTCGTCGACCCGCGGGGCCAGTTCATCGGCGCGGTCGGCGACCCGTACAACGAGGAGCTGATCGTCCGGGACATGGACCTCGACGTCATCCAGCAGGTCCGCCAGACGTGGCAGTTCTACCGGGACCGCCGACCCGACGCCTACGACGACCTCGTCAGGCCCTAGCCGCCGAGGCCCTGACGATGCAGTTCGGGTTCACGCTCAAGCCCGACCACACCGCCGACGAGACGATCGCGTTCGCGAAGACGGCCGAGGCCGGCGGCTTCGAATACGGCTGGCTTTTCGACTCGCATGTCCTGTGGCGTGAGCCGTACCCGCTGTTGACGCTCATGGCGCTGAACACCGAGCGGATGCGGCTCGGGACGTGCGTGACGAATCCGGGCACGCGTGAACCGTCGGTGACAGCTTCGGCGCTCGCGACGCTCAACGAGATCTCGGGCGGGCGGATGGATCTCGGCATCGGGCGTGGAGACTCGGCCCGTCGCGTTCTCGGCAAGCCACCGATCACGCTGGCCCACACGGAAGAGGCGATCCGCGTCATCCGCGAGCTCGTCGAGGGCCGCGCGATCACGTACGAGGGCACCGAGCTCAAGTTTCCCTGGACCGGCCGCTGGAAGCTGCCGATCTGGGTCGCCGGCTACGGTCCGATGGCCCTCTCGATGACCGGTCGCGTCGCCGACGGCGTGATCCTCCAGCTCGCCGACCCGGATCTCATTCGCTGGTTCGTCGGCCAGGTCCGGGAGGCCGCTTCGGCGGCAGGCCGGAACCCGGACGACATCAAGGTCCAGTCGGCCGCTCCGGCGTTCGTTGGCCCGCGCGATCTCGGCCGCGAGCGCACCCGCTGGTTCCCGGCACTCGTCTCGAACCACGTCGTCGATCTCGTCAATAAGTACCCGCGCGAGCAGCTGCCCGAGACGCTGACGGGCTACGTCACCGACCGCACCGGCTACGACTACCACCACCATGCCGAGGTCGGCTCCACGAACGCCGGCTTCGTCGGCGATGAGGTGACGGACCGGTTCTGCGTCCTCGGCTCGGCCGACGAGATCGTCGCGAAGCTGCGCGTCCTCGCCGACGCCGGCGTCGACCAGTTCAACGTCTACCTGATGAACGGCGACGAGCGGGCGCAGCTCGAGCTGCTCGCGGCAGATGTCGTCCCGGCGCTGCGCGACGTTGCAGCAACCGGCCACTAGGTGCGACGATCCCCGCGTCGGCTTTTCACGTCGGAGGAGAACCCAATGGACAAGAAGGCCAAGACCCCGAAGAAACCGAAGCAGAACAAGCCGAAGGACGCGAAGACCTCGAAGACCCAGTAGGCGTTTCCGGATCTTCGGTGTGAGCCGGCACCGCTTCGGCGGGGCCGGCTCCGTTGTTGGTGGGGTGTGCCGTCGTCCGGGGGCATCGATAGCCGTCTCGTCACCCTCGACATAGGACCCGCTGTCACCTGACACTCGCCTCCTGAGCGTGCGGGGACGGGGGTATCACGGGACGTGGGCTTCCACTTCTCAATTCGCCGACTGTTTCGACGCGACCCGATGTGGGACATGGACGGTCGCTCTCTTCGACGACGACGGCTAGTACGCCGGATCGTCGAAGCGGCCGTGATCGCGACATGCCTGGCGGTGTTCTTCCTCGGCTATAGGGCGCTTCTTGTCCGCGCCGCGGGCGTCACGGTCAACCTCGATCAGTGGGCCGCGACCGACCTCCTCTGGCAGAACGGCAACCTGAACCAGAACAACTCGGCCTATCCCGAGGGCGGCATCGTGCCGTTCCGGATGGCGATGGAGGGCATGGCGCCGGGCAGCCACACGATCCACATCAACTACGACTTCAGCGCCAGCGGTCACAAGGCGTACGACTTCCTGGCGACCTGGAACGTCACGAACGCCGCGGGTGCGATCTGCTCACCGAGCGGTGGCGCCATCTCGTCGATGTGCCCGTCGCTGCCAACCTCGAGCGCCAAGACGTTCCCGTCCGATCCGTTCCTGGCGAACGGGCTGCCAGTGTCGGGAGCCCAGGCCTACTCGGCGGCGCCGCGACAGCTCCGGATCTGGGGCGGGACGATCCAGTCGATCTCCGTGCCGACGCACAGTGGCTCGGTCAACGCCAACAGCTCGGCGGACATGCTCGTGACCTTCACGGCCACGGGTCCGGCGGTGCTCCTCGCCTGGGGCGGCCATCTCGCGCAGTCCGCCTACTGGGACGTGTCAGGCGGCGGCCCGCGCGACGGTGCGTCGATGGTCTCGGGCTCGCCATGGCACATGCGGACGCTGCAGCTCGACGGCAGCGGCAACAAGAACCAGGATCGCAGCATCTCGCCGAGCGCGATCGTGGGCGAGCTGCCGCCGTTCGCGCTGGCACCACCGACGCCGGCTCCGCCAGGTCCGCCTCCCGCCGCCCCGCAGCCCGGTGTTCCCACGGTCACGGTCCCGCCTACGGCAACCGAGGAGCGGACCACGAAGCCAACCGAGGACGTCGCCGGGCTTCTCGCGATCGTGTTCCTGACGATCTGGCTGGCCGCGCTCATTGCCGCGTTCGTCCGCGCGAGGTCGCGCATCACCGCTCGCTGAGGGCGACGCGTCGGCCTTCACGGCATCGCGGCGCGGGTTCGACGCCGGGTCGCCGGCAATTCGGCAGAATAGGCGCCTGTTCGAACTGGCTCGGCGCCCGTCGCCGCCGCCCGCCGCGCGATCGGAGGAGGATCGATGCGCACGCTGATCACGAACGGCACGATCGTCGGCGCCGAGGGTTCGTACGCCGCTGACGTCCTCATCGACGGCGAGACGATCGTGGGGATTGGCGCCGGGCTCGCCGCCATGGCCAACGCCACCGCGGATGAGACGATCGACGCGCGGGGCCGCTACGTCATCCCCGGCGGCATCGACGTGCACACGCACATGGAGCTGCCCTTCGGCGGGACGTTCGCGAAGGACACGTTCGAAACGGGGACGCGCGCCGCGGCCTTCGGTGGGACGACGACGATCGTCGACTTCGCCGTCCAGTCGCGTGGTAAGGCACTCCGCGAGGGCCTCGACGCGTGGCATGCGAAGGCCGAAGGCAACGCCGTCGCTGACTACGGCTTCCACATGATCATGAGCGACGTCAACGACGACACGCTCAAGGAGATGGACACGCTCGTCGCCGAGGGCGTGCCGGACTTCAAGCTCTTCACCGCCTATCCGGGCGTCTTCTTCAGCGACGACGGCGCGATCTTCCGGGCGATGAAGCAGACCGCGAAGAACGGCGGCCTGATCATGATGCACGCCGAGAACGGGCTCGCGATCGACGTCATCGCGGCGGAGACGTTCGAGGCCGGCACGACGGATCCGATCGGCCACGGCCTCGCCCGCTACTCGGTCCTCGAGGGCGAGGCGACGAACCGCGTGATCCGGCTCGCGCAGGCGGCGAACGTGCCGGTCTACATCGTCCACCTCTCGGCGCGTGAGGCGCTGAACGCCGTCCGCCAGGCCCGCGACGAGGGCCTGCCGGCGTTTGCCGAGACGTGCCCGCAGTACCTGTTCCTCTCGCTCGACGACCTGGGTCACGGGTTCGAGGGCGCCAAGTTCATCTGCTCGCCGCCGCTGCGGACCGAGGACCACCAGCCGGAGCTCTGGCGCGGGCTCGTCAAGGACGACCTCCAGGTCGTCTCGACGGACCACTGCCCGTTCGACTTCCATGGCCAGAAGGACCTCGGCAAGGGCGACTTCCGGAAGGTCCCGAACGGCCTGCCGGGCGTCGAGGATCGGATGGACCTGCTCCACGATGGCGGCGTCGTCGGCGGCCGGATCTCGAAGGAGCGCTGGGTCGAGATCACCTCGACGGCGCCCGCGAAGCTGTTCGGGATGTACCCGAAGAAGGGCGCCGTGGCGGTCGGCTCGGACGCCGACATCGTCATTTACGACCCGAACCGGAAGCACACGATCTCGGCAACGACGCACCACATGGACGTCGACTACTCGTGCTACGAGGGTCGCGCGGTCAAGGGCGGCAGCGACATCGTCCTCAGTCGCGGCTCGGTCATCGTCCGCGACGGAACGTTCACGGGCCGCAAGGGCGCCGGCAAATTCATCAAGCGCGGCCTGGCGGATCACGCGCGGCTCGCGTGATGCAGCCCCGATGACGACGCCGTCGACCCAGACCCGCTCGCTCCGGCTCATCGGCGGGGTTGACCAGATGTCCGTCCTCAGGACATTCGTACGCGAGGCGGCCGCTGAATTCGGGGCCGGACCCGCGGCCACCGACGACCTCGTCCAGGCGGTCGACGAGGCCGCCTGCAACATCGTCATTCACGGGTATGGGAACCGGGAAGGCGAGATCGAGGCCACGGCCGCCGTCGCGAACGGTCAGATCGAGATCCGGCTTCTCGATCGAGGCCGCGAGTTCGACCCAACGGCCGTGCCGGCCCCGGATCTCAGCGTGCCACCCATGGCGCGGCGGCCGGGCGGAATGGGGGTTCACCTGATGCGGCTCGGGACGGACGCGGTGCATCATCGTCGCCGGAGGGGCGGCGGCAATGAGCTCACGCTGGTGCGGGCGCTCGATGACACGGCCAGGGAGGACTGATCGATGGCGATGACGATCGAGGCGGAGGATGTCGCGGGGGCGCGACCGGTGGCGGTCCTGACCCTCGCGGGCGAGCTCGACGCCTCGAACTACGAGCGCCTCATCGAGGCCGCCCAGGCCGCGTATGGCCGCGGGGCGCGCGGCCTCGTCCTCGACATGACCGGCCTGACGTTCATGGCCAGCTCCGGCCTCGTCGCGCTCTACTCGGCGGTTCGAATCATGCGCGGCGATGCGCCGCCCGATCCGGAGTCCGGCTGGGGGGCGCTGCACGAGCTGGCGAACGAGGAGTCGACGGCCCGGAACGTCAGGCTTGCCGGCGTGCAGCCAGCCGTTGAGCGCGTGCTCGAACGAACCGGCCTGCGGCGGTTGTTCGAGATCGACGCGAGCTCGACCGAGGCGACCGCCGCGCTCCAGGGTGCCTGATCGCGCGGCGGACACGGGTCGCGCCGAGCTCACGAAGCTGCTCGGCGAGGAGCGGCTCGCCGAGCTGGTCCGGGCCGCGGGCCAGCCCGAAGCGACGGCGCTGCGGGAGGCGCTCAGGTCAATCGGTGGCGCCGACATGGCCGCTGCCGAGCGGATCGAGCGCGAGCTTCGTGTCGCCCAGCGGGTCCAGCGCAGCCTGGTCCTCATCGCCGAACCGGCGCTCGAGGGCTGGGAGATCGCCAGCGACTACCGCCCGGCGCGGGAGATCGGCGGCGACTTCTTCGACGCATATCCGATCCTCGAGGGCGGTGACGCTCGCCGGCTCGGGTTCGTCATCGCCGACGTCTCTGGCAAGGGCATCTCGGCGGCGCTCCTCATGGCGTTCGTTCGGCCGCTCATGCGGGCCGCGCTCGATCGGACGGCGACGCCCGCGGACGCGCTCGAGCGCACGAACCGGATCCTCGTTGACGAGCGGCGGACCGGGCTCTTCGTCACGGCCCTGTGCGGCGTGCTCGACATCGAAAACGGCGTCGTCACGTTCGCGAATGCCGGCCACGAGCTGCCGATCCTGGTCCCCGGCGACGGGTCGCCGATCCGATCGCTACCCGGGAGCGGTCCGCTCCTCGGCGCATTCGGCCGGCTCGAGGTCGATGACGTCCGCGTCGAGCTGCATCCGGGCGACGCCTTGATCCTCTACACGGACGGCATCACGGACGCGCTGAGCCCGGCCGGCGCGCGCTACGGTGAGCGACGCCTCCTTGACGGGGTCCGGCGGTCCCGCCCAGGGTCCGCGGCCGACATCTGCCGCGGCATCGTCAGCTCAGTCACGCGGTTCCAGCGGGAGGCACCCGCGGCCGACGACTTGGCCCTGCTCATCGTCCGCCGTCCCGCCTCGGTTCCCTGAGCGCTCACCTCATCCTCGGCGTTGATTTTCTGTGATCGGTCGTATATCGTCGCGCGATATATGGACGCCCTCGAGCCAAGATCCCCCACCGGCCTGCTCGAGCGGCTGCGGCGGGGCCTCGCCGTGGCCGGCATCGCGGGTCTCGCGGCCGGGCTCGTCGGTGGCGGTCTCGCCCGCGTCGCGATGCGGATCTTCGCTCTTGAGATCGGCGGCCATGGCTCATTCACGATCGGGGGGACGCTCGGAATCCTCGTGTTCGGGCTGCTGATCGGAATCGTGGCCGCGAACGTCTACATCGCGATCCGCGCCGTCGTGCCGGGGCCGTGGCCCGTTCCCGCCATCGTCCTCGGAGCGGCGGCGGCGGCCCTGGTCATGGCCACGCTCGGAGGCCCTGGCAATGAGGGTCAGGAACGTCCGGAGCTGGCGCGGGCGCTGTTCGCCGGCGTCGGGCTCGTCGGCAGCTTCGCAACGGCCTGGATCGTTGGCGCTGTCAGAGCCCGGTTCGCGGCCGCCGGCTGGCAAACGGTGGGCGCACCGGCCGTCGGACTTCTGCTCTCAGTGGCGACCCTGCTCATCCTCGGCTTCGCGCTCGCCAGCGGCATCGCGCAGGCGATGTGACCTAGCCGACGAGCTCCCGGCCCATCGCCCGGCGCCAGCGCTCGTTGAAGTCGAAGAGCAGGCGGTCCTTGCGCGGAAAGACGCCGGTCCGGAACGACCGCGACGACACGCCGATCTGGGCTCGCTCGCAAACCGACCAGTCCTGGCGGCTGATCAGGTCCCACAGCTCGACGGTGGGCTCCGGGTTGAACGCCGGGTCCGCGATCGCCTCGGGCCGGAAGAGGAACTCCGAGGTCACGGTCGTCGCCGCAGGCCCGTGAGGCTCGATCAGGTACGTCATCACCGAGTCCGGGTGGAGGTTGACCATGAGATTCGGGAACTGGAAGACGCCGTAGTACATCCCGTAGTCCTCGGGCAGGAGGTCCGGGAACTTCGGCAGGCCGGACGTGCCGGTGACCGTGAACGACGTCGCGCCATCTTTCATCGGGTTGCCGCCGTCCCGTGTCTCGCCGTCCCAGACCTCGCCGAAGCGGTACATCGGGACGACCGAGACGAGCTCGGGATGGATCGTCGGGCAGTGCAGGCACTCGTTGTAGTTCTCGACGACGATCTTCCAGTTCGCGGCGACCTCGTAGACGATCCGCCGGGCGACCCGCAGGTCGGCCATCCGGTAGCGCTCGAAGTCGGTGATCGTCTCGTTCGAGTCCCGCAGCGCGGTCTCCAGGTCCCGCGGCGCCTCCGCGAGCGAGACGAACACGAAGCCCGCGTGCTCCCCCACCCCGATCGAATGGAGCGGATAGTCGGACCGTTCGAACTCCTCGTCCTCGTGGACGTTCGGCGTCCCGATCAGCCGGCCCTCGAGGTCGTACGACCAGGCGTGGTACGGGCACTTCAGCGCCTTGCCGAGGTGGCCGCAGGCCGGTTCATCGTCGAGGAGCTTCGTGCCGCGGTGGGCGCAGACGTTGTAGAAGGCGCGCAGCTCGCCGGCTCGGTTGCGGACGACGAACACCGACTCGCCGACGACATCGCGGACGAGATAGTCGCCGGTTGCGGGGATGTCCTCGGACCGCCCGACGCAGAACCAGCCGGCGAAGAAGATCCGCTCACGCTCATCTTCGAAGACGGCGTCCGACGCGTAGTCGGCGCCGGACAGCGTCGGTCGCGGCCGCCACTGCGGCTCACGGGCGTGCTTGAGCTGGCGCTGCTCCGTGACCATCGGCTCGACCGTCAGCGGGTGCGCGGGAAGCCGAGGTCGACCTTCGAGGTCGATGGGTCCGGCCAGCGCGCGGTCACGACCTTTGCGCGCGTGTAGAACTGGATGCCCTCGGGGCCGTACATGTGGAGATCGCCGAAGAGCGACGACTTCCAGCCACCGAAGCTGTAGTACGCCACCGGGACCGGGATCGGGACGTTGATCCCGACCATGCCCGCGTTGACGTCGAACTGGAACTGCCGCGCGGCTCCGCCGTCGCGCGTGAAGATCGCCGTGCCGTTGCCGTATGGGTTCTCGTCGATGAGATGGACCGCATCCTCGTACGTCTTCACCCGGACGACCGTCAGGACCGGGCCGAAGATCTCGTCGCGGTAGCAATCCATCGTCGGCGTGACCCTGTCGAGCAGGGACACGCCGAGGAAGAACCCGTCCGAGCCTTCGTAGAGGGGATGCTCGCGGCCGTCCGCGACCAGGCTGGCACCCTGGGCCGGCCCGGACTCGAGGTACGAGGCGACCTTGTCGCGATGCTGCTTCGTCACGAGCGGACCCATCTCGGCCTCGGGGTCGCTGCCCGGGCCCACCTTGATCTTCGGCAGCCGCTTCGCGATCGCCGCGACGAGCGGGTCCGCGACGTCGCCAACGGCGACGACCGTCGCGATCGCCATGCAGCGCTCGCCGGACGAGCCGTAGCCGGCCGAAACGGCCGCGTCGGCGGCCATGTCGATGTCGGCATCCGGCAGGACGACCATGTGGTTCTTCGCGCCACCGAGCGCCTGGACGCGCTTGCCGTTCTTCGTGCCGGTTTCGTAGATGTAGCGCGCGATCGGAGTGGAGCCGACGAACGACACCGCCCGGATGTCGGGGTGCTCGAGGATCCGGTCGACGGCGACCTTGTCGCCGTGGACGACGTTGAAGACACCGTCCGGCACGCCGGCCTCATGGAGGAGCTCGGCGAGGAAGATCGAGGCGGACGGATCCTTCTCGGACGGCTTCAGGATGAACGTGTTGCCGCACGCGATCGCGTTCCCGAACATCCACATCGGGACCATGGCCGGGAAGTTGAACGGCGTGATGCCGGCGACGACGCCGAGCGGCTGGCGGATCTGGTAGACGTCGATGCCGCTCGAGACCTGCTCGCTGAAGCCGCCCTTCAGGAGATTCGGGACGCCGGTCGAGAATTCGAGGTTCTCGAGGCCGCGGGCGACCTCGCCCAGGGCATCCGAGGGGACCTTGCCGTGCTCGGCCGTCAGGAAGGCTGCGATGTCCTTCCGATGGACGTCGACGAGGTTGCGGATCCGGAAGAGGATGTCCGAACGCTTCGAAAGTGACGTCGCGCGCCAGGCCGGGAAGGCCGCTTTTGCCGCGGCCACGGCGGCATCGACCTCTTCGGCTGAAGCGAAGTCAACCTCGCGCGCGATCGCGCCGGTGGCCGGGTTGTAGACCGGCCCGCTGCGGCCGCTCGTGCCGGCGTAGGCACGACCGCCGATCCAGTGATGGACGCGCTCGACGCGAACGTCGCGCGCGGCTTCAGCCTTGGGTTCCGCGACCTGGGTCATGGCCACATCCTCGTGAACGGATCGGCCAACGATACCGCAGGGACCCTCAGAACCGGGGTCGCGTCTCCGGATCCGGCCACTCGGGCGAGGCCTCGTTGCGTCCGCCGGGCGCGCTCGGCGGCGACGGCCGCTGCGCCGCGCGCCGGCGGCGTGCGAGCAGACCAACGAGCGCAACGACCGCGATCACGAGCGTGACGAGCTGCTCGACGCCGAGCGGCCCCAGGACGGGTGCATCACGCCACGTCATGGCGACGACCGCGCGGCCGATGGCCCACAGCGCGAGCCCCGCGAGCAGCGCGGCGCCATCGCGGCGCGAGAACGCACCGAACGCCATCGCCGCGCCGACCAGGGCCATCGCGATCGCCGTCGTCAACGCCTCGTAGAGCTGGGCGGGATGCGAGGGGACCTCCGGTCCGAGCGAGCCCCACGGGCCGGCACCGACGTAGGCCGTCGCAAACGACACGTCGCTCGGGAGGCCCTGACCCGTGCCGCCGATCGCGAGCGCGAGCTTTCCTGCCGCGAGACCAAAGAGCAATGGCAGCGTCGCGACGTGTGCCCAGGCCCGCAGCGGAACGTCCAGCAGCCGCCCGACATACGCCGCCGAGAGCAACCCGCCAACCACGCCGAGGCCGAGCGTCAAGCCGCCGAAGCCAGGATCGAGGATCGCGCCGGGGTACGCGCGGTAGTAGTCAGCGTGCACGAGGACGGATCCGAGCCGTCCGCCGACGACCGCGCCGGGCACGGCGCCGAGGATCATGAACAACAGATCGTCGAGCCGCAGATCGGTCATGTCGCTCAACCCGGGCGGCGCGCCAGGTCGTGACCCGCGGCGACGTTCCACGACCGCGAGACGGGCGACGAGCAGGACAGCGATGAGGATCACGAGGGCCAGCGCCAGCGTCTGGAGCTGGACGACGGCCCCGCCCAGCCGGAGGTTCGGGTCGAAGTCGAGGACGATCACGGCGGCCTGGCCCACCACCCGAGTGTAGGGGCGGAGCGGCCTCGGGAATCAAAGGGCCCGCCCCAGGAGGGGCGGGCCCAGTGTGTGTGGCTGCCGTTCGGCTAGCGCACGTTCACGATCGTCGAGCCGATGACCGTGCCGGCCGGGTTCTCGTACGTCACCTGGCCGAGATACCAGGTGTCAGCCGCGAGACCCGTGAACGACAGGGGCACCGCCACGGTGCCGCCGTTGGTCACGGCCGTTGGCGCGGGCACGGTCATGTTGCCCGCGCTCGTGGTCGGGACCTCCCACTCAAAGAGCGTGAAGTCCGCGCTGGGTCCGTTCGTGAAGAAGCCGTGGATGTAGATGCTGTACGTGCCCGCGACGGGCGCGACAAACGTCACCATCTCGTTCGAGTCGCCATCGGAAGCCGCGCCGACCTGCGCGCCGCCTCGGTAGACGTAGACGTCGAGGTCGGTTCCGGATGGCGTGATGTCGCTCTCGGCAATGCCGAGCCGCAGCAGGCTGAGCCCCGCCGGGACGACGAAGTCGACCTTCACGGTTCCGGTTGGGTCGTTCACGTTGAACGACTGGTTCGGATCCTGGGCGACGGTCTGAGCACTCGCGTTGGCCGCGACGAGGCCGCGGGCGCCGAAGGTCAGGGTTCCGTCATAGCCGGTCTTGATGTTGTACGAGAAGCCCGACGGCGCGCCGGACACCTCGGCCGCCGCCGCGATGGCGACCGGCTTGATGACGAGCGGGCTGCGCACGTTGTGCGTCCCGTCCGACCACGTGAGCTGGCCGCCCGTGTAGGCAGACAGCGCCGCGGTTGTCCGGAAGAACGTCACCGTGTAGCCCTGCGAGTCACCCGGGTTGAGCGTGAACGATGACGGGCTCACGGTGGTCGTGATCCCGGCCATGCCGGAGACCGACGCCGTGTACGTCGCCGTGCTGCTGCCGACGTTCGTGACCGTGCGGTGGACGGTCTGCGAGCCGACGAGGTCGCCGATCGCGATCGAGGCACCGTTGAAGTCACTCGCGTCTGTCGAGAAGCCGAGCCCGACGAGCGCCGCGCACGTGCCCGGGCCGACCGCACTGGTCGTCCCGCACAGGAACGCGAGCCAATCGAGGAAGCCGCTGTCGTAGACGAGGCCGGGGTCGGCGGCACCATTCGGCGCGACGTGGCCGGCTCCCTGCCGGAAGATCTTCGTGGCGCCGCTGCCGTCGAGGACGTCGTACGCGGACGTCATGAGTGCCGACTTGACCGCCATCGGCGACCAATTCGGGTGAAGGTCCTTGAGCAGTGCGCCGAGGCCGGCCGCATGCGGGCTCGACATCGACGTTCCGCTGAGGAGATCGAAGTTGCGTCCAGCGATCGCCGGCGAGACCGAGGCGAGGATGTCCTGGCCGGGGGCGATGATGTCCGGCTTGAGCAGGTCGCCGCCGCCCGCGGCCAGCGGGCCGCGCGACGAGAACGAGGCCGTCACCGGCGCAGCCACGTCGAAGACGATTTCCGCCTCGTTGATGGTCGCTGTTGCGCCCGCTGTGGCAGCGTACGCCTTGATCGCCAGGCCGCTCGCCATGTCGACGTGGACGGTCGGGACATAGTGGAAGTCCGCGTTCAACGAGCTATCTGGGGAGTTGTACATGATCATCCCGACGCCGCCGGCCTCGAGGACGGCCTTGCTCTTGTCGACGCGGGCGATGACGCCGCGGTGGCAGATGACGATCTTGCCGGCGACCTTGGCTGGGTCGAGCACCGGCGTTGGGACACCCGGATCGCCGACGGGATTGTTGCCCGCGCCGTAGCACAGATCGACCTTCGTGGGGTCCGCCCCCGGGAGGCCGGCCGCTGTCGAGTCGATGAGCGGAACTGGGCCGACCGGCGTGGCGACCGAAGCGCCGAAGTACGTCACCCCGTTGCCGAGCGTGACGGAGCCCGCGCCGTTGCGGTTGTGCGTGCCCGCGGCGACGGTTGTCGTCCACGGACCGGGATGGGCCACGGTGCCGACAGTCGGGCCGCTGTTGCCTGCGGATTCCGCGACGAAGATGCCGGCATCGGCGGCAAAGAGGAACGAGATCTCGACCGGGTCGGCGAAGTTCGTCGACGTGCCGCTGATCGAGTAGTTGATGACGTCGACGCCGTCGGCGACAGACTGATCGATTGCCGCGACGAGATCGGACGTGAAGCCGCTCGCCGTCGCCCCGTCCTGGGTCGACCAGAGCGCCTTGTACATCGCGATGCGTGCTCGGGGCGCCATGCCGCTGATCGTTCCGAACACGGCCGCGGGTCCGGTCGCCGCAACCCCATGGTTGCCACCAGCGGTCGACGAGGTGTGCGTGCCGTGGCTGTTGTAGTCACGCGGCGAGAGGAACTCCCACGGCCGGTCGCGATTCAGCGTCTCGTTCGCCGTCAAGCCGTGGGCGACGTCGGCCCATGCGGCGTTGAAGTACTGGGCGCCGATGAGCTTCTGGTTGCAGTTCGTGGCCGAGAACGCCTCGCCATTCGTGCACTTGCCGTGCCAGCCGGGAAGCTGCTGGTAGGCACGCTTGGCGCTGGGCGCGTTGCTGGGAGCACCGCTCGCGTCAACGCGATCGCTGAAGCTCAGTGCCTCGGGCCAGATGCCCGAGTCGACGACACCGATGACGACGTCCTCGCCTGCGTGACCGAAGCCTCCGAGCTGGTCCCACAGCCCGCCAGGGGCATCGAGGCCGAGGAACGACGGCGTCGACGACGTATCCACGTCGTGGAGCGCGTCCCTGTTGACCGAGACGACACCGTCAAGGGCCGACAGGCTGTTCGCCTGGGCCGGCGTGAGCAGCGCGGCGAAGCCGTTGTATGAGTAGACGTACGAGTAGAGCTTGTGGCCGGCACCGACCGCAGCCAGGGCCGCGTCATGCTTACCGCTCAGGTAGCTCGCGTATTTCGAGACGCCGCTCGAGGTGGGGTCGATCTTGCTGCCCTTGGCCGGCTTCGTGGCCGCCAGGCCCTTGATCCCGCCTTCGTAGGCGACGACCGGGCGATCAGCAAGCTGGACGATGTAGATCCCCGTCTTCCTGAAGTTGGTCTTCTGACCGGCGTCGAATCCGAGGTTCCCGGCCTTGCCTGACGCCGCACCGACGGACATTGGCAGGGTCGAGGCGAGGATCAGAAGAACAGCGCCGAACGCGGTGAACAACCTGCGATTCATGGGCCTCCTCTTTCAGGCGATGCCTGATTTCCTCCACGCGGCGCCGAGGCCGAAGCGGGGACGCACGTCCAGCGTCCAGGCCCGGGGATGGCACCGTACATCGAGCGCAGTGCCGGCGCCTCCAACACGCCGGCCGAGTAGCGAGGACCGTACCGCGGCCCGAAGAACGGGTCAAACGTGCGAGACGACCCGAGCCTAGTCGGTGGTGCGGCGGGGCACCGTTACGGGCAGATACGTGAAGAGACCCCGGGCCGCTTGCCCTGGGTCTCTTCCTGACTGCGACTGGTGTCGGGTTACTTCACGAGGGCGTACACGACCGAATGAGCGAGCGTCGCGGTGGCGCCGTTGACGCGCAGCAGGGCCTGGTGATCGCCTGCGGCCGCGCCCTTGACCGAGGTCAAGGTCACCGAGACGGTGGTCGAAGCCCCGGCCGCGAGCGTGACGCTCGACGACCCGAGGCTGAAGCTCACGCCGGCACCCTGGACGTCGGTGATCGCGAGTGACCACGTGTGCGTGCCAGCGGTCAGGTTCGTGATCGTGACCCACGTGGTCAGCGACTGGCCGGAGCCAGCGGGCACGGCGCCGAAGGACGTGCTGACCGGCCCGATCGCCACGGGCGACGAGACGGCCGCGGCGAGATCGACCCGGCCTGCGCCGGTGATGTTCGCATCCGTCACGACCGCGCCGGTGGCCGAGATCACGTCGCCCATGGCAGCGCGGTTGACGATCGCCGAGCGGACCTGCTCGGCAGTCCAGTCGGGGTGAGCGCCGCGGACGACAGCCGCGGAGCCGGCGAGGTGCGGCGTCGCCATCGACGTGCCGTTGAAGAATGCGAAGCAGTGATCGTCGAGGTCGTGGTCGCACTGCGACTCGGGGATCGAGCTGATCACGTTCTCGCCCGGGGCCATGACGTCGGGCTTCACGCGGAAGTCGACGTCCGTTGGGCCCTGGCTCGAGAAGCCGGACTGGACGTAGTCGCTGTCCGTGAGGACGTACTCGGGCGTCCCGATCGTGCCATTCGCCCCGTTGAGGCTGGGGTTGGCGGTCCGAATCGCGATCCCGCCCTCGAGGCTGATCATGTACGCCGGGATCGTCGGCTGGACGCCGTCCGGTGAGGCGCCCTGGCCCATCGGGATCGGGTCGCCGGGCACGCGATTGACCATGATCACGCCGACGGCACCGGCCAGCTCGGCCGTCCGGATCTTCCAGCTGAAGTCACAGGTCCCGCGGCCGATCATCGCGATCATGCCGGTGAGGGAGCCTGCCGGGAGGGTGCCGCAGACCTCGCTGAAGCCGCTGAACGCGTTAACCGGCGCGTCGGTCAGGATCGCTGTGGGTGCCGTGAGCGGGGTCGTGGTGACCAACGGGAAGTCGCCAGGAACGGCGAGGTAGCTGTTGCCACCGATGGTGAACAGGTTGCCGATCGTATGACCCACGGCGAAGGCGCCGGCCGTGAGGGCCCGGGCCGCCGAGCCGGGGGACTCGATCGTGAGGTGGCCCGGCGGGAAGACCGGGTGATCGCCCGCATCACTGCCGTCGCCGGAGTTGCCGGCCGCGACCGCGATGACCATGTTCGCCTGGTCGAGGTCGTCGACCGCCATCGTCAGGAGATCGGAGATCCCCTGGTGCCGGCCGCCAAGGCTCATGTTCGCGACATCGAAGCCATCCGTGTAGGCCGCCTCGAGGGCGTCGATGATGTCCTCGGAGTGGGCGTTGCCGACATCGTCCGGGAAGACGTTGTAATTGCCGAGCAGCGCCGCCGGTGCGACACCGGACATGTCGTACGGGATGTCGACGCCCTGGATCGTCACGGGCGTCTGGTAGTTGCAGGCCGCCGTACCGGCAACGTGCGTGCCGTGGGCGTTGATCGCCTCGGGCGTGTAGTGCCGGCTGGGTGTCTTCATGTTGAAGACCTTGGCGACGATGACCTTGTTGTTCGTGAACGTCGTGTCACCGAGCTGGGCCTGGGGCGCGTAGCCGGCGTCGTCGAAGCACGGATGGGTGACGTCGATGCCGCTGTCGACGATCGCGATCTTCACGCCAGCTCCGGCGTTCGCGACACCGCCGACGGCCGACCACGCGGCCTGGGCGTTGATGAGGGACAGGTCCGGATCGTCGATCGTCGGGTGGTACAGGCCCGAGTACTCGACGTGCGCCACTTGCGGCGCGGTCGCCAGCTTGGCGAGCGTGGTGCCGTTCAGCTGGACCGAGACCGCGTTGAGGGAGAGGTCCCAGGAGCGGACGACCTTGGCCTTTGGCGCGTTCGCCTGGAGCCACTGCTTGAAGTCGTTCCGGAACGCGCTGAGCTGCGCCCGGTAGGACTTCACGCTCGTGTTACCGAAGTCGATCTTCTTGCCATGGGCCGGCTTCGTCTTGACGTACGTCGAGAGCGGCTCGCCTCTGAGCTGGACGAGGGCATAGCTGGTATCGACATCCGCGCTGGGCTTCGTGGCGCCGTCGGAGACGTGGCCCGCACCACCGCCGGCGACAGGGCCGACGAGGGCAAGCGAGGCGATCACGACGACCAGGAGGGGAATCCGGGGCATTCGCACGATGGGGCTCCTCCAAAGAGCGCTGTTGGCGCCGTATCGGGGTTCGGCGGATCGGGCCGCCCACTCTAACGGCTGGCGTTGAGATGGGTCTATGACGGGCGCGGACGGCGCGCGAACTCCGGTGCGAGTCTGCACCGCAGACGGGTATACGCCGGCACGGGTCCGGCGGTTTCGATCGTCAGGCCGGGAGCTTGTCCACGAGCTCGCGGACCGCGTCGGCAGAGCGGCGGAACGCCGCCGCCTCGTCGTCCGAGAGGCGGATCTCGATGATCCGCTCCATGCCGCCCGCGCCGAGCACGACCGGGACGCCGACGAAGAGTCCGTCGACGCCGTACTCACCCTTCAGCAGGGTCGCGCATGGCAGGACCCGTTTCCGGTCGCGCAGGATCGCATCGACCATCTCGAACGACGCAGCCGCTGGCGCGTAGAACGCCGAGCCGGTCTTCAAGAGGGCAACGATCTCGGCGCCGCCGTTGGCTGTGCGTTCGGTCAGTGCCGTGACACGCTCAGGGGACAGCAGCTCCGTGATCGGGATCCCGGCGACGGTTGAATAGCGAGGCAACGGCACCATCGTGTCGCCATGTCCGCCGAGGACGAACGCGTGCGTGTCGTCAACGGAAACGCCGAGCTCCTGCGCGATGAACGTGCGGAAGCGCGCCGAGTCGAGGACGCCGGCCATGCCGATGACGCGCTCGCGCGGGAAGCCGGAGGCGGCCATCGCGACGTGGCACATCGCGTCGAGCGGGTTCGTGACGACAATGAGGATCGCCTCAGGCGAGCGGCTCGCGGACTGCTCGACCACCGACCGGACGATCCCCGCGTTCTTCACGAGGAGGTCGTCGCGGCTCATGCCCGGCTGGCGCGCCAGGCCGGACGTGACAACGATGACGTCCGAACCGGCGGTGTCGTCGTAGTCGTTCGTACCGATCACGCGGGCGTCGTGGCCGACGACCGGAGCCGCCTCGGCCAGGTCGAGACCCTTGCCCTGCGGCAGGCCCTCGACGATGTCGACGAGGACGACGTCGGCGAGGCCGGCCTCGGCGATCCGCTGCGCGGTCGTCGCACCGACGTTGCCAGCGCCGACGACCGTGACCTTGCTCCGACTCATCGCGTCTCCTCTCGCTATCGTCTGAGATTGTCCGCTACGGAGGGGGTCATGAACGTCAATCTGCCCGTGGTCGCGCTGTCTGTCGTGGGCGTGCTGGTTGCGGCCGCCGGGGTCTTCACCGAGCGCAGCTTCGCCCTGGTCGGCGCGGGCGTCGTCATCATCCTCTTCGCCTGGGTCCTGCAGGAAATGACCAAGCGCCAGACCTGACGCCTAGCCCTCGCCCGGTGCAGTGCGCGGCAGATCGCCTGCCTCGACCGCGATCAGGAGGGGCCCGGCATCGCGGACGGCCTGGCTGACGCCGCTCGCATAGGCCTCGAAGTTCGTTGCGAACATGGCCGCGAGGCGGGCCGCCGCACGGTCATAGGCCGCCGGGTCAGACCACGTCGAGCGGGGCCGCAGGAGGTCATCGGGGACGCCGGGCACATGCTCCGGCACCGCGATCTGGAAGACCGGATCCTCGCTGTAGCTCGCGTCCCGGAGCCGGCCGCTGATCGCGGCACGGACCATGTTCCGCGTGTGGTCGATGTTCATCCGGTGGCCGGTCCCGTACGGTCCGCCCGTCCAGCCGGTGTTCACGAGCCAGACCGGGACGTCGTAGCCCGCGAGCCGGTCGACGAGCATCGCGGCGTACTCGCCGGGATGGCGCGGCAGGAACGGCGCCCCGAAGCCGGCCGAAAACGTCGCGCTCGGCTCCTTCACCCCGATCTCGGTACCGGCGAGCTTCGCCGTGTAGCCGCTGATGAAGTGGTAGGCCGCCTGGTCGTGCGTGAGGCGCGCGATCGGCGGCAGGACACCGAATGCATCGGCCGTCAGGAAAACGACGTTCTGAGGCTGACCGGCCATGCCCGTCGGGTCGGCGTTGCCGATGAACTCGAGCGGATACGCGCCCCGGGTGTTCTCGGTGAAGCGCTCCGAGTCGAGGTCCAGCTCGCGGGTCACGGGGTCCAGGTCGACGTTCTCGAGCACGGTCCCGAAGCGCCGCGTCGTCGCGAAGATGTCCGGCTCGTACATCGGGGAGAGGCGGATCGTCTTCGCGTAGCAGCCGCCTTCGAAGTTGAAGACGCCGTCCGGTCCCCAGCCGTGCTCGTCGTCGCCGATGAGGCTCCGCTCGGGATCCGCCGAAAGGGTCGTCTTGCCGGTGCCCGAGAGCCCGAAGAAGATCGCGGAATCCCCGGCCTTGCCGACATTGACCGACGAATGCATCGGCAGCACGCCTTCGTCCGGCAGCAGGTAGTTCATCACCGTGAACGCCGACTTCTTGATCTCGCCGGCGTACTGCGTCCCGACGATGATGATCTCCATCCGCTGGAGATGGACGAGGATCGCGGTCCCGCTGCGGGTACCCTCGGTTGCCGGGTCCGCCTCGAACGACGGCGCGTTGATGATCGTGAAGTTCGGCTCGAACGACGCTAGGTCTGCCGCCGGAGGGCGCCGGAAGAGGTTCTTCGCGAAGAGGCTTGCCCAGGCCGTCTCCGTGTACACGCGGAGCGACCGGCGATGGCCCGGATGGGCCCCGATGTAGCAGTCCTGCGCGTAGAGGGTCTTCGAGGCGAGGTGCTCGAGGAGCCGGGCCCGAAGCCGATCGTAGTGGGCCTCGCTGATCGGATGGTTGACGTCGCCCCACCAGACCTTCGACTCGCTTGAGGGCTCCCGGACGATGAACTTGTCCTTCGGCGAGCGACCGGTGTGCAGGCCCGTTCGAACGACGAGCGGTCCGCCGGCCGCGATCTCGCCCTCGGCGTCGCCGATCGCGCGCTCGTAAAGCTCGGGGACGGACAGGTTTGCGAGGATCTTCCGACCGAGGCGACCTGCGGCGCGATGTGGTCGAACAGTCGCTACTGCGGGGCCTGGACTTGGTGGCATCTCCGGTCTCGATCTCCTGCGCGGACGGCTGACCTGCCACGCATGGGCAGGCACCCGTCAGGGCTTCGATCGACCGGCCGCGCGTGACGCCGAGGTCCGAACTGGCCGGACACGTCGACGGGAGTCGGCTTCCACAGTCGCGCTGGCGGTCATCCTAACACCGGGTCGCATGATGGTTGCGATTCGGGTTGCGGCGGGCCCCTACGCTCCGTCGAGCGCCTGCGCCAGATCCGCGATGAGATCTGCTTCCGCCTCAATGCCCACGGACAGCCGGACGAGCGACGGCGGCACTTCCAGCGCCGAGCCGCTGACCGACTGGTGGGTCATGGCGGCGGGCAGCTCGATCAGCGACTCCACGCCGCCAAGCGACTCGGCGAGCGTGAAGATGCGCGTCGCTTCGCAGACAGCTCGGGCGCGGTCCTCGGCGCTCCGGCTGTGTGGTCCGCCCGCGGCCGGGACGAACGACACCATGCCGCCGAACCCCGACATCTGGCGCGCGGCGAGCACGCACTGCGGGTGGGCGTGAGGGCCCTCCGACAGGCCGGGGTAGCGGACCGTCTCGACATCGTCGCGCGACGCGAGGAAGCGAGCGACCGCGGCGGCGTTCGCTGCGTGACGCTCCATCCGGAGGTGCAGCGTCCTCAGGCCACGGAGGACGAGGAAGCAGTCGAACGGGCCTGGAACGGCGCCCATGGCGTTCTGGAGGAACCGCAGCCGTTCAGCGGTCGCGGGATCGCGGGTGACGGCGACGCCGAGGATCGTGTCGCTGTGCCCGGCGAGGTACTTCGTCGCCGAGTGGAAGACCACGTCCGCACCGAGATCGAGCGGCCGCTGCAGGGCCGGGGTTGCGAACGTGTTGTCGACGACGATGCGCGGCCGGTTCGGCGCGTCGCCATACCGCTCGATGAGGATGCCCCGCGCGGCCGCGATGTCGACGAGGCGCAGGTTCGGGTTCGTCGGCGTCTCGAACCACACGAGCCGGGTCCGGTCGGTCAGGGCCTCCCACAGTTCGTCGACGCTCTCATGGAGATGGGCATAGCGGGCCGAGACGTCGGCCCGCTTCCGCACGGCTTCGAAGTAGCGGAACGTCCCGCCGTAGACGTCGTCGCCGACGACAACCTCGTCGCCCGAGCCGGCAAGATCGGCGATCGCCGCGGTCGTCGCCGACCCAGAGGCGAAGGCGATCCCCTCGCCACCGCCCTCGAGCGCCGCAACGGCCCGCTCGAGGCGCTCGCGGGTTGGGTTCTGGGTTCGGGCGTACTCGTAGCCGTTGGTCGGCTTGCCCACGGCCTGCTGGCGATAGGTCGAGGTCTGGTAGATGGGCGGGGCCACCGCGCCAGTGAGCTCGTCGGGTTCCTGGCCGGCGTGGACGGCGAGCGTTTCGAACGCGACGTCCTTCGGCAGCTCGTCCGGCATCGCGGCCATCATCGCAGGTCGCCCGACCGGTGGCGCCGCGCCAGATCACCTTGACACGGCGGCCGGCGCCGCCACACTTCGCGCCAATGCCCAACCCCCGCCTTCGCCAGCTCGCTTCGGTCCTGGCAATCGCGACCGCGACGCTGACGATCGCCGGGCTGATCCTCCTCGCGCTCACCCTTGACCATCCGCCGCAGGGCGGCTGGGGGTTCCGAGGCTTCCCGACGATCTTCGCCATCGCCGCTGGGAGCGTGGGCTGGCTGATCATGACCCGCCGTCCGGAGAATCGGATCGGCCTGGTGCTGGCGGTCGTGGGGTTGTTGAACGCCGCCCAGCTCTTCCTGACCGAATACGCCGCGGCCGGCACGCGAACCAGCCTGCCGGCCAGCAATTTCGCCGCCTGGGTCAACGCGTTCGTCTGGGTCCCGACACTGGCGATGATGGCCGGTGTCACACCGCTCCTGTTCCCCGACGGCAGGCTGCCGTCGCGTGCCTGGCGGCCGGCAGCCTGGGTCCTGGCGATCGGGACTCTCGGCGTGGTCCTGTCGATCGCGGTCTACCCAAGCGCGTTGGGCACGCCGCGAGTCGTCGAACGGGCGCTCCGGCTACCGATCGCCGATGAGGTCATCAACCAGGTCTCGTACATCGCGCTGTTGGTGACGGGGATCGGCATTTCCCTTGGCGCATCGAGCCTTGTCCTCCGCTGGCGCCGCGCGACGGGAGTCGTCCGCGAGCAGTTGAAGTGGCTGGCCCTGTCGGTGATCGCCGTGGCAGCCACGATGTGGCTGTCCGTGATTCCAAATCCGGTCCTCAACAGCGTCTTCATCGTGGCCATCGGGAGTGTGCCGATCGCCGTCGGAATCGCTGTTCTGCGGCACGGCCTGTACGAGATCGACGCCGTGATCAACCGGACGCTTGTGTTCGGCGTCCTCACGGCAATCCTGACCGGTGCGTTCGCCGCACTCCTGAAGCTGCTCCAGACGATCTTCATTGCCGCCACCGGGAACGAGTCGGACGCCGCGACGGTCATCACGACGCTCATCCTGGCAACGGCATTTGTGCCGTTGAAGCACGCCGTCGAGGGGATCGTCGAGCGGCGTGTCAAGCCCCTGGCCGAGACGTCCGCCGGCGTGCCGGCGGCGGCGGCAACCGACGACCTCGAGGGATTGCTCCGGCGCGTCGTCCGCGAGGAGATCCAGGCCGCGCTCCACGAGCCGGAGGCTGGCACGCCGGCACAATAGTGCTACTGTTCAGTCGCACGTTTCCGGCATGGTGACCGGAGCCTGCGATCGAAAGGAAGTCCCGGCGATGGTCCTGTCAGAGCGGATGCGGGTCTGGAAGACCGCCTACAACACGGCAAACCTGCCGGCCGGCATGACATCGCCCCCGGATTCGATCTCGAAGTGGCTCGTCATCACCCGCGCGGCGGTCTTCTCGATGACCGTGACGTCGGGCCTGATCGGGGGTCTCCTCGCCGTCGGCGCCCAACAGCTGACCGGTGAGGTCAGCGTGAACTGGGGCTACCTGCTGCTCGCCGTCGTCGGCCTCGTGGCCGCTCACGCCGCGAACAACATGATCAATGACTACTTCGACCTCGAGGGCGGCATCGACACGGACGACTACGTGCGGGCCCAATACGCGCCGCACCCGATCCTTTCGGGCTGGGTGACGAAGCGCCAGCTCGGGACGGCGATCCTGATCGCCAACGCGGTCGACCTCGGGATCCTGCTGTTCTTCGTCGCCGTTCGCGGGCCGCTCGTGATCGCCTTCGCGCTCGGCGGGCTGTTCGTGTCGGTCTTCTACGTCGCTCCGCCGATCCGGCTGAAGTGGCACGGCCTTGGCGAGCCCGGCGTGTTCGTCGTCTGGGGCCCGCTCATGGTCGTCGGCACGTTCTTCGTCGCAACCGGCGAGATCCCGTCGTGGGCCTGGATCGCCTCCCTGCCTTACGCGATCCTCGTGACCACCGTCCTCTTCGGGAAGCACATCGACAAGATCGAGGCGGACAAGCGGATCGGCGTCCGGACGATGCCCGTCCTCCTCGGCGAGCGCAACGCACGCCTCGTCGCCCAGCTCCTGATGATCGCCTTCTACCCGATCGTCATCGGCTCGGCGCTCGCCGGCTGGATCGGGCCGTGGGTCCTCCTCGTCGTGCTCGGGATCCCGCGGCTGACCAGCGTCCTGCGTGTGTTCTCGAAGCCCAAGCCCGAGGTTGAGCCCCACAGCTACGTCGGCTGGCCGCTGTGGTTCGTCGGCCAGGCCTTCATCCACACGCGCCGCGCCGGCGCGCTGCTGATCCTCGGCCTGCTCCTGAACGCCTTCCTGCCCGTGCACCTGCCCTGGCTCGCGTGATTCGCCTCCCAAGGACATTGTCGAGACCCTCGATCTGAGGACCGCAAACATCTCTTGACCGGTGCCGCACACTGGCCCAACGGCAGGGCGGCGAGGCGGCGTCGGGGAGAACGAGCGCAGGCTGGATCGGTCCACCGCCGAAGGAGGGCTCGGACCAGCCATGACCAACGACACCGTCGGCATCGACACGCCCGCCACGCCCCGCCGTTCCCGGCGGGCACTGATCATGGCCGCGCTGGGCGGCCTTGGCGGTCTCGTCGCCTCGCGTTTTGGTGCACCCGGGCCGGCCGTCGCGGCCGCGGGCAACCCGCTCATCATGGGCAACACGGGTAACACCGCGGGGACCGCCAACACCAGCCTGACCACGGCCTCGACCGGCACGGCATTGCTGGTCACGCAGAACGGTTCGGGGACCGCGCTCCGCGGCTCGGCGGTCGGAGCGGGCTCGATCGCCGGCTTCTTCACCGCGGCCAATGGCACCGGGATCAGCGGCGTGACCGCGAACCCGAATACGTATGGCGTCTTCGGCTCGAACGACGGGGCCACCGGTGGCGGCGGCGCGATCCGGGCAAGCGGCAAGAACAATCACGGCCTCGTGGCCACGACCGCGGGAACCGTCGCCAACGCCGTCCGCGCGACGACGTCGAGCAGCGCCGCCAACGCTGCTGCGATCTACGGCGAGGTGAGCAGCACAGCCCCCGGCTCTGGATCGGCGGCCGTGCGGGGGGTCAGCAAGAGCACCTCGGCCGACGGCATCGGGGTCTGGGGCTCCCAAGCCGGCGCCGGCACCGGCGTGTACGGCTCGTCGTTCACCGGCTACGGCGTCTTCGGCGACTCGAACGTCACCGGCGTCTTCGGCAATGCCGGCGGCTTTGGCGTCCACGGCTCGGGCGCCGTCAAAGGCGTCTTCGGCGTCTCGGTTGGTGGCACCGGTGTGCATGGCTATTCCGAGAGCGGCTTCGGCGTGTGGGCCGGTTCCGAAAGCAATTACGGCATCTACGGATACTCGACCAGCGACTACTCCGGCTACTTCAACGGCGGCCTGTACGCCGGCAGCGTCAGCGCCTCCATCAAGAGCTTCCGGATCGATCATCCACTCGACCCGGCGGGCAAGGTCCTGACGCACAGCTGCGTCGAGTCGAACGAGCGCAAGCTCGTGTACGACGGCGTCGTCACGACCGACGCAC
>DASRJS010000016.1:0-14743 GCA_035649355.1 Candidatus Polarisedimenticolia bacterium
CTTGACGTTCGCCGGCCGGGCTGCGGTCCGCCCGGCGCGAGGCAACCTATGACGAGCCGGGGATCCGTGCTGGCGACCGTGGACGCCGGAGCGGCGACGACCGCGGCCGCGATCATCGGTCGGGTCGACGGTCGCTGGCGACTCCTCGCGGCGGGTGCCGCGCCGGCGGACGGCTCGGAGTCGGCGCTCATCGAGCGGCTCGCGGCGGAGCTGGCCGAGACGGACGCGTCGCTGGCCGCGTCACTCCGGATCACCGACGGCGTGAGCGACGTCCCCGTCCTGCGAGCCGCGACGACACCGCCGCCGACCCTCGCCGTCCTCGCCGGCTCTCCGCGTGCGCTCCAGGTCGCTGAGCGGCTGGCCGCCGGCGCCGGCTGGCGAACGATCGGCAGCCACCCGGAGGCGGGCGATCCGCGCGAGGTCACGGGCCTCCTGCTGCGACCCGAGGTCTCGGCTGTCCTCCTTGCCGCCGACGACCCGCCGGGCGCCGACGAGCGCGCTTCAATCGACGATCTCGTCGCGCTCGTCGCGGCCGCTCGGCTCCGGCGCCAGGACCTGCCGGTCGTGCTCGCCGGCGCGATGGCGGCCCGCGAGCGGCGCTTCGATCGCCTGGGTCTCGATGACGAGAACGCGCCAGCGCCGGTCATCGCGGTCCCGGTGACCCGGGGTACCGACCTCCGGGCCCGCGTCCGGGCTGTCCTCGCCCACCTCCGAGCACCCGATGGCGACGGCCGCTCCGTGCTCGCGGAGGCGGCGTCGGCGCTCGCCGCCGCGCTCGACCGTCGGGTCGAGGTCATCGACATCGGCCTCGATGCGGGCAGCCGGACATTCGCGGCCCCGCCGCTCGGCGACGAGGACGGCCAGGTCGCGACGTGGATCTCGGCCGGTTCGGGCCTCGCCTCCGGCGATGTCGTCGAGAGCGCCGAGCGATTCCTGGGCTGGTCCTCGCGCTGGGCCGATCGCCACCAGATCGGCGACCGGCTGCACGATCTGCGGCTGGCGCCGTGGGCCGATGCCGGCGGCGTCGGCGCCCGGATCCGCCTCGTCGCGGCCGCCGCGGCGCTCGACGAGCTCGTCGCCGAGAGCGGCGGCCTGGACGCGGGCCCGCCTCCGGACGTCATCGTGATCCGCGGCGGCGGCTTCGCGCTCGCGCCGCCCGCGGCCGTCGCGCTGACGATCGCCGACGTCGTGCGACGGCCGGGGGCCGTGCAGGTCGTCGTCGACCACGCTCGACTGCTCGCGCCGCTCGGCACCGAGGCGGACGATGCCCGCCGCGCCGAGCTCATCCGCGACCTCGCCGACGACCTCCTCCTGCCGGTTGGCTCATTGCTCATCCTCGATCCGGCGCATCGCGCTGGCGCGGCGCCGGTCCACGTCGAGGTGGCCAGCGACGGCGTGGTGCTGCCGCTCGATGTCCATGCCGGCACGATCGAGATCGTCGACCTCCCGCCGGGCGCTGAGGCGATCGCGACGATCGAGCTGCCGCCGAGCGGGCTGCGGCGCACGTCACGGCGAACCGTAGTCCGCGTCTCCGGTGGCCTCGCGGGGCTCCTCGTCGACGGCCGTGGCGTAACACTGCGCCTGCCGGCCCACGGTGAGGAGCGGCGGACCGTCCTCGGCACCTGGCATGACGGTCTCTGGAGCGCGAGCTGATGGCGGCCGTTACTGCCGCGTTGCCGAACGGGCTCGGGCTCGTTCGGCGCCGCCGGCTCGTCGTGGACGCACCGGAGGCGTGGTTCCGACTGCTGCCCGGGGACCGGCCGCTCGTCCAGGCGGGCGACAGCGTCGCGCCGGGCGATCCCCTCGCCGAGCGCTCGCTGCGCGGCCAGACCACGATCCTTCGCGTTTCGATGGAGGAGGCCGCGTCGCTCCAGCCCGGCGACCACTGGCCGCGTCCGAGGAACGGCGCCGAAAGCGACACCCCGCTCCCGGGCTCGCGCGACCATGCCCGGCCCGGCGAGGCGCTCTTCGCCGTCAACGGCCATTGGCGGATCGCCGTTCCGGAGCGACTCGAGGTTCTCGAAGCGCCCGCGGCCGGCGCCGTCCTGACCGCCGATGCCGGTCACGGGATCCGCCTCCGGCTGGCCGGCCGCGCGCTCCTCGGTCGGACGCTGCTCGGCGACTCGGCGCGCGGCCAGCTCGAGATCGCCGCCGGTCCGCGCGCAGAGCTGCGCGCGTCCGCGATCGACGTCGCCCGTTCGGGCGCCGTGCTCGTCGCCGGCGCACATGTCGATGCCGAAGCGCTCACGCGTGCACGGGCGACCGGTGTTCGCGGCATCGTCGTCGGCAGCCTCGCCGCGGCCGTGCGACGCGATCTTGCGGGTGCCGAGAGCCGCCGCCGCGCCTCGCTCCACGTTCATGCCCCCTTCGGCATCCTGATCCTTGATGGCACCGGCCGGCGGCCCATCGCGGGACCGGCAAACGCGATCCTGAGCGCGCTCGAAGGCCGGGAGGTGGCGCTGATCGGCGATCCGGCGGCGCTCGTGATCGACGATCCCGCGATCGTGCTCCCGGACCCGCAACCCGATCTGGTCCGCGTCATCGGTGGCCCGCTGGCCGGCCGCGAGGGCCGCTGGCTCGAGCTCGCCGCGCGACGCTCGCGCGGGACGGCGGATCCGCTCGTCGGCCTCGTCGACCTCGGATCGGACGGCCGGGCCCGGATCTCCATCGGCGACCTCGAGCGTTACGCGTGAGGCTGACGGCCGGCTAGTTGGCGGCTTTGGGCAGCACCTTCGGCTACGCTCGGACGCGTGCCCACGATCACGGATCTCGAGCGCGAGCTCATCTCGCCGGCCCCGGACGTCACGTTCGAGCTCGGCCGGCGGCTCGCCGACGTCGCCCAACCCGGCGACCTCATCTGTCTCTGGGGTGAGCTCGGCGCAGGGAAGACGGTCCTCGCGAAGGGTTTCGGAGCGGGCCTCGGCGTGACGACGACCGTCAGCTCGCCGAGCTTCATCCTGATGGCCGAGCACGCCGGCCGCCTGTCGCTCTTCCACCTCGACCTCTACCGGCTTGCGTCGGCCGAGGAGGCGCTGGCCGGCGGGCTCATCGACGATCGCCAGGCGAGCGGCGTGACCCTCGTCGAATGGCCCGATCGCCTCGGCGCGGCCCTCCCGGCGGCGCGTCTCGACGTCGAGATCGATGGCGGCGGCGACGACCCCCGCACGATCCGCGTGCGCGCGACGCGCCTGCCGTATCGCCGCTACCTGGACGCGATCACGGGCCTTCGATCGGGCGCCGGCTCGACGGTTCGCTGATGGCGGCCGGCCGCCTCAGTCTCGCGATCGACACGGCGACGAGCGTCGCCGTCGTCGCCCTCGGCGAGTCATCCGGCGCTCTTCGCCGTGAGCTGACCTGGTCCGCCGGCTACCGCCACGGTGAGGAGCTGCTCGGACGGATTGTCGAGCTGCTCGCCGCGGAGGACCTGCGACGCGACGAGCTCGGTGCGATCGTCGTCGGAACCGGGCCGGGGGCGTTCACAGGACTGCGGATCGGCCTCGCGACCGCGAAGACGCTGGCCCACGAGCTCGGCATCCCGATCGTCGGCATCTCGACCGCCGCCGCGCTCGCCCATGCCGCGGCTGCCGACCTGGGCGCCGACCACATCGTCGTGCTCCTGCCGGCCGGTCCGTCGGGCATCGTCGTCACGGACGTGCGCGGCGCCGCCGTCGCGCAGCCGCGCCTCGTCAGCGGGGGCGCCGACCTCGAGCTGGACGCCGCCGCGACCGTGATCGCGGTCGACCTCGACGGCCGCGCCGCAGCGGACGACCTGGCGCGTGGTTCGGGCGCCCGCGAGCGGCTCGCCGAGAGCCTCCTCGCGCTCGGCGCCGCACGCCTCGAAGCGGGCGACGCAGACGACGTCGCGCGTCTCGTGCCCGAGTACGTTTCGCTGCCCCGCGGCGTCGCGGCAGCATCAGGCGAGATGGCGTGGTCGCTCGACCGCCCGTGAGGCTGCGCATCGAACCGATGTCGCTCGGCGACCTCGATGCCATCCAGCGGATCGAAGCCGCGAGCTTCAGCGTGCCGTGGCCCGAGCAGGCGTATCGCAGCGAGATCCAGACGAACCGCCTGGCCTCGTACCTCGTCGCCCGGGTCGAGGGTGAGATCGTCGCGTACGGCGGGATCTGGCTCATGGTCGACGAGGCCCACGTCACGACGGTCGCCGTCGACCCGGACTGGCGCCGCCAGAAGATCGGGGCGCGGCTCATGCTCGCGCTCCTCGACGTCGCGCTCGCCCGCGGTGCGCGCGAGGCGACCCTCGAGGTGCGGCTCTCGAACCTCGCGGCCCGGCGCATGTACGAGGCGTTCGGCTTCCGGCCAGTCGGCCTGCGGCCGCGCTACTACTCGGACAACAACGAGGACGCGTTGATCATGACGACGGATCCGCTCGACGCGCCGGCCATGCGTAGCCGGATCGAGGCGCTGCGGACGAGCATCGATGCCGCGCCGCCGCCCGATCCTCGCCGCAGCCCGGACCAGCCGGCGGGAGCGGGCGAGCCGCCCGTTGAGCCGCACGGGTGAGCGGGCCGCTGATCCTGGCGATCGAGTCTTCGTGCGACGAGACGGGCGTCGCGCTCGTCGAGGACGGGCGGCGGATCCACGCGAACGTCGTTGCGAGCCAGGTGGCGCTCCACGCGCAGAGCGGTGGGATCGTGCCCGAGGTCGCCGCTCGTGCCCACCTGCGCTGGATCCTGCCGGCGCTGGACGAGGCCCTTGCGGCCGCCGGAGCCAACTGGTCGGACATCGACGCCGTCGGCGTGACCTATGGACCGGGCCTCGCGGGCTCACTCCTTGTCGGGATCAACGTCGCGAAGACGCTCGCCTGGGTCCATGACCGCCCGCTCGTCCCGGTCAACCACCTCGAGGGCCACGTCTATGCCGGCTGGCTGCTCGACCCGGGCGAGGCAGAGGGCGACCGGCCGCAGCCCGTCTTCCCGCTCGTCGCGCTCGTCGTGTCCGGCGGGCATACCTTCCTCGTCGAAATGCGCGACCACCTGACGTACCGGCTCCTCGGCCAGACGCTCGACGATGCCGCGGGCGAGGCGTTCGACAAGGTCGGCCGGCTGCTTGGCCTGGGCTATCCGGGCGGGCCGGCGATCCAGGCGGCCGCGGCGGGAGCCGCGAGCCACGGCACGCCCTTTCCACGGGCGTGGCTCGGCGAGACGTTCGACTTCAGCTTCTCGGGCCTCAAGACGGCCGCCCGGCGTGCTGTCGACGAGGCGCGTCGCGACGCGCGGCTGCCGGACGACGATCCGGACGCAGCATTGCCGGAGGGCACCACGGCCGAGCTGGCCCGCGGCATCCAGGACTCGATCGTCGACGTCCTCGTGACGAAGACGATCCGCGCCGCCCGGGAGCTGGGCGCGCGATCCATCCTCCTCGGCGGCGGTGTCGCTGCGAACCGCGAGCTTCGCGATCGCCTCGCCGGGGAGGCCGAGGCGCTCGGGCTGCCGCTCATCGTGCCGCGGCCGGGTCTCTGCACGGACAACGGGGCCATGATCGGGGCCGCGGCCGCGTGGCGGTTCGGGGCGGGCGAGCGGGCCGGCTTCGAGCTCGACGCTCGGCCCTCGCTGCCGCTCGCGACGCGGTGACCTCCGGAGGGCGACCCCGCATCGACGCGGCGACCGTCCGGGCATCCCTCCGCGGTGCCGGGCTCGCGGCCCGCCACGGCCTCTCGCAGAACTTCCTCAGCGACCCCGACGTGCTCGACGCGATCGTCGAGCTCGCGGAACCCCAGCCCGGCCGGCGCGTCCTCGAGATCGGCCCGGGCCTCGGCATCCTCACCGGCGCGCTGCTCGACGCGGGGGCGATCGTCACGGCCATCGAGATCGACCGCGGCCTGAGCGAGCTCCTGCGCGATCGATTCGCGGAACCGATCGCGGACGGGCGCCTCAGGCTCATCGAGGACAACGCGCTCGATCTCGATCTCGCGGGGACGGTGGAGCGGCCTTACGACGTCGTCGCGAACCTGCCGTATCACATCACGAGCCCGATCCTCCACCGGCTCCTCGGCGCACCGCCCCGGCCCGTGCGCCTCGTGCTCATGCTCCAGCGCGAGGTCGCCGAACGCATCACGGCGGCGCCCGGTGGACTGTCCTATCTCGCCGTGTTCGTCCAGTACCACGCTGCCGCCCGGCTCGCCGTCCGGGTGCCGTCGACCGCGTTCGAGCCCGCGCCGAAGGTCGATTCGGCCGTAGTCGTGCTCGAGCCGTATGCGCCCGGCCACTGGAGGCCGGCGCCGGAGGTCGAGGACGATCTGTGGCGCCTCGTCCAGGCCGCGTTCCGGGAGCGCCGCAAGATGCTCCACAACGTCCTGACCCGGCAGCTCCGCGTCCCGCCGGATCAGGTGCTGGCGGCCCTCGCCGAGGCCGGCATCGCGTCCGATCGGCGGCCCCAGACCGTTTCGGTCGACGAGTGGCTGCGGCTGCTCGAGGCAATGCCATGACCGACGATCCGTTCCGGCGCCTGGCCCCCGTCGTCCGCCTGGCGCCCGCCAAGCTCAACCTGACGCTCGCCGTCCTCGGCAAGCGCCGGGACGGCTTCCACGACCTCCACTCGGTCGCCGTGCCGCTCGGTCTCGCCGACCGGCTCAGCGTGGCGCCCGCAGCGGGCGCCGAAGACACGCTCCGCGTCGACGGACATGACGCCGGCCCGACCGAGGACAACCTCGTCCTTCGAGCCGTCAGCGCGGCACGCAGGGCCGTTGGTCGTGGGGCGGCGACCGTGCCCCTCGCCATCCGGCTTGAAAAGCGGATCCCCGTGGCGGCCGGGCTCGGTGGCGGCTCGAGCGACGCGGCGGCGGCGCTCGACGCCGCGCTCGAGGCATGGCAGGTGCCGCCTGATCTCGTCGATCGAGCGGCGATCGCGGCAACCCTCGGTTCGGACGTGCCGTTCTTCCTCGCCGGCGGGAGCGCGTTGCTCGGTGGCCGAGGCGAACGCGCGACGCTCCTGCCCGACCTGACGGGCCAGCCGCTCGGCGTGCTGCTCGTGACCCCGCCGACCGCGCTCTCGACGGCGGTCGTCTTCGCGGCCTTCGACGCAGCGGCGACGGCCGGGTCCGACTCAACCCGCCTGACGTCCGAACATCTCGCGAGCGAGTTGAGGGCCGGCCTGTCCGGCCGGGCGCTGCTGGATCGCGCGGGCATCCTCGCCGTGGCGAACGACCTGTCGGCGCCAGCGAACGTGCTCGCGCCCGCACTCCTGCCCCTTCGCCGTGCGCTGACACGGCTCCTCCACCGGTCGATCGGCCAAACGGGCTCCGGCCCGACGCTCTGGGCGCTCTATCCTTCGCTCGAGGAGGCCGAGGCCGCCGCCGCCGAGCTGCACGACGCCGTCGAGACCAAACGTCTGCCGGCCATCGGCGAATCAGGCCCGAGCATCGCCGCAACGACGATCCTCAGGCGCGAGGCTGATCACGAGGAGGGTTCCGCACGATGACCCGCGAGGCGGTCTCGACCACCGGCGCACCAGGCGCCGTCGGCCCGTACAGCCAGGCCATCGCGAGCGGTGACCTCGTGTTCTGCTCGGGCCAGATCGGCCTGGATCCCGCGGCGGGCGAGCTCGTCGATGGTGTCGAAGCCCAGGCCGAACGAGCCCTCAGGAACCTCGCGGCCGTGCTCGATGCCGCCGGCTGCTCGTTCGCCGACGTCGTCCGCACGACCGTCTATCTCGCGAACATCGACGACTTCGGCGCCGTGAACGCGATCTACGCGCGCCACATGGCCGATCCGCCGCCGGCGCGCTCGACGTTCGCCGTCGGGGCCCTGCCGAAGGGCGCCAAGGTCGAGATCGACGCGATCGCCAGGAAACCGTGAGGTGAGCGTTCGACCCGAGCACGCGGAGCTCCTCACGCGCTACCTCGACGGGCTCATCGGAGGCGACTACGCGGCCCTTGCCGCCCTCGCGGCGCCGGAGGCGGTCCAGGTCATGCCACAGTCCGGAGAGCGGGTTCGCGGAGCTGCGGCGTTCGTGGAGGTCCTGCGTCGCAATCCGAATCCGCCAACGCTCCTTGCCGGGCCGTTCCTCACGTCGTGCCGTGACGACCTCGTGCTCGCGGAGGCCAAGTTCGACTACGGCGGGCGGCCGTGGTGGTACGTCGACCGGTTCGAGCTTCGGGGCGGCCGCATCCGGCGGCAGACGAGCTACTTCGGCGAGCCATTCGAATCCCCCGCCTGGCGTCGACCCTTCGTCGAGCTGGAGCCGACGATCGACCCGAAGCGCTGGGCGGACGACGGCGACGGCCAGCCAGTCCAGCGGACCGTGAGTGAGCGCTACTTCCAGACCTTGATCGATCGTGACTACGAGGGCACGATCCGACTCCTCCATCCCGAGGTTCGGATGCTGTACCCGCAGTCCGGCGAGCGATTCGGGCTGGCGGGTTTTCGAGCCGAGGCCGAGGGCTACCCCGGAGGCCTGCCGACGGCCCGAGCGATCGAGCTCGGCGGCGGCGCCGAGGAGTGGGTCTTGACACCCACCGGCGTCCCCATCCGGGTCTCAGGCGACGCCGATACGTGGTTCGGCGAGGCGAGCCTCGTCTACCCGGATGGTCAGCGCTGGTTCAGCGTGTTCGTACTCACGTTTCGCGAGGGTCGCGTGTGGCGGGCGCGCGGCTATTACTGCCCGCCGTTCGAGCCGGCTGCGTGGCGCGCGGACCTCGTCGAGCGCTTCGACCCGCTTGCCGCGCTCGGTTGACGCTCATTCGGACCGCCCGTACGCTTCCCGCCTGTCGCCCATGACCTCAACAGCCCCAAGTCGCGCCCGGCGGACGGCCGGTGTCGTGCTCGCCGCGGGCCTCGGGACCCGGATGCGCTCGCGGCTCCCCAAGGTGCTCCACCCGCTTTGCGGCCGGCCGATGCTGGCGTACGTCCTCGATGCCTGGGAGGAAGCGGTCGGCGAGTCCGGCGGCCGGCCGATCGTCGTCGATTCACGGGCCACGGCGGCGCTCAGGAAGTCGTTCGACGGCCGCGCCGTGTTCGCCCGCCAGGCCAAGGCCCTCGGCACCGGCGACGCCGTTGCAGCCGCGCTGTCCGCGGTTCCCGACTCCGTCGCGGAGATTGTCGTCATGTCCGGCGACGTGCCGCTCGTCGAGGCCGAGGATCTCGCGGCGATCCTCGAGGCCCGCCGCCTCGACGACGCGGCGATCGCGCTCGTCAGCGTTGACGCCGCGGATCCGGGATCGCTCGGTCGCGTCGTGCGAAGCGAGTTCGGCAGCGTCGAGCGGATCGTCAACGTCAAGGACGCCGACCCGGACGAGCTCGCGACGAGCGAGATCAACGCCGGCCTCTACGCGTTCGATGCGGCCTGGCTGCGGCGCCGGATCGGCGATCTCCAACCGTCGGCCGCGACCGGCGAGCTGTACCTCACCGACCTGGTCCAGTTCGCGCGCGAGGACGGCCGAATCGTCAGCGCCGTTGCCGTCGCCGACGACGGCCGCTTCGATGGCGTCAACGACCGGGCCCAGCTCGCCGGTGCGGAATGGGCCGTCCGCGTTCGGTTGAACGAGCGCTGGATGCGCGACGGCGTGACGATGCGCGACCCCTCGACGGTCTACCTCGACTGGTCGGTCACGCTCGCGCCCGAGGTCGAGCTGGAACCCAACGTCATCCTCCGCGGGGAGACAACGGTTGGCGCCGGGACGGTCATCGGGGCCGGCAGCCAGATCGTCGATTCGACGATCGGCGCGGGCTGCCACGTCTGGGCCAGCGTGCTGGAGTCGGCGGTCGTCGAGGATGGCGCCCGGATCGGGCCGTTCGCCCATCTCCGGCCGGGCAGCCACGTCGGCCAGGACGCCGAGGTCGGCAACTTCGCCGAGCTGAAGAACACGCGCCTCGGTCGCGGCGTGAAGCAGCACCACATGAGCTATCTCGGCGACGCGGAGCTCGGTGCGGGCACGAACGTTGGCGCGGGCACGATCACCGCGAACTGGGACGGCGTCGTCAAGAACCATACGACCGTGGGCGAAGGCGCCTTCCTCGGGGTCGACACGATGCTCGTCGCCCCGGTGACCGTCGGCGACGGCGCGAAGACCGGCGCGGGCGCGGTCGTGACCCGTGACGTCCCGCCGGGCAAGCTCGCGGTCGGCGTCCCGGCGCGGATCCGCGAGCCGCGCGCTCGCCGCGAGCCGGACAAGAAGACGAAGTCCTGATGTTTCCCGGCCAGGAGATCGTCGTCCTCGCGATCCTGACGCTGCTCGAAGGGTTCTTCGTCGCGGCCGAGATCGCGCTCGTGTCGGTCCGCCGGAGCCGGATCGAGCAGCTCGTCGAGGAGGGCAATCGCGGGGCCAAGCGTGTCCGTCGCCTGCTCGACGACCCGGCACGCTTCCTCGCGGTCTCGCAGCTCGGCTTGACGGTCATCGGCTTCTTCGCTTCGGCGTACGCCGCCGTCAGCCTCGTCGATGGCCTGCGCGACCTGCTCGTCGACGTCGGCATGGGCCGCTCGAGCGCCGAGGGCGTTGCGCTCGTGACCGTGACGGTCATCCTGGCGCTGTTCACGATCGTGTTCGCGGAGCTCGTCCCGAAGACGATCGGCCTCGCCGCCGCCGAACGCGTCGCGCTCGCGCTCGCGCGGCCCGTCGATGTTCTCGGCCGCGTCCTCGGCCCGGTCATCGCGCTCCTGACGGGCGTGACCCGGGCCATCACGAAGCTCATCGGCGTCGAGGTCAGCAGCGAGGCCCAGATCACGGCTGAGGAGCTGCGCCTGATCGTCGAGCGTGGCGGCGAGCAGGGCGTCCTCGAGGCCGAGGAAGAGCAGATGATCAACGCCGTCATCGAGCTCGGCGAGCGGCATGTCCACGAGGTCATGGTCCCGCGCGTCTCGATCGTGAACCTGTCCGTGAGCGCGACCTTCGAGCAGGCGATCGACACGATCATCGCCGAGGGCCACTCGCGGATCCCGGTCTTCGAGAAGACGATCGACCACATCGTCGGGATCCTCTACGCGAAGGACCTGCTGCCGTACCTCCGGGCCGCGGCCGAGGAGCCGCCACCGCTGAGGACGCTCCTGCGGCCGCCGCTGTTCGTGCCCGAATCGATGTCCGTCGACGACCTCCTCCACGAGCTCCAGCGCCGCAAGGTCCACCTCGCGATCGTGCTCGACGAGTACGGCGGCACGGCCGGGCTCGTGACGATCGAGGACCTGCTCGAGGAGATCGTCGGCGAGATCCAGGACGAATACGACGTCGAGGAGCCGATGGTCGTGCGGATCTCACCGGATCAGGCCCGCCTCGACGGCCGAGCCGACGTCGACGAGCTGCGCAACCTCTTCGACGTCGAGCTGCCGCTCGAGGACGAGGACGAGTACGACACGATCGGCGGGCTCGTCTACCACCGCGTCGGCGGCGTGCCGTCGCCGGGCGATCGGGTCGACCTCGACGGCGTGACCCTCACGGTCGAGACGACCGACGGCCGCCGCGTCGGCAAGGTGCTGGCCGTGCGGCAGCCGCCCGAGGACCGCGCCGCCGACGACGGCTAGTCCCGGCAGCTAGGCGCTGATCACCGAGACGATCACGCCCTCGAGGCGTTCGCGGGCCGCGCCATCGATGACGCCCGCCGCCGAGAGCTCGGCGAGCGCGGTATCGCGGTAGTGGCGGGCCTGGTCGCGGGTGTAGTCGCGAGCTCCGGTCCGCTCGAGGATCGCGACGATCTCCTGGACCTCGGCCGGGCTCGGGCTGGGCACACGGTTGAGGATCGCCAGCCGTTCACGATCCGGCGGCGACGCGTGTTCGAACGCGTAGATCACGGGCAGGGTCTTCTTCTTGCGCGCGAGGTCGGTCGGCTCCTTGCCGGTGGCCTGCTCCGCGCCCCAGATCCCGAGGAGGTCGTCGTTGAGCTGGAACGCGATCCCGAGCGCCCAGCCGAACGCCCGGTAGCGTCGGATGACCTCTTCGTCGTCGGTCGCGAGAAGCGCCCCGGCCTCGATCGAGGCGGCGATCAGGGCCGCGGTCTTGCGGCCGATCATGTCGAAGCACAGCTCGACCGACATGAGGTCGTCGCGCTCGCTCGTCGCGATGTCGATGTACTGGCCCTCGCAGAGCGCGACGCAGGTGTCGTCGTACAGGCGCATCAGCCGCAGGACCTTCGCGTCGCTGAAGCCGAGGTCGCTCAGGCGGTGGAGCGCGACTCGCGACAGGCTGAACAGCATGTCGCCGGTGTTGATCGCCTGGGGCACGCCGGCGCGGGTCCATAGCGCCGGCCGATGGCGCCGCTCGAGGTCACCGTCCTCGATGTCGTCGTGGACGAGGCTGAAGTTGTGGCCGAGCTCCACGGCCGCCGCGCCCGGGAGGGCGGCGTGGTGGTCGCCGGTGATCGAGGCGTACGCGAGCAACCCGAGCAGCGGTCGCATCCGCTTGCCGGCCGGTGCACCCGAGCCGTCGAGCCCGAGGTGGTAGCGGGCCATCTCGTAGACGCCCGCAGTTGCGGCGTCGCGATCGGCGACGAGGCGCGCGATCTCGGCCTCGGTGTCGGCGATGAGCTCGCTCAGCTCGAGCTCGCGGGACGTGGTCGCCATCGGGGCCAGTCTAGCCCGGCGCGAAGAAACATGCGAGCCACGAGTAGCCGGTTCGATGAGGCTCTCGTCTCAGTGGTCCCCGAGACCCGGGACGAGCACGGCACCCGCGCGGGGGACGCGTCCGCGCGGGCGCCTGCCCGGGATACGCAGCGGATCGCGGTTCGGATGAATGGTTTGACATTACAAATTCGGGCGATCTCAACGGGGCGTTCGAACGGACGGCCGGTGATACCGTGGCCTTCGTGCCAGCGCCCCGTCGTTACACCTCTGACGCGATCGTCCTGTCGCGTTTCGACTATGGCGAAGCCGACCGCATCCTGTCGCTCATCACGCCCGAAAACGGCAAGATCAAGGCGATCGCGAAGGGCATCCGCAAGCCGACCTCGCGGATCGGCGGTTCGCTCGAGCCGTTCGCCGAGCTCCATCTCGTCCTTGCCCACGGCCGCACGTTCGATGTCGTCACCCAGGTCAGCGTCGCCCAGCCGTGGCTCCGGCTTCGCGACGACCTCGTGTCGTTCGGGACGGCCTCCTACCTCGCCGAGCTCGCCGATCGAACGCTCGAGGAGCGTCACGCTGCCGAACCGATCTACCTGATGCTGCGACGGGCGTACGAGCTCCTCGATGCGGGCATGGCGCCGGGCCGGGTCGCGCGCTGGTACGAGATCCACCTCGCCGACGAGCTGGGCGTGCGGCCGGAGGTCGACCGCTGCGTCGAGTGCGGCCGGCTGCTCGAGCCCGATGAGCGCTACCGCTGGGTGCCGCCGCTCGGCGGCGTCCTCTGCGAGCGCTGCCCCGGCCCGCCGCACGAGCGGACCGGCCTCTCGCTCGAGGCCCTGAAGCTCCTCAAGGCCTACGGCCGCATGGACGTCGAGGCGCTGGCTGGCCTGCGGGTCGCCGCGGACGTGGAGCGCGAGGTCGAGCGCGCGATGCGCGACTTCCTCTCGTACACGCTCGATCGCCAGCCGAAGTCGCTGGCCTTCCTCGACGAGGTTCGTGCCGGCGCCCTCTGCTAGGATCGCCCGACCGAACCGCCCGCGACCGTCCCTGCCACGGCCGGTCGCCCAGAGGAGCCCACCGTGCCGGATTCCCCCGTGACCGAGACGAGTGACGTCGCGCCCGCCGTGGCCGAGCTCGACACGATCGTCTCCCTGTCGAAGCGCCGCGGCTTCGTCTTCCCGTCGAGCGAGATCTACGGCGGGATCAACGCGGTCTGGGACTACGGGCCGCTCGGGGTCGAGCTGAAGAACAACGTCAAGCGCGCGTGGTGGCGGGCGATGATCCAGGAGCGCGAGGACATCGTTGGCCTCGATGCCGGGATCCTCATGCATCCCAAGGTCTGGGTGACGTCCGGCCACGTCGGGAGCTTCAGCGACCCGCTCGTCGAGTGCGGGACGTGCCGCCGCCGCTACCGGCTCGACGAGCTGCCCGGGGCCGAAGGCCTCACGGCGTCCGACCTGACCGACCCGACCGTCATCGAGCGCTTCAAGCTCGTCTGTCCGAACGACGAGGGCCCGTTGTCAGCGCCCCGGCGCTTCAACCTGATGTTCGAGACGCACATGGGTCCGGTCCAGGACGAGTCGTCGGTCGTCTACCTGCGGCCCGAGACGGCCCAGGGCTCGTACGTCAACTTCAAGAACGTCCAGCAGAGCTCGCGCAAGAAGCTGCCGTTCGGCATCGCCCAGATCGGCAAGTCGTTCCGGAACGAGATCAGCCCGGGCAACTTCGTCTTCCGGATGCGCGAGTTCGAGCAGATGGAGATGCAGTACTTCGTCCGGCCGGACCAGGCCGCCGCGATCTTCGAGGAGTGGCTGCCGCGGCGCTGGGACTGGTACGTCCGCTACGGCGTCGCGCCGGAGCGGCTGCGCTTCCGAGAGCATGCCCCTGACGAGCTCGCGCACTACGCGAAGAAGGCGGTCGATGTGGAGTACCGGTTCCCGTTCGGCTGGAAGGAGCTCGAGGGCATCCACAACCGCGGCGACTTCGACCTTTCGCGCCACGCCGAGGCTTCAGGCGAGAACCTCGAGTACTTCGACCCGGCGACCGAGGAGCACTTCACGCCGTTCATCGTCGAGACGGCCGGAGGACCCGATCGAGCGGCGTTCACGTTCCTGATCGATGCCTATCGCGAGGAAGAGGTCCGCGGCGAGAAACGCGTCGTCCTTGGGCTGCATCCCGACCTCGCGCCGTACAAGGTCGCCGTCCTGCCGCTCCTGAAGAAGCGGCCGGAGATCGTGGAGCT
>DASRJS010000017.1:0-52944 GCA_035649355.1 Candidatus Polarisedimenticolia bacterium
CGGCCGGCATGCGCTTTGCCGTTCGAAACGCGGGTGCCGAAGCGGTCGTCGAGGGCATCGGCGCCCACGGCGCCGAGTACATGACCGGCGGCACGCTGGTCGTCCTCGGACCGGTCGGCGGCAACCTCGGCGCGGGCATGACCGGGGGCCGGGTCTTCGTCCACGACCCCGACGCGCGGCACGTCCCAGCGATCGAGGCCACGAGTGTCCGCAGCATTGGGCTGGCGGATGTGGCGGCGTCGCGCGACGACGGACCCGAGCGGGTCCGCGAGCTGCTGCGCCTGGTCGAGGCGCACCGCGACGCCGGTTCGGCCCTGGCGGCGCGACTGCTCACCGATCCGTCCGGGCTCATCGACGCGACCTGGCTCGTCGAGCCCGTTCGATCGTCGGAGGCGATGGTGCCGGCGGAGCCGTCAGCGCCGCAGGCGGCGCCAGCGGCTAGCTCGTTGAGCCGCTCGGCCCCGAGCCGTCAGCGGGCGCGCTCGACGCCGACGCGATAACCCACGGCGCGAACCGCCAGGATGGACGGACCGCCGGCAGCCTCAACCTTCGAGCGGAGTCGGGCGAGATGTGGCTTGAGCCAGAGCAGATCGGGGTCCGGCTCGGCCGGCCAGCCGGCGCGGGCGAGCTGGAGGTGCGGCACGATGTCGCCACCGGCCCGGACGAGCGCCTCGAGGAGCCGGTATTCGGTGGGCGTCAGCGCCAGCGGCGCGCCAGCCACGTTCGCCTCGTGCCGCGCCGGATCGAGCGCCAGCGTGCCCGCCGACAGGCGCGCACCGGTGGTGCCCGTAGCCCCGCGATCGACACGGCGCATGATCGCGTTGATCCGGGCCAGGAGCTCGGCCCGGCCGAACGGCTTGACGAGGTAGTCGTCCGCGCCGATGCCCAGCGCCTTGACCTTCGCGGCCTCGGCGCTCTCGCCCGAGACGACGAGGATGGGAGTCGGGCCGGCGGCCCGGATCTGGCCGGCGATCGTGTAGCCGTCAGGGCCCGGCATCGCGAGGTCGAGGAGGACGAGGTCGGGATGCTCCTCGCGAAAGCGTCGAACCGCCGTCAGGCCGTCGTACGCGGTGATGACCTGGTGCCCTTCCGTCCCAACGAGCGCGGTGATCGCTCCGACCATCGCCGGGTCATCGTCGACGACAAGGATCCGCAGCGGCCGAGCCATCAGACCGCCACCGCGGCCGGCAGCGCGACGACGAAGCGTGCGCCGTGACTGTCCACCGGCTCGCACCACAGCCGCGCGCCCATCGATTCGCCGAGCCGCTTCGCTGCGTACAGGCCGATGCCGGAGCCACGCGCGGTGTGCGTCTCGCGCCGCGCGTACGGTTCGAAGATCCGCTCCCGCCACTCCTCCGGGATCCCCGGCCCCTCGTCCGCAACGCCGAGGCGGACGACGCCCTCGACCATCGACCAGCCGATCGTGATCTGGCTCTGCGGCGGCGCGTACTTGACGGCGTTCTCGATGAGGTGCTCGAGGATCTGGCGAAGCCGCGGCGGATCTGCGAGCGCGTGAAGGTGGAGACTGGGCAGGATCGTGATCTCGTGCTGGCTCAGCAGCGGCCGCAGCTGCCGGACGACGTCATCGACGAGCTCGGCGAGGTCCGTCGGGACCACGTCAGCGGGCTGATCCGGCACGACGCGAACCGACGCAAGGATCGAGTCGACGAGCCGGTCGAGCCGCTCGATCTGCTCGAGCGTGCCGCGGTACCAGGCGGCGCGCCGATCACGGCGCTCAGGGTCGCGCGAGGACCGGCCCTCGAGCTCGGGTTCCTCCGCGAGGAGATCCGCGTACGCCCGGACGACGGCGAGCGGGGTCCGCAGCTCGTGCGTCACGAGCGCGATGAGGTCGGCCCGCGCGGCGTCGAGGTTCTTGAGCTCCGTGGCCCGGGTTTCTGCCTCGCGCTGCTGCCGGCCCTTCTCGACGATGCCCGCCAGGAGGTCGCCGATCGCGCGCAGCTGGGCGACGTCGGATTCGCTCCACTCCCGGGTCTGCTCGGTCTGGATGTTCAGGACGCCGACGATCTGGTCGTTCCAGAGCAGCGGCACGGACAGCATCGAGGTGATGAAGCGCCGCTGGTCGATGCCGCGGACCCACAGGAAGCGGGCGTCGTCCTTGATGTCCGGGATGACCTGCGCCTCGCGCTTCGCGGCGACCCAGCCGGTGACGCCCTCGCCGTAGGGCACCCGCGCGCGGCCGATCTGGTAGCGATCGAGGCCGTTCGTGGCCGCGAGCGTCAGGTAGACGCCGTCGCGATCGAGGAGATACAACGACGAGACGTCCGCCCGGAGCGCATCGCGGGTCTCGTCGACGACCGTCTCGAGGAGCTCGTCCCAGGTCTGCGCCGTCGTCGCGAGGCGTGCGACGCGGTGCAGGAACTGCAGCTGCTCGAGCTGTTCCTCACCCGACGCGGACGGCAGATCGATCTCGGACATTGCGGGCACGATACAAACATAGGCTTCGAACCGGGTCGGAGCGGTTGCGTCGAGGAGCAAGGATGGTTGCGGGACGGCGGCGGTCGCAACCTCGCGTGGCTGTGAACGTGCCTGCGCGCCATGCCGCCGTGCGCGCCGAGCCACGCGGCATCGGCAGCGCGGGTGCCCGCGATCCGCTCGCCCGCGAGGTCCGGCTGCTCGGCGCGCTGCTCGGCCAGGTGATCGTCGAGCAGGCCGGTAGCGAGCTGTTCGAGCTCGTCGAGCGGCTGCGGCGGAGCGCCATCCAGGGACGCCGTGGATCCGCACCGGACCGTGAGGCGCTTCGGAGCGAGGTTGCTCGGATTGACCCGGAACAGGCCGAGGCCGTGGTCCGAGCGTTCACGACGTATTTCCTGCTCATCAATCTCGCCGAGGAGCGCCATCGCGTCCGCGTCCTCGCCCGCCGCGAGCGCCGGTCCGCCAGCCGTCCACCGCCCGACTCCTTGGCCGCGCACATCCGGCGGTTTCGTGGGGACCCGTCGCGCGCCGCCCGCCTCGCCGAGGTCGTCTCTCGCCTGCGCATCTCGCCCGTGCTGACCGCGCACCCGACGGAAGCCCGCCGCCGAACCTTGCTCGTCGCGCTGCGCCGGCTGGCCCGGCTCGTCGAGCGCCTCGACGATCCGCGACTCACGCCGTCCGAGGACCGCGAGATCCGGCAGCGCCTGCGCGAGGAGATCGGCCTGCTGTGGCGGACGGCCGCGCTTCGCACCGTTGCGCCGACGCCGCTCGACGAGGTTCGAACCACGCTCGTGTACTTCGACGAGACGATCTACTCGCTCCTGCCGCGGCTCTACCGGAGCCTCGATCTCGCGCTTGGTGGAAGCCCCCTGGAGCGGCCGACCGTGCCGGCCTTCGTCCGCCTCGGCTCGTGGGTCGGCGGCGACCGCGACGGCAACCCCGGCGTGACGGCGTCGACGACCGAGCAGGCGCTGCGGATCCAGGCCGACCACGTCATGCACGGCCACGAAGCGGTCGCGAGCCGGCTCATGCAGACGCTGTCCGTGACCATCCCCGCCGAGGCGACGAACCGCCAGCTGCGGCAACGGCTGGCGCGCGACGCCGACGAGCTGCCGGATACGGCCCGGACGCTCGAGCGGCGGTTCCCGGACGAGCCGTACCGCCGGCGATTCGGCTTCATCGCCGAGCGGCTGCGCCGGACGCGGAACGGGCTGACCCAGAGCCGCGGGCCGGTCGGGGGCCACTACGCGGATCCGGCCCAGCTCATCGCCGAGCTCGACGAGATCCAGGCGGCGCTCGTCGCGGACGGCCTGCCCCGCTCGGCCTGGGGCGACGTCCAGGACTTCCGCTGGCAGGTCGAGTCGTTCGGGTTCCATCTCGCCGAGATGGAGGTGCGCCAGCACTCGGCGATCCATCGTGCCGCGCTGGCTGCGCTCGAGGCCGGCCGAGACCCGCGCGAGGTCGAGGCCGCGCCGGGGGTGGGGCTGGCGGAGGTGCTCGAATCCTTCCGGGTCATCGAGCGCCTGCGGTCGTCGTTCGGGGCGGGCGGAGCGGGCAGAGTCATCGTCAGCTTCACCTCGTCCGCCGCCGATGCGATGGACGTCCTGCGGCTGGCCAGGGCGGCGTCGAGCGCCGGCGAAGCGGACGCGTCGGACGCCATCGACGTCGTGCCGCTGTTCGAGTCTGCGGACGCCCTCGAGAACGCCGGCCCGATCCTCGACGAGCTGCTCTCCGACCCGGCGTACCGGAAGCATCTCGATGTGCGGGGCCGCTACCAGGAGGTCATGCTCGGGTACTCGGATTCGAACAAGGAGTCTGGCTTCCTCGCGGCGAACTGGCAGCTCCACCGTGCCCAGGCCGACCTCGTCGCCGCGGCCCGGCGCCACGATGTCGAGCTCACGGTGTTCCACGGCCGAGGCGGCGCCATCGGCCGCGGTGGGGGCTGGCCGGAGCGGGCGATCCTCGGCCAGCCGGAGGGCAGCGTCGATGGCCGCCTCAAGCTCACCGAGCAGGGCGAGGTCATCGCCGCCCGCTACGCCGACCCGACGATCGCGCGCCAGCACCTCGAGATCCTCACCGGCGCCACGCTGCGAGCGTCGGTCGAGGGCCCGGACCCGGAGCTCGAGGCCGAGGCCCGGCCGGTCATCGAGGAGCTCGCCGAGGCGTCACGCGACGCGTACCGGGCGCTCGTCTTCGACGATCCCGGGTTCGGTGCCTTCTTCGCCGCCGTGACGCCGATCGACGAGCTCTCCGAGCTGCGCCTCGGCTCGCGTCCAGCGGCCCGGCCCGGTGTCGGGGCGCTTCGGGCGATCCCGTGGGTCTTCGCGTGGTCCCAGGCCCGGGTCGAGCTGCCCGGCTGGTACGGGCTCGGCAGCGCGCTCGAACGGTTCGAACGGCGGCACCCGTTGCGCGGCCTCGACCGCGTCGCGGTCCTGTACCGACGCTGGCCGTTCCTGGCCAGCGTCCTCGACCATGCCGAGCTGGCGCTCGCCCGATCGGACCTCGAGGTCGCGCGGCGTTTCGCCTCGCTCGCGACCGGGCCCGGTGATGCCGGACGCTGGGCGACGATCGAGGCCGAGCATGAGCGGACGCGGCTGCTGCTCGCCCGGGTCCTCGGCCGCGTAGGCAGCCTCGAGACGGCGCCCGAGATCGCGCGTTCGCTGCGCCTCCGCTCACCCTACCTCGAGGCACTCGGCGAGCTCGAGGTCGCCGGCCTCGCCGGTCTACGCGCCGCCCGAGCCCGGGGCGAGAACGGCCCTCAGGCGGCGGCGTTGCAGCACCTCGTCAGGCTGGCCGTCAGCGGGGTTGCCGCGGGCCTGCAGTCGACGGGCTGAACCCTGCTAGCCTCGCGTTTCTGCAAGGAGGAGTGGACGTGAGCGAGGCGTTCTTCACCGAGGTCCAGGGCCCGATCCCGTTCGGCGGCCTCGACTCGACCGACCCGCTGACGTTCAAGGTCTACGAGCCCGACCGGGTCGTGCTCGGCAAGCCGATGGCGGAGCACCTCCGGATCGCGGTCTGCCTCTGGCATGGCTTCAACTGGCCCGGCTCGGACGTCTTCGGCGTCGGCACGTTCGATCGGCCGTGGCTGAAGCCAGGGCTCGATCCGATGGCCGCCGCCCGCGCCAAGCTGGACGCCGCGTTCGAGTTCGTGTCGAAGCTCGGCGTGCCGTTCTACTGCTTCCACGATCGCGACATCGCGCCGGAGGGCGCGACGTTCGCGGAATCGCGTACGAACCTCCAGGCGATGGTCGATGACGCCGCCGACCACATGGAGCGGACCGGCATCCGGCTGCTGTGGGGCACCGCGAACCTGTTCAGCCATCCGCGCTACGCCGCCGGCGCGGCGACGAACCCGGATCCGGCGGTGTTCGCCTACGCCGCGGCCCAGGTCAAGGTCATGCTCGAGCACACGCACCGGCTCGGCGGCTCGAACTACGTCCTGTGGGGCGGCCGCGAGGGCTACGAGACGCTGCTGAACACGGACCTCCGGCGCGAGGCCGACCAGCTCGCTCGATTCCTGTCGCTCGTCGCCGAGCACAAGGCGAAGATCGGGTTCAGCGGGTCGCTGCTGATCGAGCCGAAGCCGCAGGAGCCGACGAAACACCAGTACGACTACGACAGCGCGACGGTCCACGGCTTCCTCGTCCGCTACGGCCTCGAGGACGAGTACCGGGTGAACATCGAAGCCAACCACGCGACGCTCGCCGGGCACTCGTTCCACCACGATGTCGCCTACGCGGTCGCGAACGGGATCTTCGGCTCGATCGACGCGAACCGCGGCGATTACCAGAACGGCTGGGATACGGACCAGTTCCCGAACTCGGTCGAGGAGATCTCGCTCGCGCTGTACGAGATCCTCCGCGGCGGCGGGTTCGAGAACGGCGGCTTCAACTTCGACGCGAAGCTGCGGCGCCAGTCGATGGACCGGACCGACCTCTTCCACGGCCACATCGGCGGGATCGACACGCTCGCACGGGCACTCCTGGTGGCGGCGGACCTGCTCGAGTCGCGGGCCCTGGAGACGCAGCGCGAGGCCCGCTACGCCGGCTGGGACGGCACGCTCGGGACGGCGATCGCGGGCGGGGAGTCGCTGGCCGAGCTCGAAGCGCGGGTCGCCGCCGGCGAGATCGACCCGGCGCCGGTCTCGGGCCGGCAGGAGCTTCTCGAGAACGTCGTCAACCAGGCGATCTGGTCGGTAGGTCGCGACTGAGCCCCGGGCCCGCACACCTCGCTCAACGCGTTCACCGAGGCCGCCGAGGTCGCCTCTCGTGAGTTATGTCATCGGCATCGACGCGTCGACGACCGCGACGAAGGCGCTCCTCGTCGACGAAGCCGGCGTGGTCCGCGGTGTCGCGGCGGCCGAGTATGGCTACGAGTCGCCGCAGCCGTTGTGGACGGAGCAATCGCCGTTGCTCTGGTGGGATGGCGCGGTCACGGCGGTCCGGGCCGTTCTCGCCCAGACCGGCGTCGCGGGTGACGAGGTCATCGGCGTCGGGCTGACCGGCCAGATGCACGGCCTGGTGCTTCTCGACGCGAGCGACGCCGTCCTTCGGCCGGCGATCCTGTGGAACGACCAGCGCACGGCCCACGCTTGCGACGAGATCCGCGAGGTCATCGGGCGCCGGCGTCTCGTGGAGATCACAGGCAACGACGCACTGCCGGGCTTCACGGCACCGAAGCTCGTCTGGGTTCGCGACCACGAGCCGGATGTCTGGGGGCGGGTCGCGCACGTGCTGCTGCCGAAGGACTATGTCCGACTGCGACTGACCGGCGAGCACGCGATGGACAAGGCCGACGGCTCGGGCACGATCCTGTTCGACCTCGGGGCTCGCGACTGGTCATCGGAGGTCGTGAGCGCGCTCGGCATCGACCCCGGCTGGCTGCCGCCGACGTTCGAAGGCCCCGAAGTCACCGGTGGTCTGTCCGCGGTGGCTGCGGACGCGACCGGCCTTCGAGCCGGGACGCCGGTTGTGGCAGGCGGCGGAGACCAGTCCGCGAACGGCGTCGGAGTCGGGGCGGTTCGAAGCGGTGTCGTCGCGCTGTCGCTGGGCACCTCCGGCGTGATCTTCGCGACGACCGACAGCGCGCTTCGCGAACCCGAGGGCCGCGTCCATGCCTTCTGCCACGCCGTGCCCGGGCGCTGGCACATGATGTCGGTGATGCTCTCGGCCGCGGGTAGCCTGCGCTGGTTCCGCGACGCGCTCGCGCCAGGCGTGGAGTTCGGCGAGCTGGTTGCCGGCGCCGCCGACGTCGAGGCGGCGATGGATGGGCTGTTCTTCCTGCCGTACCTGACCGGCGAGCGGAGCCCGCACGTGGACCCCCTTGCCCGTGGCGCCTTCATCGGGCTGACGACCCGCCACGAGCGGCGGCATCTGACCCGCGCGGTCCTCGAGGGCGTCGCGTTCGGGCTGAAGGACGGGCTTGACCTGATGGTCGCCGCCGGCACCCCGCCGCCGTCGCAGATTCGAGCGTCCGGCGGCGGCATTGCGAGCCCGCTGTGGCGCCAGATCCTCGCCGACGTCCTCGGCGCCGAGATCTCGACGGTCTCGACGACCGAGGGCGCGGCCTACGGTGCCGCCCTCCTCGCGGGTGTCGGCGTCAAGTGGTGGCCGAGCGCGGAGTCAGCAGCGGAGGCCGCCGTGACCACATCGGTGGTTGCGACGCCCGGACCAGCCGCTCGCGCGTACGCCGAACGCCACGCGGCATTCCGGGAGCTCTACCCGGCCCTCGAGCCGACGTTCCACAGGTAGCTGCCGGACCCCGGACGTCTCCGTCAGATCCTCGTGTGGTGACCGTTACGTAGCGATTGGAGCTCCGCGGGGACCCGGCACCGCGATTTCGTGCACGGATCGGGCTACGGCTGAGCTCCAATTCGACCCAATGCCCGCATAACGGTCACCTGGCGCAAATCTGCACGAGTCTGACTCGGCGACGCGGTTGGTGACGCCCATCGGCGGGCACCCGGCTCCCGGCAAGGCCGCGGGCTCCGGGCGAGCGCCCCGGCTCTCGGCAGGGCGGCGGCTCCGGTCGGGCCAGCTCAGTGGAGCTGCGCCAGCTCAGTGGAGCTGCGCCAGCTCCGTCTCGCTGATCTGCTCCGGTCGCTTGCCGAGGATGATCATCGCGAGGACGTCGTCGGTCGTGACATCGGCCCGCTTGACCGTCCCCACGATCTTGCCGTGGTACATGACGCTGATCCGGTCGGACAGGTCGAACACGTCGTGGATGTCGTGGCTGATCAGGAAAATCCCGAGGCCTTCGCTGCGGAGCTGCCGGATGAGCTCGCGGACCTGTTCGGTCTCGGCCGGGCCGAGCGCGGCGGTCGGCTCGTCCATGATCAGGATCCGGGCGTTGAAGTGGACCGCACGCGCGATCGCGACGGACTGGCGCTGACCGCCGGACAGCGACTTCACGGGCGTCTTGAAGCGCTTGAAGTTCGGGTTCAGGCGGCCCATGACCTTGCGCGTCGCGTCCTCCATCGCCGAGTCGTCGAGGTTGCCAAGACGGGTCAGCTCGCGGCCGAGGAACAGGTTGCCCGGCGCGTCGATGTTGTCGGCCAGGGCGAGCGTCTGGTAGATCGTCTCGATCCCGAACGACTTTGCGTCGCGCGGGTTGCCAATCGTGACCGGCTTGCCATCGACGGAGATCTGGCCGGAATCCGGCGGCCGAGCGCCCGAGAGCGCGCGCATGAGCGTCGACTTGCCGGCGCCGTTGCCGCCGACGAGACCGACGACCTCGCCCGGGTGCAGGTCGACCGTGACGCCATCGACCGCGTGGACGCCGCCGAAGGCGATCCGGATGTCGCGCATCTCGACGAGCGGCGATGCGCTCGCGGCCGTGTCCGCGTCGCCTGCCGGGGCCGCATCGCCAGCCGGGGCTGGGTTGCCCGTCGGTTCCGGGTTGACGGTCATCGGGAGGTCCTCCGCCTCAGGACGGCGTCGAGGCCGACCGCACCAACGAGGACGATGCCGAGGACGATGTCCTGCGTAGGTGAGTCGACGTTGAGCAGGAGCATGCCCGAGCGCAGCGACTGCATGACGACCGCACCGAGGATCGCGCCCGGGATCGTGCCGATGCCGCCGGCGAACGACGTGCCGCCGATGACCGCAGCCGCGATCACGTCGAGCTCGTTCTGGACTCCGAGGCCGGTCACCGCCCCGTTCAAGCGTCCGACCTGGATGGCCGCGCTGATCGCGACGAGGATGCCGATCACCATGTAGGTCGACACGATCGTCCGCTTGACGTTGATGCCGCCGAGCTCGGCCGCATCCGGGTTGCCGCCGATCGCGTAGACGTACCGCCCGAACCGGCGCCGGGTCGCCATGTAGGTCATGACGATCGTGACGCCGATCATGATGAGCACCGGGTAGGCGATGCCGGTCGGGATGATCAGCCCACCCGGCGGCTCGGTGATGTTGTGCTCAACCGCATATCGGGTCGCGAGGGCCGGCGGCCAGGGATAGCTGTTGGCGACCCAGACGGCGCCAAGGACGATCGCACAGCCGACGACGCCGAGCGTGACCGCGGCCCACACCGGCCGCACAGGAAAGCCGTACTTCTGCCGCCGACGCCGGCTGCTCACCAGCAGGTACACGATCGCGACACACGCGACGATCCCGACGATCCAGGACGGCACTCCGCCGATCGAGCCGATCGGGCCGCCGCCGATCAGGTGGAACGTCGAGTCCGTCGGCGTGATCGTCTGGCCCTGCTGACCGAGCCTGAAGATCAGGCCGCGCCAGATGAGCAGGCCGCCGAGCGTGACGATGAACGATGGGACGCCGCCGTACGCGACGATCGAGCCCTGGAAGGCGCCGATGAGTGCGCCGAGGATGATGCCAACCGCCAGGGCGACGATCCAGATCCACGGCTGACCGTGCCCGAACCCGAGATAGGTCGGGATCCAGATCGTCTGGACGAGCGCCATCGTGTAGCCGACCAGGCCGAGCATCGAGCCGACCGACAGGTCGATGTTCCGCGACACGATGATCAGGACCATGCCCGTTGCCATGATCGCGATCGAGGAGGTCTGGACCGAGAGGTTCCAGAGGTTCCGCGGCGTGAGGAACGAGCCCTCGGACATGATGTTGAAGCCGACCCAGATGACGATCAGGGCGCCGATCATGCCGAGCAGGCGCGTGTCGAGCTCGAGCAGCTGGAACAGCGAGCCGATTCGCTGCAGGGCGAACCGGACTGTTCCGGGGCGGAGCTCGGTGCCGCCGGGGGCCCGCGTTGCCTCACTCATCCGTGAGCCTCACTGAGCCTGATGAATGGGGAGTGGCTAGTACTGCGCCCTGCGCGGCGGGGCCGCGCAGGGCGCTTTCTGTTACGAGGCTAGAGCGGTCGGAGACCGCTCGCTAACAGCCTTCGACTGAGCCTGCCGTCACATCCTTGCAGAGGTCGGCAGCGGTGATCCAGCCGGCGTCGAGGACGACCTTGAGGTTGTCCTTGGTGATCGCGATCGGGGTCAGCAGGATCGAGGTCATGCTGTTGCCGCCGGGGCTAGTGAACTGGATCGTGCCGGTGACCTTCGAGATGTCCTTGTCCTTGCACAGCGCAACAGCCGCGGTTCCGGCCGCCTTGCCGAGCTCGCGCGCGTCCTTCCAGACGGAGACCGTCTGGGTTCCGAGCGCAACCCGGTTGAGCGCGCCGAGGTCGCCGTCCTGGCCGGACACCGGGACGGTCCCGGCGAGGCCCTGGGCGTCGAGCGCGGCGATGACGCCGCCGGCCATGCCGTCATTCTCGGCAAGGACAGCGTCGACCTTGTTGTCGTTGTCCGTGAGGAACTGCTCCATCTCGGTCTGGGCCAGCGCCGGATCCCAGTTGTCGGTGTACGTCTCGCCGACGATGTTGATGTCGCCGCCGGTCGCACCCTCTTCGGGGACGCCTGCCTGGACATAGCCTTCGCGCAGGAAGTCCGCGTTGGCGTCGGCCGAGTTGCCCTTGATGATCACGAAGTTGCCCTTGTTGACGACGGCCAGGACGGCCTCCGCCTCGAGCTTGCCGACACCCACGTTGTCGAACGTGATGTACAGGGCCTTCGGATCCTCGATCAGGCGGTCGTAGGCGATGACCGGGATGCCATCCGCGATCGCGGCTGCGACGGCCGGCTTGACCGCCTCGCCGTCCTGGGCGAGAACGATGACGACCTTCGCGCCGGACGACTGCAGGGTCTCGATGTTCGTGGCCTGCGTCTCGGCGGACGACTTCGCGTCATTCGAGATGTACTTGCCGCCGCCCGCTTCGATGGCGGCCTTGATGGCGGGCTCGTCCCACTTCGCCCAACGCTCTTCCTGGTAGTTGTTCCAGGAGACCCCGACGGTGCACGTGTTGCCACCGCCACCGGTGCCACACGCCCCAAGGGCCAGAGCCATGGTCGCGACGAGCGCGCCTAGGCGACGAAATGACATGGTTTTCACTCCTCCAACAGCCGTTCCAGCGATCACGAAACGGGAACCCATCGACTAGGCTATCACCCTCCTCGTCGCTCTCGACCCTGGTCGTTGCATGCCGGGCGTCACGCGCTCGCCCGCTCGGGTTGGGAGGTTGGTCGCCGCAGCCAGCCGGCAGGGTCGGCGAGAAGCGGCTCGAAGGCCAGCTCGGCCGCGCCGATGAGCGGCGCGTCGCTGCCGAGCGTAGCCGGGACGATGCGGACGAGGTCTCGCGAGGCCGGTAGCGCACGCGCCGCCAGCTCCTCTGCGATGACCTCGGCGACAAACGGATGAATGCGGCCGAACAGCCCGCCGAGGACGATCAGCCCCGGGTTGAGGACGTTGACGAGGCCGGCCAGCCCGTAGCCCAGCCAGTGGCCGGTCTCGAGGACTGCGCGAACGGCCTGCGGGGCACCTGACGCGGCTTCCCGCAGGACGGCGTCGAGCTCGGCTCGTCCGCCGTCGGTCGGGTGGCCGGCCCGTCGCAGGAGCGCGGCCTCGGCGGCCTCGGTCTCCCAGCAGCCAATCGCGCCGCAGCCACACGCGAGGCCGTCGCGATTCACGGGGAGGTGGCCAAGCTCACCGCCATAGCCCGCCGCACCGGTGAGCGGCCGGCCGTCGACGATGAGCCCGCCGCCGATGCCGACCTCGGCCGCAACGTAGAGCACGTTGTCCGAGCCGACGGCCGCCCCGCGCCGATGCTCCGCGAGCGCGCCGAGATCCGCCTCGTTGGCGATCGCGATCGGAGCGTTGAGGCGAAGTGCCTCGCCGAGCTGCCGCCCGAGCGCCACGTCGCGCCAGCCGAGGTTCGGGGCGAGGGCCACGAAGCCATCGCTGCGCCGAACGATCCCGGCGACGCCAACACCGATGCCGATGAGCCGGTCGTCCTCGCGCCAGGGCGGCGCGAGCTGCTCGAGGACGTCGAGCAGGTCCTGGACCGTCCGTTCGAGCGACAGGTGGCTGCGCGGGCGGTCCACGCGAACGAGATCGAGAACCTCGCCACCGAGCCCGACGACGGCCGCCGCGAGAGAGTCGACGGAGATCTCCAAGGCGAGAACGACGGCATTCGTTGACGCCAGGCGGACGACCGGCGAGGGCCGTCCCGGTGTGCCGGACGAAAGCGAGCGCTCCTCCGCGACGAGGCCTGCCGCGACGAGCTCACCGATGAGTCCGCGGATCGCGCTGCGGGTCAGCCCGGTCCGGGTGACGAGCTCCGAGCGCGAGAGGGGACCGCGGTCGTGAAGCTCGCGAACGATGGCGCTGAGGTTCGCCCGGCGAACCGTCTCGCTGCGCTGGCCAACCGCGAGGAGACGCATCGTCAACAGGTTTGTCATCCTCTTGCCTAAAACCGCCGTGCTAGGCTCTTACAACGCTGCGGCGGTGTCAAGGCGAACGGCGCTTCGGCCGCGCGAGGAGGAGCTTCCATGGGCCGGCTCGACGGTCGTGTCGCGCTCGTTACCGGGGCGAGCCGGGGCATCGGCGCGGCAATCGCGCGGTCCCTCTCGGCCGAGGGTGCGCGCCTCGGCCTGGCGTCCCGCAGTGGCGACGACCTCGGTCTCCCGGACGCCGTGGCACGGCCGACGGACGTTCGCGACCCAAAGGCGCTCGAAGCGATCGTCGCGGCGACCGTGGACCGGTTCGGCGGCCTCGACATCCTCGTCGTCAACGCCGGCGTCGGCGCGTACGGCCCGTTCCTCGATCTGCCGCCGGACGACCTCGAGGCGATGATCGACATCAACGTCAAGGGCGCGCTCTATTCCGTCCGCGCCGCACTCCCGCACCTCCTGGAGAGCGACGCCGCCGATCTCGTGACGATCGCCAGCGAAGCCGGCCGCCGCGGACTGCCGTATGAGGCCGCGTACTGCGCCTCGAAGTTCGCCCAGGTTGGCATGACGCGGGCGCTCGACCACGAGCTGCGCGAGCGCGGCGTGCGCTGCACGAGCGTCTGTCCGGGCGGCGTCGCGACGGACTTCGCGATGGGCCACGGCCGGACGCCGGAGATGCCCCAGCTGGCCGGAATGATGCGTCCTCAGGACGTTGCCGACGTCGTCGTCTTCGTCCTCACCCGACCCCGCGAGCACCGCCTCCTCGAGATCGCCTTTCGGCCGGCCACCGAGGGTTCATGGGGCTGACGCCCGCCTGATGGACGAGCTGCGCTGGGGCATCCTTTCGACCGCGAACATCGCCACCGAGAAGGTCATCCCGGGGATCCTCAAGGCTGCGCGCTCCCGAATCGCGGCCGTTGGCTCCCGCGACGAGGAGCGTGCTCGCACGGTCGCGAACCGCTACGACATCGCGCACGTCCACGGCTCGTACGAGGCGCTCCTCGCCGATCCCGACGTCGACGCGGTCTACATCCCGCTGCCGAACCACCTCCATGCCGAGTGGACGATCGCCGCGGCGCGCGCCGGCAAGCACGTCCTGTGCGAGAAGCCACTGGCCATGACCGCCACCGACGCGCAGGCCATGGTCGACGCATGCGAAGCCGAGGGCGTCCGGCTGATGGAAGCGTTCATGTACCGCCACCACCCGTCGTGGCAGGCGGTGAAGGCGCTCATAACCAGCGGCCGGATCGGGCGTCTCACCTCGGTCCAGAGCTGGTTCTCGTACTACAACGACGATCCCACGAATATCCGGAACATGCGCGAGGCCGGTGGCGGGGCGCTCTTCGACATTGGCTGCTACTCGGTGAATCTCTCGCGCTTCCTGTTCGACGGCGAGCCCGGCCGAGTCGAGGCCTCGATCACCCGGGACCCGGCCACGAACGTGGACGTCCTGACGAGCGCGCTCATGGAGTTCGGCGACGGGATCGCGACCTTCACCTGCTCGACCCGGGCCGAGGACGACCAGCGCGTCCACGTCTACGGCACCGACGGCCGGATCTCGATCGGGATCCCGTTCAACATCCCGCCCGACCGGCCGACCGAGATCTACGTCACTGCAGGCGGCGACCCGCCCGTCGCGCCGGCGACCGAGACGATTCGGTTCGACACCAAGGATCCCTACACCGCTGAAGCCGAGGCCTTCGCGGCCGCGATCCTGGACGACATGCCGACACCGACGCCGCCGCAGGACGCGATCGCGAACCTCCGCGTCATCGAGCGGATCTTCGAAGCGGCCGGCGGGCGGTGACGATCCGCTTCGCCCACGCGGTAGCATCGCCAGCCCCGGAGGAGGCAACATGACGTTGGACGAGAGCGCGATCGGCACGGCTCCGAAGCGATCGAGACGCGCCGTCTACGCCGTCGCAGCGATCGCCCTCGTCGGCGTTGTCGTGGGCGGCCTCCTGATCACGCGACCCTGGGAGACCGCGCCAGCCTGCACCGCGACGCGAGAGCACCCCGAGTGGTCCGTCGCGCGGCGCTGGGACGAGGCGCTCCTCGACGCGATCCGGCGAGCCCTCCCGAATCCGCCCGTCCACGCCAGGAACCTCTATCACCTGTCGGCCGCGATGTGGGACGCGTGGGCCGCGTACGACCCGACCGCGGACGGCGTATTCGCCACGGAGAAGCACACGGCTTCGAACGTCGCTGCGGCACGCAACCAGGCGATCTCGTATGCCGCCTATCGCGTGCTCACGTCGCGGTTCATCAAGGCCGTGGGCGGTGATGAGTCGCTGTCCGAGTTCGCCGACGTCATGGACAGCCTCTGCTACCCGCTGACGGTCACGACGACTGACGGGGACAGCCCGGCAGCCGTGGGCAACCGCATCGCCAAGCTCGTCCTCGACACCGCCCTCGATGATGGGTCGAACCAGGCCAACGGCTACGCGGTGCCGGACTACGCACCGGTCAATGACCCGCTCGTCGTCAAGGACCCGGGCGCGACCCTCACGGACCCGAACCGCTGGCAGCCGCTCCAGCTCGAGCACATGATCAGCCAGAACGGCATCCCGATCGAGAACGGCGTCCAGCAGGCGATCGGGCCGCATTGGGGCCACGTGACGAGCTTCGCCCTGCCGCCTGCCGGCGCGGATGGCGTCCCGATCGATCCGGGTGCACCACCGCGGCTCGGCACCTCGACCGACGCGGACTACAAGGCCCAGGCGCTCGAGGTCATCCGCGACAGCAGCCAGCTCGATGCCTCGACTGGCGGGACCATCGACATCTCGCCCGGCGTCCTCGGCGGCAACGACCTCGGGACGAACAACGGGCACGGCCATCCCGTGAACCCGGCGACCGGTCAGCCGTACGAGCCGGATGTCGTCAAGGTTGGCGACTTCGCGCGCGCGCTGACGGAGTTCTGGGCCGACGGCCCAAAGTCCGAGACGCCGCCCGGCCACTGGAACGTCGTCGCGAACGACGTCTCGGACGAGCTCGATCCGGAGCTCCGGATCGGCGGCGCCGGCGAGCGCGTCGACCGGCTGCAATGGGACGTGAAGCTGTACCTGGCGCTCAACGGCGCGGTCCACGACGCGGCGATTGCGGCGTGGGGCCTGAAGGGCCACTACGACTCCGTCCGACCGATCTCGATGATCCGCTACCTCGCCGGGCTCGGCCAGTCGAGCGATCCCAACCTGGCCTCGTACGACCCCGAGGGCATCCCGCTGGAGCCCGGCCTCGTCGAGCTCATCACGGACGAGACGACCGCCGCAGGCGCACGCCACGAAGCCCTGGCCGGTCACGAGGGCGAGATTGCGATCCGGGCATGGCAGGGCAACCCCGCCGACCCGAAGACCGAGACGAGCGGAGTCGGCTGGATCCTCGCGGCGGCGTGGGTGCCCTACCAGCTGCCGACGTTCGTGACGCCGTCGTTCTCGGGCTATGTCTCCGGCCACAGCACGTTCAGCCGCTCCGCGGCCGAGGTCATGACGGCCTTCACCGGTTCGGAGTACTTCCCCGGCGGCGAGAGCTCGTACACGATCTCGGAGCTCAAGGTCGAGGTCGGTCCGAGCGCACCGGTCCGGCTCGAGTGGGCGACCTATTACGACGCGGCCGACCAGGCCGGGGTCTCGCGGCTGTACGGCGGGATCCACATCTCGGCCGACGACTTCGGCGGCCGGCGGATCGGTTCGCAGTGCGGCAAGGAGGCGTGGGCCCTCGCGCAGCACTACTACGACGGCACGGCCCGCGCCTGATGGCATGACGCCGCGACGGGCCGCGGTGATCGCGGTCGGGATCGTGGTCCTTGCGCTCGCCGTCGGCGCTGGCGCGTACCTGTCGCGGCCTGAGACGCCGGTGGCAGCGGCCGGTCCGCCCACCTATGTCGACGAGACCGAGTCCTCGGGGCTCAGCCACCTGTACGACGGCGGGATCACGTTCGCGGTCGGCGGCGGCGTGGCCGTGTTCGACTGCGACGGCGATCGCGACCCGGACCTCTACATCGGTGGCGGTGATCTGCCGGCCGCACTGTTCCGGAACGTCTCGACGCTCGGCGGCCCGCTGCAGTTCGAGCGCGTCGCCTCGGAGGTCACCGACGAGCCTCGAGTGAACGGCGCGTACCCGATCGACATGTCCGGCGATGGAATCGTCGACCTTTTCCTGCTTCGGGCGGGCGACGACCTCGTCCTTCAGGGCGGCGGCGACTGCGCGTTCGAGCGTGCGACGTCGCGCTTCGGGATCCCGATCATCGAGGGCAACTCGACGGCGTTCAGCGCAAAGTGGGAAACGGGCGCCCGGCTGCCGAGCCTGGCGATCGGGAAGTACCTGAAGCTCGACGAGCAGGGGACGCGAACCCTCGAGTGCGACGTCAGCAATGTGCTCCTGCCGACGGCGGATGGGACGGGGTACGCCGGGGTGTTCGGCCTGCCGCCCGGGTACTGCGCGCTCTCGATGCTGTTCAGCGACTGGGATCGCTCGGGCCACCGCGACCTGCGGGTCACGAACGATCGCGAGTACTACGTCGACGGCATGGACCAGCTGTGGCGGGTCGGGCCGGTCGGCGAGCCGGTCGCCTACACCGCGGCAGACGGCTGGGTCTCGATGCAGATCTGGGGCATGGGCATCGCCAGCGAGGACCTCACGGGTGATGGCTACCCCGAGGTCTACCTGACGAGCCAGGCCGACAACAAGCTCCAGACCCTCACCGCCGGCCCTGGCCAGCCGACGTTCCGCGACATCGCCGATCGGCGCGGCGTGACCGCGGCTCAGCCGTTCACCGGCGGAGACCCGCTGCCGTCCACGGCCTGGCACCCCGAGTTCGCGGACGTCAACAACGACGCGTTCAGCGACCTCTTCGTCTCGAAGGGCAACGTGGCCGCCCAGAAGGGCTTCGCGGTCAAGGATCCCAGCAACCTGTTCCTCGGCCAGCCGGACGGGACGTTCGTCGAGGGGGCAGAACAGGCCGGCATCCTGAGCTTCGACCGGGGTCGCGGCGCGGCGCTCGCGGACTTCAACCTCGACGGCCTGCTCGACCTCGTCCTCGTGAACTACGGCGCCCCGGTCCGGCTGTGGCGCAACGTCGGGACGGGCACGGCCGAGGCGCCGGCGGCGATGGGCCACTGGCTCGAGCTCGCAGTCGAGGACCCACGGTCGCCGAACCGGAACGCGATCGGCGCCTGGCTCGAGATTCAGCTTGGCGAGGTGACGCTCCAGCGCGAGCTGACGATCGGCGGCGGGCACACGGGCGGCGAGCTGGGCTGGCTGCATCTCGGGCTTGGGCCGACGCGCGAGGCGAAGGTCCGGGTCACGTGGCCGGACGGCGAGGTCGGGCCGTGGCTGAGCGTGGCCGCGGACGGATTTGCGATCATCGAGCGTGGGGCGTCCGCGGCCCAGCGCTGGGTGCCGGGCTCGTGAGCCGCCGGAGGGTTCGATGACGGGAGCGACGCTGCGACAGCTCGACCTGACCGACTTCGGCATGCCCGAATCGACGCCGGAGCTGCCGCCGGCGATCTACGCCGCCCGCCTCGAGCGCCTCCGCGCGCGTGCCGCCGACCGCGGCTACGGCCATCTCGTCGTCTACGCCGACCGCGAGCACAGCGCGAACCTCGCCTGGCTGACGGGCTTCGACCCGCGCTTCGAGGAGGCGATCCTCGTCGTCGGCTCGGACTCCGACCCGACGATCCTCCTCGGCAACGAGTCGTGGGGCACGGGCGGCGCGGCGCCGCTCCAAATGCGTCGCGAGCGGTTCCAGGACCTCAGCCTGCCGAGCCAGCCCCGCGACCGCTCGAAGCCGCTCGCCGAGATCCTCGCCGGAGAGGGGATCGGACGCGGCAGCCGGGTCGGCGTCCTCGGCTGGAAGACGTACGCCGACCGGGCCACGATGGAGGTGCCGGCGTTCCTCGTCGACGAGCTCCGACGGCTCACAGCAGAGGGCGGCCTCGTCGAGAACGCGAACGACCTCCTCATCGACCCCGCGGACGGGCTCCGGGTCCTCAACGAGGTCGAGCAGCTCGTCCAGATGGAGCACGCAGCCTGTCGAACGTCGAGCGGCGTCCGGCGGCTGCTCTTCGGCCTCCGTCCAGGTCTGACTGAGCGGGAGGCGGTCCAGCTCCTGCACTGGGACGGCACGCCGCTGTCGTGCCACCTCATGCTGACCGCCGGACCGCGCGCGACGTTCGGGCTCCTGAGCCCGGGCGACCGCCGCATCGAGCGCGGCGACCGCTTCACGGTCGCGTTCGGGATCTGGGGCGCGCTGAACTGCCGCGCGGGCTGGGTCGTCGAGGACGCGAGCGAGCTCCCCGCCGGAATCCGGGACTACGTCGAGAAGCTCGCCGGGCCCTATTTCGAAGCCGTCGCCGAGTGGTACGGCGCGCTGCGGATCGGTCAGGTCGGCGGCGCGCTCCAGGAGATCATCGACCGCCGGCTCGGCGATCCGTTCTTCGGGATCTTCCTCAACCCCGGCCACCAGATCTCGCTCGACGAGTGGGTCAACTCACCGGTCTGGCGCGGTTCGGAGATCGAGCTGCGGTCGGGGATGGCGATGCAGGTCGACATCATCCCGGCGACCGGCACGGTGTACTTCACGACGAACATCGAGGACACGATCGCGTTCGCGGACGAGTCGCTTCGGGCGGCGTTCGCGGCCGCCGACCCCGCCGCCTGGGCGCGTGTCCAGGCGCGCCGCCGGTTCATGGCCGAGGCGCTCGGCATCGAGCTCCACGCTGACGTCCTGCCGTTCTCGAACATCCCGGCCTACCTGCCGCCGTTCCTCCTGCGCCCGGACCGCGCGCTGACGCTCGCCTAGATCCGGGCCAGCCCGCGCCTCGCGAAGGCCGCCACCAACGCCTCGACGTCGGCGAGCTCGTTGTACCGCTGGGTCGAGATCCGCACCAGGACCTGATCCGGTGGGTCGCCCGGCGACGGGCGCACTGCCGGAACCGGCCAGCCCGGAAGCGGCACCTGGACGTGGTCTTCGTTCGCCAGGGACACCTCGAGCTCGCGCGCCCAGGCATCGGAGCGCGTTGCCTGCGGGATCGGGACCGCGGCCATCGCGCCGATCATGTCCGGGGGCGCCGGCGCCGCGATGCCGAAGGCTTCAGCCAGCCGCGTCTGGCCCGCGACCGCCAGCTCGTGGTTCGCGGCCATGATGGCCGGCCAGCCACCGGGCAGCAGGCCGCCCATGACCTCGATCGCGGCCCCGATCGACAGGTAGGCCGTGAGGTCGACCGTCCCGAGCCAGTCGAACTCCTTCCGAAACGCCGGCCGACCGGCTCGAAGGTCATTCCAGCCGTGGCTCACGACCAGCGGCCGGATCCCGGCACGACGATCCTCGCGAACCGAGAGCGCGGCGGTGCTCTTCGGGGTGTTGATCCATTTGTGGAAGTTGCCGGTCCAGTACGCCGCGCCGAGCTCGCGGACGCTGAGCGGCACCATCCCGGGCGCGTGGGCCGCGTCGACGAGGGTGTCGATGCCGCGCCCCTCGAGCTCCGCGACGATGTCCCGGATCGGCAGGATCACGCCGGTCGGGCTGGTCGCGTGGCTGATCAGGGCGAGCCGCGTTCGCGGCGTGACCGCACCCAGGACCGCCTCGAGCGCCTCCTCGGGGCCCGCGATCGGGAACGGGATCCGGGCGACGACGACCGACGCGCCGTCGCGTCGCGCGGCCTCGGCCAGCGCGTTGAGCGTCGCGTTGTATTCGTGGTTCGTCGTGAGCAGCTCGTCGCCGGCCTTGAACCGGAGCGACGCGAGCACGGTCGAAACGGCGGTCGTGGCATTCGGCAGGAATGCGAGGCTCTCAGGGTCGGCGTCGATGAACGTACCGACCGCGGCTCGGGCGTCAGCCAGGAGCTCCTCGAGATCCGGCTGAAAGAACCGGGTCGGGTTGGCTTCCATCCGCGCGCGCAGGGCGGCCTGTGCCTCGAGCACCGGGACCGGGCACGCGCCGAATGCGCCGTGATTGAGCTGGATGATCGTCGGGTCGAGGCGCCAGGGCGACTCCGGGCCGTACGTTCGCACGGCCCCGAGGATACGGCGGCCTAGCTCGCGGGGATGATGACGATCCGCTTCGCGAGCGTGGCGTCGTCGATGCGGCTTTGGACGAAGACCTCGTCGCCGACGTCGACCGCGTCGAGGCTCGAGCGCTCACGGCCTTCGCGCACCCGTGTTTCGGCGTCCAGGGCGACGGTCACGTTCGAACCGCCCGCTTCGGAGATCGTCAGGCTGTCGGAATCGACGGCCGTCACCGTGCCTCGATCGAGCTGGATCGTGTACAGATCGCCGTCCTCGCCTTCGACCGTGACGATGGCATGGACGAGGTGCCTGAGGGCCCAACGTCCGAGCGGGCCGGCATGCTCGTCGGTTCGGGCGCCGTCACGCCCCGCGGCGGGAGCGGCGTCCAGGGCGGCATCGAGCGCCTGGTCCTCGGCGTTCGGCGCGGCGGCGGCTGCCGCAGCCGCGTTGTCCGCCACGGCGTCCGACACGTTCGAGACGGCGCCGGAACCGGCACTGACGACGCCGATCCCGGCGATCGCGAGGATGACGATGGCGGCGCCAGTCAGTGCGAGTCGCCAGCGTGGAATGCCCATGACGTTGACCTCCGCGTAGATGGTGTCGGTCTTCAGGGCCGCGACCCCGGGATCGCGACGCGTCCAGACTCGCAGCTCCCGTTCCGGCCGTCTCCGTGCGGACGTAAGCGGCGCGTAAGGCGCTCAGCCGGGCGGTTGGTCCCTGTCGCGCGGCGTGACGTCCTTGAGGGGCCGCGGCGCGAAGCGTCGCCGGAGGGCGTCGAACCCGGCGCCGACGGTGACGAATGGCGCGACGTAGGCGACGAGCACCACCGCGAGGAGGACGCGCGGGCCGCCCGCGACGACGGCGAAGACGCTGAGGAGCCAGACCCCGAGGAAGTACGCAGCGAGCGTCTCGCGCCGCGAACCGGCCAGAGCGAGCCGCCGCGTCGGGACGAGGACGAGCAGCGCCAGGAGCAGCGAGAGCGCGATCGTCGTCGGACCCACGGCCGGAGGGTACGCCGCAACGCCGGGCCACGGCCCGCCGCCCCGGCCGTACGATCCGGCTCCCGATGTTCCACGTGCTCACGTCACCCGGCCGCCTGGATCGGCTCCGCTCATGGTTCGGACGCTGGTCCGGGCTCATGCCGCTGTTCGTCGCGGAGTTCATCCTGTGGATCGGCTTCGGGGCGTTGCTGCCGGTGCTGCCGATCTACTTCACGGAGCACGGCGTCGACATCGCCCTGCTCGGGGTCGTCGTCGCGGCGTGGCCCGCGGCAAAGCTGGTCACGGAGCCGATCTTCGGTTGGGTAGCAGACCATGCCAGGTCGCGTGTGCCTCTCATGGCGGCCGGCCTCTTGATCTCGGGAGTCGCGATCGGGCTGTCAGTCATCTTCACCGGGCCGGTGCCGTTTTTCATCCTTCGTGCGATCGCCGGTCTCGGCACCGCGATGTACGACCCGGCGGCCCGAGGGGTCGTCACGGACGCCACGCCGCCAGATGCACGAGGCGAGGCATTCGGCGTCTACGGCGCTGCCCAGATGGGCGGACTTCTTCTCGGTCCCGCATTCGGCGGTCTCGGCGCGGCGATGTTCGGCGGGTTGGCGTTCGTGTTCGGCTTCTCCGCGCTCGCGCTCGCGCTCGGCGCGCTCGCCGTCTTTCTCCGCGTCCGCGACCCGAAGGGCGCTTCGAACCCCACCACCGCAGCGGGTGAAGTGCCAACCGACGCCGCTGTCGACGAGACCCCGGGCTTCGGTCCGCCTCCCGCGAGCCTCTGGAACCGCCTGATCGCGATCGCCATCCTCATCAACTTCGCGGGCTGGTTCTCGGGCGGAATGTATGAGGTCGTCTGGAGCCTGTTCCTCACGGACCGCGGGGCCGGGCTCGACCTCGTCGGGTTGACGTTCGCGACGTTCGCGGTCCCGGTGCTGGTCCTGTCACCGGCCGCCGGCCGCTGGGTCGATCGCCGCGGACCGACGCCGTTCATGATCGGCGGCGTCCTGCTGATGAGCGCGATGGCGGCGAGCTACCCGTTCATCCCGGACCCACGCTGGGCCGTGCCGATGATTGCGATCGAGGGCACGGGCTTTGCACTCCTTGGGCCGGCCAGTTATGCGGTCATTGCCGCCGGCTCGCCGCTCGGGCGGAGCTCGACGGCGCAAGGCATCGTGGCTGCGTTCGGTACGTTCGCGACGATCTCGGCATCGATCATGGCCGGCATCCTGGCAGCCATCGACCTGCGCTATCCGTTCTGGATCGGCGCCGCGGTTGCAATCGTTCTCGCGCTCGTGGCGTTCGCCGTCGACGGCGGCCGGATTGGGCGCAGGTTTGCCAGCCCGAGCCCGGCAACTTAGAATGCGCGGTCGCGGGGTGGAGCAGCGGCAGCTCGTCGGGCTCATAACCCGAAGGTCGGAGGTTCGAATCCTTCCCCCGCAACCAACGCCGACCAACCAAGACCCGGTCAACGGACCGGGTCTTGTCGATTCTTCGGCCAGCCATTCGTAGTGATCTCGAACGACCGGCCGAGGGGCGGCCGGCGCGAAGGAGGCTCAACGATGGGCAACACCGTCATCCACGTCGAGGTCGTAGGCAAGGACGGCCCGAAGCTGCAGAAGTTTTACTCGGACGTGCTCGGCTGGTCGCTCGACACGAACAACCCCGGCGGCTACGGCATGAACCGCGACACCCCCGGCCTGACCGCCGGGATCGGCGCCTCGCAGGACGGCGGCGCCGGCCACGTCACGTTCTACATCCACAGCGACAATCCGCAGGCTGTCCTCGACAAGGCCGCGGCGAACGGGGGCCAGGTGATCATGCCGCTGACCACCGTCGCCCCCGAGACGACGGTCGCGCTCTTCGCCGATCCCGAGGGCCACGTCGTCGGGATCATGTAGTCCACGCACCGCGCCGCGCGCTTGAACCCCGGGTCGAACGATCCGGGGTTCACGGGTTCTCAAGGGTTCTGCAAGCCCTCCGCGGTCGCGGTTTTGCCGTTCGCGAGCCGCCCGGGACGACGCTCGACGCGGAGGTGACGCCTCATGACCCAGCTCACCGAGAGGAAGCGCGACTCGCTTCGTCGATCGTCGTTCGCGTACGTTGACTCAAAGGGCGGCGAGCACCTGCCGATCCACGACGAGAGCCACATCCGCAATGCGATAGCGCGGTTCAACCAAACGGAGTTCGAAAGCCCGAGCAAGAAGGAAGGCGCCCGCCGGAAGATCGTGTCCGCGGCGAAGCGCAACGGGATCGAGATCTCCAGCGATTCGAACGTCGCGAAGGCCCGCCGCTAACGTAAGCGGCTGGGCGCAGAACTCCGCCCGCGCTAGCGAACGAGTCGGGCTGCGCGCCTGCGCGGCTTTCGCGTAGCGAATGTATCGGACGTCTGGCAGGCCGTCACTGCTTGATTCCTTCCCGTCGGGAAGAGACGCGTCCTGTCTCTGTGCGCGGCGCAAATGGCGTGCGACCAGAGGTCCTGGACTGTCGCTTACATTCGCGCCGCGAAAATCCGCTCCTCGGGCACCCTTGGATCCTCAACCGCGATCCAGCAACGCGCCGAGGCGCTTCGGGGCGACGATCCGGTAGCTCTCCAGGAGCCATCTCTGCAGAGCGTCGAGTGGCGGACCCTCGGCCGTGAGCGGGATCGAGACCCAGCCCGCCTTGCCGAGGCCGTAGCCCGTGGGCCGCGCGCCCGGCGTCGCCATCGCCTCCTCGTGCGAGTCGCGGAGCTTGAGCGACAGCCCGGCCGAGGCCCGTGGCTCGTCGACGCCGAGGAAGACGAAGACCTTCCCGCGGACCTTCACGACGCGCTCACCCCACGGGAAGTCGAGATGGGTTTCGGGGAGGGCGCACGCGGCGTCCGACAACGCTGCGCGGATCTGTCCGATCCTGGCGATGTCGTCCGTCATGGCGCGATCTTCGCGTAGCTCGCCTCGAACAACGCGTCCGTCGCCTCGCCGACCTGGATCGCGCGCACGACGCCCGCTGCGTCGATGAAGTAGGTCATCGGCCGGGCGATCGTCCGGTACGCGGTCCGCAGCGTGCCGCCGGGGTCGTCGACCGTCGGCCACGTCGCACCGAACTCGGCGATGAAGTCGCGGGCCGGCTCCGGTGGGTCGTCCATGAGCACGCCAACGATCGCGAGATTGTCCGCGGCGTGCTCGGCGAGCTTCGAGATGAACATCGGGAACTCGTCCCGACAGGGAACGCAGTTGGGTCCCCAGAAGTTCACGATCACGGGCCGCCCCTTGAGGGCCGCGAGGCTCACCGGCGTCCCGTCGAGCGCCGTCCCCTCGATCGCCGGCGCAGGATCGCCGACGCGCAATCGCGGCGCCTCACCCGGCGGTCGCGTCAGGGCCACGACCCCGGCGACGACGGCCGTCGTCAGCAGCGCGACCGCGAGCGCGAGGACGATCGGGCGGCGGCGTTCGGGGATGCGCGCGAGCGTCGGCCGGGACCGCTAGTGGACCGTGAGCGTTCCGACCATGTTCGAATGGATCGAACACTCGAACGTGTACGTGCCCGCCTTGAGGGCCGTGTACTGGTACGTCGTGTCGGTACCGCCGTCGATCGTCTCCTGGTTCTCCAGGATCGTCCCGCCGGGCTTGTCGCGGATGTCGATGTCGTGGGGGACCCCGGCCGGGTCGGCGTTGATGAAATGGATCGCGAACGGCGCGTCCGCCGCCGTCGACAGGTCCTTCTTGTCGAACGCGATCGTCTGGGCCTTGACCTCGTAGGTGCCCGGCGGCAGCGTCGGCTCCGCCGAGGCGCCCGGTGCGCCGGCCGGCGCCTTCGGCCGCGGCGGAACGACCCCGAACTGGTAGGCACCCGCGACGACGAGGAGCACGACCCACGCGATGAGCGTCTTCTTCGGCCAGCCGGGCGCGTCCAGCGGCCGGAGGTGGCCGGTTCGATCGGCGCTCACGGCCTCGACGTACTCGTGGCGCGCGTCGCGGAGCCAGCCGAGGAGCGCCCAGGCCAGGATCAGGATGCTCACGATGACGATCAGCGGCGGCCGGACGTCCCAGTCGGGCTGCTTCTCGCCCATCGCGACCAGGCCCGCAAAGAGGGCGGTCGTCGCGAGCGCCCCGAGGAACGGCCGGAACGACGGGGCCGGGATGTGGACGCCCGGTGGCGGACCGCTCGATGCGAGCGCCGGAACGAGCGTCCGCGGATGGAGCCGGTCGTACTCGGCGAGGGCCTCGCGGCCCCAGTACAGCAGCCCGAAGACCAGGACGACGAGGCCGGCGGCGAGGAGCGGGCCGCCGAAGACGAGGCCGCCGAACAGCAGCCCGGAACCGAGGGCCCCGAAGATCGGCGCATACGAACCGCCCGGCATGTGCACGCCCGGCGGCGGCAGCGGGGCGATCCGGCGCTTCCCGCGGCGGGACGGTCCCAGCGTCGCGAACCGGTAGACCATGAAGAGGAGCCACAGCGCGGTCAGACCGGCCAGTCCGAGCGGGATGATCGCGATGAGGGCGCCCCAGTCGGGGATGACGAACGCTTCGAGCGTCTTCAGGAGCTGATCGAAGATCTGCTGCATCGGAGGGGCTGGCGGCGACCGCGCGCTACTCGCGCGGCGAGCCGGCGATGAGGATGTAGGCCATCAGCCCCATCGCGATCCCGAGCGCGAAGAGCATCGTCGCGCCCGCGAGCTCCACGTGATAGCCGAGGGGTTCGGCCAGGACGGCATACAGGATCGCGACGACGATGAACGTCACGCCGATGATGAGCGCGTTCCGCGGGTGGGCGATCGGATGCACCGTCAGCGCCTCGTCACTAGAGCCAGTACAGGACCGAGTAGAGGACGATCCACACGACGTCGACGAAGTGCCAGTACAGCGAGACCGCTTCGACCAGGTCGTGATGGCGGTCCGAGAACTGGCCGGCCATGCCGCGGTAGACGACGACCGCGAGCATGATCACGCCGCCGAAGACGTGGGCGCCGTGGAAGCCGGTGAGCGTGAAGTACGTCGTCCCGAACGGCCCGGCGGTCATCGTCAGGCCCTCGCCGTAGAGGACCGTGTAGTCGTAGCCCTGGAGGAGCAGGAACACGACGCCGAGGACGAGCGTGACGCTGATGTTCCGGATGAACATCTTGCGGTCGTTCCGCTTGATCGCGTTCACGGCCCACTGGCAGGTGAACGAGCTCGAGACGAGGATGATCGTCGCAATCAAGATCAGGCCGATCGGCTCGAGCGTGTGCTCGAACTCGGTCGGCGGCCACGGCGCGTTCGAGGCCCGGGCGTTGAAGTAGGCCGCGAACAGCCCGGCGAAGAACATCACCTCGGAGGTGATGAACAGGAGCATCCCGAGGACCGGGTTGCTGATCCCGCCCCGCTGGTCGTGGGCGAGGCCCGCGACCGGGCTGTGCTCGACGGTCGCGAGGGCGTGGCTGTCGGCGGTCACGTCGTCCTGTTCCCGCTCAGTGGCTGCCGCCGGCCTCGCGGCCGTGGCGGAGGTCGAACACCGGACGCTCGGAGCGGATCTCCGGGAGGTGGTCAAAGTTGTAGGGCGGCGGTGGTGACGACGTCGCCCACTCGAGCGTGTTGCCCTCCCACGGGTCGTCGCCCGCGATCTTGCCGTTCCGCAACGAGACGAAGACGTTCCAGAGGAACGGCACGAACGACGCGCCGATCATGAACCCGCCGATCGTTGCGGCGAGGTTCCAGTCGTTCCAGCCGGCGCTCGACGCGTAGTCCGCGATCCGGCGCGGCATGCCCGCCAGGCCGAGCATGTGCATCGGGAAGAACGTCAGGTTGAAGCCGACGAACATCAGGACGAAGTGGATCTTGCCGAGGCCCTCGTCGAGCAGCCTGCCGGTCATCTTCGGGAACCAGTAGTAGACCCCGGCGAACACGCCGAACACGGAGCCGCCGAAGAGGACGTAGTGCAGGTGGGCGACCACCCAGTACGTGTCGTGGAGGGCGAAGTCCACCGGCACGGCGGCGCTGAACGCGCCGTTGATACCGCCGATGAGGAACATCGTCAGGAAGCCGATCGCGAAGATCAGCGGCGTCGAGAACGTCAGCTGGCCGCCCCACAGCGTGGCCACCCAGTTGAACATCTTCACGCCCGTCGGCACCGAGATCATGAACGTGATGAGCGCGAAGAACGGCAGGAACACCGCACCGGTCGTGAACATGTGGTGGGCCCAGACCGAGAAGCCGAGGGCGCCGATTCCGGCTGTCGCGAAGACGAACGCCTTGTAGCCGAACAGCGGCTTCCGGCTGAAGACCGGCAGGACCTCGCTGATGATGCCCATCGCCGGCAGGACCATGACGTACACGGCGGGGTGCGAGTAGAACCAGAAGACGTTCTGGTACAGGACCGCGTTCCCGCCGGTCGCCGGGTCGAAGAAGTTGCCGCCGAGGTTGCGGTCGATGAACAGCATGATCAGCGCGCTCGTGATGACCGGCGTCGCGAGCATGACCAGGACGCTCGTCACGAGCATCGTCCAGACCATGATCGGCATCCGGAAGAGGGTCATCCCGGGGGCCCGCATCTTGAAGATCGTCACGAGGAAGTTGATCGCGCCGAGGATGGAGCTCGTCCCGATCAGCACGACACCGACGATCCAGAGGTCCTGGCCGGAGCCGGTCGAGGCGAGCGGCCGATCCTCGGTGAGCGGCGGATAGCTCGTCCAGCCCGCAGCCGCCGCCCCGCCGGTGACGAAGCCGGCGAGGAGCAGGACGCCGGCCAGCGGCAGCATCCAGAACGAGAGCGCATTGATTCGCGGGAAGGCCATGTCCGGGGCGCCGATCTGGAGCGGCACGGCGAAGTTCCCGAGGCCCGCGAGCATCGGGATGATGAACAGGAAGATCATCAGCGTCGCGTGCATCGTGAAGAGCTGGTTGTAGAGGTGCTCGTCCGTGAGCAGCTGCAGGCCCGGCTGCGCCAGCTCGGCGCGGACCGCGAGCGCCATCAGCCCAGCGATGAAGAAGAACGCGAACGAGTTGATGACATAGAGGATCCCGATCCGCTTGTGGTCGGTCGTCGTCAGCCACTCGTACAGGCCGCCGCGGTAGCCGGCCGTGACGGCGGGCGTGAGCGCGTGGGTCGCCATCAGTCCTTCCTCACTTGACCGTCAGGGTGCCGGTCATCGCCGGGAACGGATGCACCGAGCAGATGAACGTGTACGTGCCGGCGGGCAGCGGTCCGTAGAGGTACGTCTGGGACGTGCCGCCAACCGTATGCGGTTCATCGAAGAGGACGTTGCCGTCCGCGTCGTGGATGTCGACATCGTGCTCGATCGCCGGCACATCCTGGTTGTCGAACGTGATCGCGAACGGCTTGTCGGCGGGCGCCTCGAGCTCGTGCTTGTCGAACTCCGCGATCTTCGCGGTGAGCTCGAGCGTCACCGACGGCTCGCCGCTCGGCTGCGGCCCTGGCGTTGCGTTGGCCTGCGCGATCATCTGCTCGACCCAGGCGTCGTAATCGGCCTGCGTCATCGCCACGACGTCGAGGAGCATGATCCGGTGGCCGGTGCCGCACAGCTCGGCGCACTGGCCGCGGAACGTCTGGCCGGCCTCGTCGGCGTTGACGGTGAAGTCGAAGCGGTTCGTCATGCCCGGGACGACGTCGCGCTTGAACAGGAAGCGCGGGACGTAGAAGGCATGGATGACGTCGTTGCTGTGGAGCTCCACCTGGATCTTCCGGCCCACCGGCACCGCCATGCCGCCGCCGTTGTCCTTGGTCGAGACCGTCTGCGTGAAGAGCTTCTGGCCGGACGAGTCGAGGTATTCGAATGTCCACTGGAACTGGGCGGCGACCGCCCGGATCTTGACGTCGGGGGTCGGGCTCACGGCATCCACGACGTTCAGGGTGTTGAACGAGAACACGAACAGGATGATGACGATGATCGTCGGGATGACCGTCCAGGTGACCTCGAGGAGGTTGTGGCCGTGGGTCTGGACGGGCAGCTCGGTGTCGGTCGGCTTGCGGCGGTAGCGGATCACGCTCCACACGATCAGGCCCTCGACGAGGAGGAAGATCGCAACCGCGAACGCGAAGACGATGTCGTAGAGCTTGCGGATCTCGATGGCCGAATCCGTCGCCGCGGCCGGCGGGTAGAGGGTCTTGCCGGCCTGGGACAGGAGGACCGCCACCACGATCACGACCAGCCCGACGACGGCGGCTCCCGCGAGCACGACGTCGAGCGAGGGTCGCTGCCGGGGGCTAGTCGACATCCAGTGTCCTCGTGTGGTCGCCCAGAAGGAACGGCGACCCTTGGCCGCCGCGCCCGGATGATACCCGAGCCGACCTTCGACGCGCCGCACGTGGGACGATGCGGTCGTGCACTTCCAGACGGGCGTCCGTCGCCTCGCCGCGCCGCTTGTCGCCGGCCTGCTTGCCCTGCTCCAGCCGGCCGTCGCGGCCGCCCACGGAGCGGTTCCGGCCGAGCCGCCGAGCGTCGTGAACATGGCCTTCGGCTGGACGATCGAGCCGTTCATCGCCCTGCCCCTGCTCGCGGTCGCCGTCGTCTGGCTGCGGCTCGTACGGCGGGTCAATGCGGCCCACCCGGCGACGCGCGTGCCACGGATCCGGAGCCTGGCGTTCCTCGGCGGGCTGGCCGTGATCGCGGTCGCGCTGATGTCGGGCATCGGGCGCTACGACACCGCGCTCTTCTCCGTGCACATGGTCCAGCACCTGCTGCTGACGCTCGTCGCGGCGCCGCTCCTGGTCCTCAGCGCGCCGGTCACGCTGCTGCTTCGGGCGGCCTCAGCGGCGACGCGCCGGCGCTGGTTGTTGCCGATGCTCCACTCGCGGCTCCTCCGGGTCGTCGGCCACCCGGTCGTCGCGTGGCTGGCGTTCGCCGGCGTCATGTGGGGCAGCCACTTCTCGGCGCTGTTCAACGCGGCCCTCGAGGAGCCGCTCGTCCACGACCTCGAACACGGGCTGTTCCTGGCGGCAGGACTGCTGTTCTGGTGGCCGGTGGTTGGCCTCGACCCGAGCCCGCATCGGATGAGCCACCCGGCGCGCGTCCTCTACGCCTTCCTGCAGATGCCCCAGAACTCGTTCCTTGCGGTGGCGATCCTGTTCGCCGAGACGCCGCTCTATGCGCACTACGCGACGCTCGGCTCACCGTGGGGCATCACGGCGCTGGCGGATCAGGATCTCGCGGCCGGGATCATGTGGCTCGTCGGCGACGTGCTCTTCCTTGGCGCGGTCGTCGGGCTCATCGCGGCATGGATGCGGCACGAGGGCCGCACGACGGCGGCGAGCGACCGGCGGTCCGACCTCGCGCGGGTGGGCATCCGCGAGCGCGAAGCGGCGCTGCGCGCGCGCCGCGACGCCGAGTCAGCCGCCGGATCAGCCTCCGGGGATCGGTGAGGTGAGCAGGGTCCGGTAGCGCTCCGGGTCCACGTTGCCGCCGGTGACGACGCCGACGACCGGTCCGGCGAGCCCCTCGATCCCGGCCTCCCGCGCTCGGAAGCGCATCGCCGCAATCGCCAGCGCGCCCGTCGGCTCGACGACGAGCCGACATTCCTCGGCAGCGAGCCGGACGCCGGCGATGATCTCGGCCTCGCTGACGGTCACGATGCCGTCGAGGAGTCGCTGGAGGTGAGCGAATGGCCGGTGTCCGATCGCCTGGCCCCGAGCGCCATCGGCGATCGTCCGGCCCACGAGCGCCGCCTCCCAGCGAACGATCCGGCCTGCGGCCAGCGAGTCGCGGGCATCGGCGGCCAGCTCCGGCTCCACGCCGATGATCCGGGCGGCCGGGTGCAGCGAACGGACAGCCGTCGCGACGCCGCTCGACAGGCCTCCTCCGCCGATCGGGATCAACACGGCGGCGAGGTCCGGCAGGTCCTCGGCGATCTCGAGGCCAACCGTGCCCTGGCCGGCGATGACCCGGTCGTCGTCGTACGGTGGGATCGGCGTGAGGCCGCGCTCGCGAGCGAGCTGCTCGGCCATCGCCGCGCGGTCATCGCTCGCCGGGCCAACCGTGACGATCTCGGCCCCGTCCGCGGCGACCCGATCGCGCTTGACTGCCGGAGCGTCCGAGGGCATGACCACGACGGCATAGACGCCGAGCAAGCGCGCCGCGCGCGCGACCCCCTGGCCGTGGTTCCCGGAGGAGTGGGCCACGACCCCGCGGGCCCGCTCGGCTGGGGAGAGCTGGGCGATCGCGTTATAGGCGCCCCGGATCTTGAACGCGCCGATCGGCTGCAGCGACTCGGCCTTCAGCCAGTCGTTTCGCTCGTATGGGCCGAATCGAACAAGTGGCGACCGAATGGCCACGCCGGCGAGGCGCGCCGCGGCCGCGCGGATGTCATCGAGCGTGATGAGCGGGGCGGCTTCCGCCTCCGGCGCCTGCCTCAACGGCCCCCTGCCTCACCGACCCACGGTGCGGGCGCAGTCGATGCAGAACGGCGTCCACGGGATCGCCTCCAACCGTTCGGCGCCGATCGGCTTGCCGCAGTTCGTGCAGGCGCCAAACGTCCCCTTGTCCAGCCTGGCGAGCGCCGACTCGACCTGCTCGAGCTGGGTTCGTGCGCGGTCCCGGAGCGCCAGGTCACGCTGCTGCTCGAAGACATGCGTGGCGGCAGCGGCCTGCGAGCCGTAGGTCATCTGGCCGGGCCCTTCGATGGGCTCGGCCAGCGTCGCGAGCAGGCGCGATCGCTCTGCGAGCAACGCAGCGCGTGCGGCGTCGACGTCCTCGGTCTCCGGCATCCCGCGATCGTACGCTCAGCGGTGCGCCAGCCGCGAGCTTCGCCAGCCGCGAGCGCCAGCCGCGAGCTTCGCCAGCCGCGAGCTTCGCCAGCCGCGAGCTTCGTATGCCCAATTCAGCCTTCGGCGGAGACGCTCCCCAATTCGATGCGCGTCGCTCGCATATGAACGGCTGGCGCCCCGGCGCCGACGGGACCGTCATCGCTTCGTATTCCAGCGATGCGCATCACCGGGAGGACAACGCCTCCGGCGGGGGAAACTGCGCATACGAACGATCTCGCCGACGCCGTTGACGTGACCGCACCGGTATACTCCGGGGGAGTACGCAAGAGAGACCCCAGGTGGAGGCACTAATGGCAATCGAGAAGGACCCCGTCTGCGGGATGGACGTCAACACCGAAGTGAACACGGGCATGCACGTCGAGCACGAGGGCAACACCTACTGGTTCTGCGGGCGCGGCTGCCTGCTCGACTTCAGCGAGGAGCCCGAGAAGTACCTCCAGCCGGACTACCAGCCACACATGTAGGCGGCCGGTGGCCGCCGGGAGCGGCCGCGGTGAACGCGCTCAGGCTCAGGCTCGGGCGCCAGCCACTCCGCCGCTGTCCTGCGTGAGCCGCGACGCGACATAGACGGGGATCACGGACAGCAGGATCGCGGCCAGCCCGGCTACGTTGACGAGCGGAACCTGGTTCGCGAGCCGGAAGCTCTGGAAGATCCAGATCGGCAGCGTCGTGACGCCGCCCGCCGTGAAGATCGTGACGATGACCTCGTCGAACGACAGCGCGAAGGCGAGCAGCGCGCCTGCGAGCATCGCTGATCGAACGGCCGGGAACGTCACCCGCCGGAACGTCTGAAACGTGTCCGCCCCGAGGTCCGCCGACGCTTCCTCGAGTGACGCGCCGGTCCGTCGGAGGCGCGCCAGAACGTTGTTGTAGACGAGCACGATGCAGAACGTCGCGTGGCCGATGACGATCGCGAGGAAGCCGAGTGGCAGCCCGGTCGTCGCAAAGGTCGTGCTCAGGGCCATCCCCGTGACGATGCCCGGCAGCGCAATCGGAAACACCACGACGAACGAGATCGCCTCGCGCCCGAAGAAGCGATAGCGCGCGACCGCGAACGCGGCAAGGCTGCCGAGGAGCAGCGCAATCGTCGAAGCGCCGAGCGCGATGGCGATCGATGTCGTGAACGCAGCGCGGAGCCCGGAGTTCTCGAGCGCCAGCGCCACCCAATGGGTCGTGAACCCGGCCGGCGGCCATGACGTCGTACCGCGCGAATTGAAGGCGTAGGCCACCACGACGAGCAGCGGCACGTAGATGAAGGCAAGCACCGCAACCGTCGCCGCTCGCAGCGCGACCCGACTCAGGCGGCTGCTCACAGCGCTTCGAACGCGCCCAGCCGGCGCGCCAGCAACAGGTACCCAAGCATCACGATCAACGGCAGCAGTGACAGGGCGGCAGCGAATGGCAGGTCCGGCGCCCCGAAGTTCAGGTAGATGAGGTTGCCGACGAACTGCGTCGTCGTGATCAGCGAGGGCGCGATGTAGTCGCCCAGCGTCAGCGAGAACGTGAAGATCGATCCGGCGGCCAGCGCGGGGATGACGAGCGGGAGGATGACCCGCCGAAACGTCGTCCCACCCTTGGCACCGAGATCGGACGACGCCTCGAGCAACGAGCCCGGGATCCGTTCCAGGCCGGCGTACAGCGGGATGATCATGTACGGCAGCCAGAGGTACGTGAAGACGAGCCATAGCCCGACCTCGGTCTGACCCGGCCCGCGCAGGCCGATCGGTTCGAGCAGCCAGTTCAGCAGCCCGCCCTCGGACAGGATCAGCCGCCACGAATAGGCCTTGATCAGGTAGCTCGCCCAGAGCGGCATGACGACCGCGACCGCGAGCAGGCCGCGAACCCGGGGTGACGCCACCCGGGCCATGTAGTACGCGATCGGGAACGCGAGGATCACGCAGGTCATCGTCACGATGGCTGCCATGCCCGCTGTCCGCAGCAGCACCGTCCGGTAGAGCGGGTTCGAGATGAGCTCGCCGAAGTTGGCGAGCGTGAAGGTCCGTTGCACGAGTCCCGTGAACTCGTCGCGCTGCCACAACCCGTTGACGAACAGCAGCGCGAGCGAGCCGAGATACGCGACGACGAGCCACGCCACGGGCGCGGCCAGCAGCAGCGCGAGGCGAGCGCGCGGCCGGGCGTGCAGCCAACCGCCCAGGCGTCGCAGTGGCGATGCCTGGGCGGTGGACGATGCCGTCATCTGGGCAGGGTCGGGATGACCCGAGCGCCGGGCGCCCGGGTCATCGTCGAGCGATGGCGGGCGGTCAGCCCTTGATCTCGGTCCAGGCCCTGACCCAGTCGTCGAAGCCCTTGCACGTCTTGTCCGTTCGGCCATCGACGCACTTCGTCTCGGGCGTCTGCCAGTACCAGACGTCCTCCCAGAACGCGTCGTCGTTGGCGTGGAAGAAGTCGCAGTTGTCCTGGTCGGCCTGGCTGAGGGCGCAGGCCTTGCTGTTGCCGGGTGCCTCGCCGAACCACGAGGCGATCTGGGCGTTCACCTCGGGCGAGACGATGTGCTCGAGCCACTTGTAGGCGCAGTTCAGGTGGGTCGTCTTGGAGTTGATCATCCAGGTGTCCGACCACCCGGTGGCGCCTTCGGCCGGCTTGATCACGTCGACCGGGACCGGCGGCTCCTCGATCTGGAGGAGATACGTGATCACCTGCCACGTCGTGCCGATCGTCGCGTCCCCGGTCTCGAACGCCTGCTGCTGCTTGGTGTAATCGACCCAGTACTGGGAGATGTTCGGCTTCTGGGCCTTCAGGAGCTCCACCGCCGCCGCGAACTGGGTGTCGTCGAGGGCGTACGGGTTCTTGATCCCGAGCTCGGGCTTGGTCGTCATGAGGACGACAGCCGCGTCCGCGATGTAGATGGGCGCGTCGTACACCGACACGTGCTTGCCCCACGGTGCGTTCGGATCGAACATCTCGGCCCACGTCGTCGGGGCCGGGTCCACGAGGTCCGTGCGCCACATCAGGAGGTTCGAGCCCCGGCCGTGCGGGATCCCGTAGTGGACGCCGTCGACGGTGTTGTAGGGCTTGTCCTTCAGGGCGGGGAAGATGTCCGCGTAGCTCGGCACGAGGTTCGTGTTCACGGGCTGCACGTAGCCGGCCCGCACCAGCCGCAGGCTGGCATCGCCCGAGGCCGAGATGACGTCGTACTTCGTCGGGTTCGTGTTGTAGAGGCTGAAGGCCTCGTCGGACGTCCCGAAGACCTGGACGGTCGTCTTGCAGCCCGTGGCGTCCTCGAACGGCTTGACCCAGTCCACCGCCGGGTCCGTGGAACCGTTCTCCGCGTAGCCCGGCCACGCGAGAACAGAGAGGGCGCCCTCCCCGTCGCCGACCGCGGTCGGCAGGTTGAAGGATGGCGCCGCGCTGCCACCGCCACCACAGGCGGCCGCCGCGAGGACGACCGTCGCGACGAGTGCCGCGACCTTCGAGATGCGCATGCTCCTCCTCCGCCGTGCCGATGCACGGCCAATGCCGCCCGCCAGAAGCGGGCCTTGACTACGCCGCGCCGGTTCCGACGGGCAGATTGTGCTGTCGTTTCCAGATGAGGCGGACAGCCCGGCCCCGCGCTTCGAGCGCTTCCATCGATGATGTCGCGAGGTTCTGCTGGGTGACGACGAGGTCGCCGCCCGCATCAAGCGCCACGATATACCGCGTGTCGGGCCCGAGATAGACGACGTCTCGAATTCGTCCGAGGGCCGACGTTTCGTCGGCGCCTGGTGCCGCATCCGGCGCGGCGAGACGGATCTTCTCCGGCCGGACGGTGTACGTGCCGGCGTCGCCGCAGATGGCCTGCGCGACCTCGCCGGAGATGAGGTTCGAGGTCCCGACGAAGCCGGCGACGAACCGTGTCGCGGGTCGCTCGTAGACCTCCGCCGGGGAGCCCACTTGCTCGATCCGGCCGCGGTTGAAGACCGCGAGTCGGTCGCTCATCGTGAGCGCCTCCGCCTGGTCGTGGGTCACGTAGATGAACGTGATCCCGACCTCCTGCTGGATCGCCTTCAGCTCGATCTGCATCTCTTCGCGGAGCTTCAGGTCGAGGGCACCGAGCGGCTCGTCGAGGAGCAGCACCCGCGGCCGGTTCACGAGCGCACGGGCGAGTGCGACGCGCTGCCGCTGGCCACCGGACAGCTGGCCCGGCCGGCGCCGCTCGTAGCCATCGAGGCGGACCATCGTGAGGGCGTCGGTGACGCGGGCCTCACGCTCGGGCCGCGGCACCTTCCGAACCATGAGCCCGTAGCCGACGTTGTCGCCGACCGTCATGTGCGGGAACAGCGCGTAGTCCTGGAAGACGGTGTTGACGTCGCGTTCGAACGGCGGCCTATGGCTGACGTCCTCGCCCTGGAGAAGGATGCGGCCGCTCGTCGGCAGCTCGAAACCGGCGATCATCCGCAATGTCGTCGTCTTACCGGATCCGCTCGGGCCGAGCATCGAGAAGAACTCGCCGTCGAGGATCTCGAGGTCGAGCTGCTCGACTGCGACGACATCGCCATAGTGCTTCGCGACGCCCTCGAGCTGGACGGCGGGGCTGGCCGCGCGCGATCCGCGCGCGATGTCGGGACGCGTCCCGGCGACGTCGCTAGCCACGGCCCTCCTCGGAGTGCGCCGCGCGCGGCGGGAGGCCGGGCGGGCGTGCTCGGCAGTGTCCGGTCGGGGAGAGCCCGGTGTCAAGGTGATCGCGACGATCGCGGGGTCCTCGATGTACGCTTCGAGCGCCCGTTCGGGCGGGCAGGAAGCCTCGCGAGGAGAGTCACGCCACATGACCTACGTCATCGCCGAGCCGTGCATCGACCTGCTCGACATCTCGTGCGTCTCGGTCTGCCCCGTCGACTGCATCCACTACGACGAGGGCACGGACCGCAAGCTCTTCATCGACCCGAACGAGTGCATCGACTGCGGCGCCTGCGAGCCAGAGTGCCCGGTCAACGCGATCTTCCCGGAGGACCAGGTCCCGCCGGAGTGGGCCACGTACGTCCAGATCGATGCCACCTGGTTCACCGACAAGGCCGCCGCCCGCGAGGCTGTCGACGCCGCCAAGCCCCGCTAGGGCGGCCCCCGCGCGCTGTTCGCGCGCGACCCAACGATGCGAATCGCGTCCCTCCTGCCCTCAGCGACGGAGATTGCATGCGCGCTCGGGCTGATCGATGAGCTCGTCGGCGTCACGCACGAGTGCGACTTCCCCGCCGCCGTGGCCGGCCTCCCGATCCTGACCCGCGACGCCACGAACGCGCCCGAGGCGACGTCGCGCGAGATCCACCGTCGCGTGACCGCCGCGACGCACGGCGGCTCGTCGCTGTACGTGCTCGACGAGGCCGCCCTGGAGGCCGCCGAACCGGACCTGATCCTGACCCAGGAGCTGTGCTCCGTCTGCGCGGTCAGCTACCGCGAGGTCAACGAGGTGGCCCGGGCGATCGACGCGGACATCGAGGTCGTCTCCCTCGAGCCGACGTCGATCGAAGGCATCTTCCACACGATCTCGACGGTCGGGGCGCTCACGGGCGCCGAAGATGCGGCGGTCGACGTTGTCGGCGAGCTGCGCGAGCGACTGGCGGCGGTCGAGCAGCGCGTCGCCGAGCGACGGGCGGCGGGCGTGGTGGCGCCCCGCGTGGCCGCGATCGAGTGGCTCGATCCGCCGTTCCGCGCCGGCCACTGGGTGCCCGAGCAGGTCCAGCGGGCGGGCGGCTGGGAGGTCCTCGGTGAGGCCGGTGCGCCATCGGTCGAGACGACCTGGGCCGAGGTCTCGGACGTCGATCCCGCCATCCTCGTCCTCATGCCCTGCGGCTACCACCTGCCCGAAACGGTCGCCGAGTGGGCACGCACGGAGCGTCCGGCCGAGTGGCCCTATCTCGCGGCGGTGGAGCGCGGGTCCGTCGTGGCGGTCGACGGTTCGGCGTACTTCTCGCGACCCGGCCCGCGGGTCATCGACGGCATCGAGCTCCTCGCCGAGGTCTTCGATCCTGAAGCCTTCGAAGGCGCGGCTCCGGAAGGCTCGTGGACGGTCGTCTCGTGACTGGCGCGGCCGTTGCCCCCTTCACCTGCCTGTGGTGCGGCACGGAGCACACGCCGCGCAGCGTCGACGACCTGGAGGCGTGGGCGCGGCTCTGCCCGGACTGCCTGGGTCGTGCCGATGAGAACGCGTTCCTGAAGTTCCGCCTCCGGCAGGCGCTCGAGGCCCGCGGCCGAGCCGGCGCGACGGGTGACCTCGACGCGGAGCTCGTCCGCTACTACGAGGCCCGGGCGGGCGAGTACGACGACTGGTATCTCCGCCGCGGCCGCTACGAGCACGGGCCGATCCACGACCAGGCCTGGGCCGCGGAGCTGGACACGGCCGGCCGCTGGCTCGACGGGCTGACGATGGGCGACGACATCGTGGAGCTCGCGGCGGGCACCGGCTGGTGGTCGACGCTCCTGGCGTCGAAGGGCACGCTGTCGGCCTACGACGCGGCGGGCGCGCCGCTCGACAAAGCCCGCGACCGCCTCCTCGCCCACGGCCTGCGCGCGCACCTGCATATCCGCGACGCCTGGGCCGAACCGGAGCGCGCGGTCGACGCGCTGTTCACCGGCTTCTGGTTGAGTCACGTGCCGCGCGACCGGCTGGCGGAGTTCCTGGCGCTCGCGCATCGCTGGCTCAAGCCTGGCGGCAGGTTCGCCGCGATCGACTCGCTGCCGGATCCCCAGTCCGGTGCCGCCGACACAACGTGGCTCGACGCCGAGGTCCAGCGACGCCGCCTTTCGGACGGTCGTGAGTTTCGCGTACGAAAGGTGCTGTACACGCCGGGCGAGCTCGAAGCCGCCCTCACCGGCGCCGGCTTCTCAGACGTCGATGTCACGACGACCGGCCGGTTCTTCGTGCTGGCGACCGGCTCCGCCTGACGCCCGGCGGCACGTCGCGGGCCGGGACGGCCGGAACCGGGCCGGATGCCCGTGCGATACTCCCGCCGCCGTGTCCCAGCTCGAAAAACGCACGATCGCGACGATCGGCTCCGGCGTGATGGCCGAGGCGATGATCGCCGGCCTGCTCCGCGGCAAGCTCGTGGAGCCGGACCAGGTCGTGGCCAGCCACCCGCGAATCGAACGCCGTGACGAGCTCGGCGTGGCCTACAAGATCCGCACGGTGGCGTCGAACGCGGAAGCGGTCGAAGGCGCGGACGTCGTCCTGCTCGCGATCAAGCCGCAGATGCTCGGGCGGGTGGGCCGAGAGATCGGGCCGCTCCTGAAGGACGGCCAGCTCGTCCTGTCGATCCTCGCCGGCGCGACGACGGCCGCGCTCGCCGGCACGCTCGGCCATGACCAGATCGTTCGAAGCATGCCGAACACGCCGGCCCGCCTCGGGAAGGGCATGACCGTCTGGTACGCAACCCCGGCGACCACCGCGGAGCAACGTCAGCAGGCGGCGGCGCTGCTTGGCTCGCTCGGCGCCCAGCTCGAGGTCGACGACGAGAAGATGGTCGCGATGGCGACCGCCGTGTCCGGCACGGGCCCGACCTACGTCTTCCTTGTGATGGAGGCGCTCATCGACGCCGCGGTCCACCTCGGCTTCCCGCGCCACGTCGCCCACGATCTCGTCATCGAGACGCTCGAGGGCAGCACCCTCTTCGCGAAGCAGAGCGGGATGCATCCCGCGGAGCTCCGGAACATGGTCACGTCGCCCGGTGGGACGTCGGCGGCGGCATTGCACGAGCTCGAGTCCGGACGCCTCCGGACGGTCCTCTCGGAGGCCGTCTGGGCGGCATTCCGGCGGACAGTCGAGCTCGGCGATCAGCTCGAGGCCAGCGTCGCGACCGGCGACGCGAAGCCAGGTCGCCCCGGCTAGGCCCGGGTCCGCGGCCGAGCGCGCGCGACGTGCAGACGACGACGCCTGCGATCGACCTGCGGCGGGCGTCGCTGGCCGACCTCCGGGCGATCGACTTCCGCGATCCGGCGCGCGACTTCTGGGCCGACGAAGCGCTCCTCTGGCAGCGGTTCTGGTCGACCTGGGCCGGGCTCGATGACGCCGCCTGGTCGGTGCCGGGCGCCGCGAAGTCGGACGCCGGCGGCCCCGACTGGTCGTTGCTCGAGCACGTCGCCCACGTCGAGGATTGGCAGGAGCTCGACGTCGGGTATGTCTCGCGCGTCCTCGACGGCGGACCTTGGCCCTCCGACGACGAGTACAGCGGCGGCGACTTCGACCGCTTCAACGAGAGCCGTCGGGAGCGCTACGCGGACCTCGTGCCGGCCGAGCTGCGAGCGCGACTGGTGAGCTCCCACGAGCGGGTCATCGAGCTCGGACGGCGCCTGCCGCTCGAGGTCATCCGCTCGGACGCCGCCTGGGGCTGGGTCTTCAACGTCCTCCACGGCCACGTGATCGACCATCTCAACGTCATCGAGCCGTGGATCGCGCGATTGCGTGCGCGCCAGGACGAGGGCGACCCGTTCGTCGCGGATCCACGGCCGTTGACGTTCGACGAGTTCTGGGCCGACCTGGACGCCGCGATCGGCGATCTCGATGCGCTGCTCGCGCCGGTCAGCGATGCCGAATGGACGGCCGGCGAGGTCACCCCCGGATGGACCCTCCGCGACCACATCGGCCACCTCGCCGACTGGGCCGGCGAAGGCACGCGAGCCATCGACGAGTACCGGCGAACCGGCGCCTGGCCGGCCGACCCGCCCGAAGGCGTCGACGCCTGGAGCGAGGCGCACGTTCGCGCGGCGAGAGGAGATGCGCCCGCCGTCGTGCGATCCCGGCTGCAGTCCGAATTCGCCGCGATGCGCCAGGCCGTCGAGACGCTGAGCCTCGCCGAGGTCCGCGACGCGGACGGCTGGAGCTGGGTCTACGACTGCCTCCAGGGCCACGTTCGAAAGCACCTCGCGTCGCTTGGCCCGTGGTCCGTGCGATTGGCCTGGGATCGCGACGACGCGGCGGTCCACGCGATTGGACCAGGCGCTTGAGCGACTCCCCGCTCACGATCCCGGCGCTCGTCGCCGTCGACTGGCCGCGCGAGCATGTCGTCCATCCGCGGGGCACGCGGGTCGCCTGCACCGCCGAGGCCGGCGGCGCCCGCCAGGTCTTCGTCGTCGAGCTCCGGAGCGGCGTCATGCGCCAGGTCACGGCGTCGGAGACCGACGTTTCGGAGCCGGCCTGGTCGCCCGACGGCCGGAGGCTCGCGTACTGTCGCGGCGAAGCCGTCCGCGTGCTCGAGCTCGAGACCGGCCGCGAGCTGACGCTCGGCGAGGCGGCGCCGGGGACCGCGCAGCCGCGCTGGTCGCCGGACGGTAGCCGGATCGCGTTCCTCGGCCGGAGCCGCGGCTGGTGCCAGCTCTGGCTGATCGACGCCCCGGTGCCGCGGCGCGGCCGCCCAGCCCGCGATCCGCAACCCCCCGTCGCGAGGCCGATCACGCCGACCGGTTTCGACGTCGACGCGTTCGACTGGGCACCGGATGGACGGCGGATTGCCTTCGCCGCCCAGCGCCTGCCCGACCTCGAAGCGCGCCAGATCAGCATCGTCGACGTTCGCACGGGCGCGGACGAGATCGTCGCAGGGCGGGTGAGCCTCGACACCTGGCCGCGCTGGGCCTCGGACGGCAGCCTCGTCTATGCGTCGGACGCTGCGGGATGGACCCAGGTCGTGCGACGGACGCCCAACGGCCGCGACCACGTCTACCTGACCGACGGCGAGCGCGACCACGGCGAGCCGTTCGGCGTGCCGGGCTGGGGCCCGGTCCCATCGCCCGATGCCTCGCGTGTCGCCCACGTCGAGATGCGCGACGGCCGCTCCGAGCTCGTCGTCGCACCGATGAGCGCCGGGCGGCTCCCGAAGCGACCGCGCGGCCGGCCGTCGAAGACCCCGCGGATCGTGCCCGCCGCCGGGAGCGGCGTCCGCGTGAATCCCTGGCCCGGCGTCTGGCGCGCCGTCGGCTGGACGGCAGACGGCGCGTCAGTGGTTGCGCTCGGTGAGAGCGAGGCCCGGCCGCAGGACCTGTGGCTCCTGCCCGTGCCCGGCGTTGCCCCAACGAGCGCCAAGCCGCGCCAGCTCACGGAGTCGATGCCGGCCGCGCTCGGCACCGTCTTCGAACCGGATGCGGTGATCTCGCCTGACGTCATCGAGGTCGAGGCCCGCGACGGGCTTCGGATCCCCGGCCTCCTCTGGCGCCCTAGCGAAGCGACGGGTCGCCGCGGCGGAACGCGCGTTCCGTGCATCGTCTACGTCCACGGCGGACCGGCGGCCCACGCCCTTCGCTACTGGATCCCATTCAAGCAGCTGCTCATCCGCGAGGGCTTCGCCGTCCTCGACGTCGACTACCGCGGATCGACCGGCCACGGCCGGGACTTCCGGCTCGCGAACCACGGTGGCTGCGGCGTCACGGATGCCGGAGACGTCGTCGACGCCGGGAGCTGGGCCGCCCGCCAGCCGTGGTGCGACGGCCGGCTCGGTCTCCTCGGCGGTTCGTGGGGCGGGCTCCTCGTGCTCGCCGCGCTCGCCGACGATCCCTCGATCTGGCGCGCGGGTGTCGACCTCTTCGGCGACTCGGACCTCGAGGAGACCTATCGACTCGGTGACCGCCCGGGCCGCATCGACCTCGAGCGGATGATGGGTGCGCCCGAGACGACCCGCGTCATCGCCGCCTACCGGCGGGGCTCACCGGCCCATCGCGCAGAACGCTTCGAGGCGCCGGTGCTCATGCTCCACGGCCGCGACGACGTCCGGGTCGTGCCGCGGATGACCGAGCTCATGGCCGCCGCGCTCGCGCGCGAGGGCAAGGTCCACGAGGTCCGCTGGTACGAGGGCGAGGGCCACGGCTGGCAGGGTCGCGCGACGAAGCGCGACGCCTACGCTCGGACGCTGGCCTTCCTTCGTCGATACGTCATCGACCCTTCGGGCTGAACGGGGCTAGTCGGACCCGCCCGACGACGGCACGACGCTGATCGAGCCGTCGGTCTCGAGCACCGCGAGCTCGACCTCGTCCGGGCGCAGGACGCCGTGCTGTCGCAGCGCCGCCATCAGCTCGTCGGTCGAGATGTCCTCTTCGCGCATCGCCTTCCCGAGGACGACGCCGTTCCGAATGAGCATCCGGGCTTCGCCTTCGATGATCCGCTCGACGCGCTTCGAACGCTGCTCGAGGTAGCGCAAGCCGCGGTCCAGGCCGACGAGCACCGTGGCCGCCACGAGCCCACCGAGGAGGCTCGTGTTCTCGCCGACCATCGCATTCTGGACGGCATCCGCGATGACGAGAAGGACGATCAGGTCCAGCCTCGACATCTGGCCGACGTCGCGCTGGCCGCCGACCTTCAGCGCGATAACGATGAAGACGTAGACGATCGCGGTCCGAATCGCGACGTCGAGGAGCGAGGAGCCGAAGTCAGTCATCGGCATCAGGCCGGGTCCGCCGTGATCGCCGAAGCCTCGGCGCCCGGGGCTGCCCGCCGCATCGCGGCGGCAATGGCCCACGCCACGCCGACCGCGATGAGCACGTCGCCGACGCTGAAGACGTTCGCGAGGGGCACGCCGGCCGGGACCGCGAAGATGTCGGTCAACGGTCGCAGCGCCGGCTCGGCGAGGACGACGCTGTTCGTGTGGTCGCCCGGCCCGTCGAACCCGGCCGCCCGCAGCGCCGCGGCATCGGCCGGCATCGCACCGCCATTGGCGAGGATCGCCGCAAGGTTCAGGAAGCTGCCGGCCGCGGCCAGCGGCAGGCCCGCCAGGCGGATGTTCCGGAGCAGCGCCACGAGGACTGCGACCGTCGACGCGACATAGACGGCAGGCGCGAGGTCACCGACGAGCCGGTCACCGAGCTCGGTGAAGAGGACAACCTGGACGAGCAGGCCGCCGATCGCGAGCCAGGCCCACCGGAACTTAAGCTCGAGCAGGCCGTCGAGTCGTCCGCGCAGGAGGAATCCGGCGAGGATGCCGGCGGGGATCGCATAGAGGATCGTCACGCGGCGGGCTCAGCGCCCGGCAGCCGCCAGGATCGCGTTCAGCTGGGCGACGTGACCTTCGATGTGGCCGACGACGAAGCGCTCGAAGATCTCGGCCGTGGTAATCGATTCGCCGGACTCGCGCTTGCCGAGACGCTCGGACTCGGCGTCCGTGAGCTGGCGCATCCGTGCGGCGACCCTCCGGCTATCGGTGCCGAGCCGGGCGAGGAGCTCGCGCATCGGCAGCCGCCGGTCGCGGCCGATGATCCCGATCCGCAGCACGTCATCCGGACCGCCAACCCGTCCGAACGGGAACGGACCGCCGGCCGGATCCGCGTCGAGGATCCGCTCGACCTCGCCGAGCCAGAACGGCAGCATCTCGTCGAGGTGGGCGAGCAGCTCGGGCGGGCCCCAGCTCGCCTCGGCTTCGGTGCCGTAAAGCTCGGCCAGCGGCCAGGTTTGACCGGCCTCGAGTCGCTCGCGAAGCGCCACGATTGCGGCGACGGCTGCCTCGAGCCGGCTGGCCTGTTCGTCAAGGGCGACCATGGCGTGAAGTGTGGCATGGCGCGCGATCGCGGGCGCTACCGTGACGTTTCAGCCTCTCGCGCGTTGATGGGACGTGAACCTCGACATGACCGCCATGGGCAACGCTGGCCGTCGCGCCTCGACGCTTTCCGCGGTTGCCCTTGCGGTCCTCGCGGCGTGCTCGGGAAACCAGCCGTCGGCGTCCATCCCCGCGAGCAGCCCATCCGCACCGCCGGCCAGCGCCACGCCCGGCGCGACCCTCAGCGCGGCACCGTCATCGGCCGCGGCGATCGACGTCCCGGGCGGTCTCGGCGAGGCGCTTGCGTTCGCCGACGTCGAGACGCAACGCGTGACCTTCACGGACTGGGCCGCGATCAAGGCCGCGATCGGCGCGTCTTCGGTCACGAGCAGCACCCCGCTTGACGAGAAGCTCGCGGCTCTGGCGCAGCTCAACGGCCTCCGCGACGCGCCCCCGACCGAGGCGATCTTTGGCGGGTTCGCGACGTCGTTTCTCCGGACGCACGTCGATCTCTGGGGCTTCGATGCCCTTGACCTCGATTGGGACGCCTCGATCCAAGGAGCCCAGCCGCCGATGTGGGTCCTGCGCTTTCGCCCGGGGTTCGATTTCTCGGCGTTCCAGGCGAAGCTCGATGAGTACGGCTTCACGAGCGAGCAGCTGCCGCGCGGCATCCTTCGATCGCATGAACACTTCGTCGGTGCCACCTACACCGACGCCGCGGGTCGCACGAGCCAGCTCGCTCCGACCACGGAGTTCCAGATCGGCAACACCGCGTTCCTTGACGATGGTCGAACGGTCGTCATGTTCTGGGATCCTCGAGACGCGGCAGCTGGCCCCGCGCTGATTCGCGACGGCCTGACGAACGGCTTCGGTGGGACGCTGGACCTGAGCCTCGAGTCCGTCGCTCGGCTGCTCGACGCACCGTTCGCCGCCCGCCTCGAGGTTGGCAGCAGCTGTGGGAGCTTTGCCGTGCAGGCCCGCGATCCCGAAGTCAGAGCCTCGATCGACGCGCTGCTCGACGAGGCCGGCCCGCTCGACGCGTACAACGCGCTCGGCATCGGCTACAGCCGGGAGCACGACCCGATTGGCCGCGTCGTGATGGGCTATGCCGAGGAGGCAGCGGCGCAGGCGGACCTGGCCGGTCGCCGACTGCTCGCCGAGCGGGGCATCGAATCGCACGGCCGCCCGTACGCCGAGCTGTGGTTCACCCTCGGCGACGCCCGCGTCGAAGAACGTTCAGTTGTCGTTGACCTCGCGCCCGTGAACGATCTCGCGCGGAACCTCATCCTCGCCGCCATCAACCGCGACATGCTCTTCGCCTCCTGCCCGGACTGACCTGCTCGCGCTGGCGGGCGGCCCGTCCCGGACTACCATGGGCCGCCGAGGAGGCGTTCATGACCGATACGCTTTCGCGCGGCGCCGCCAACCAGAGCGGCGCCCACATCAACAAGGATGCCTACAAGGAAGCGAAAGACTTCCTGCCGCTGAACGGCCTCGATCACGTCGAGTTCTGGGTCGGGAACGCGAAGCAAGCGGCGCACTACTACCGATCGCTGTGGGGCTTCACGCCGATCGCGTACTCCGGCCTCGAGACCGGCGTTCGCGACCGCATCAGCTACGCCCTCCGCCAGAACGACATCACGCTCGTCGTGACGGGCGCGCTCGGCCCGGACGGCGAAATCGCCGAGCACGTCCACCGTCACGGCGACGGCGTCAAGGACATTGCCTTCGCGGTCGACGATGCCGCGAAGTCGTGGCATGAGACCACGAGGCGCGGCGCGCCCTCCGCGATCGAGCCGATCGCGATCGACGGCGGCGACGACGGCACGCTGCGGCGCAGCGCGGTCGGCACGTACGGCGAGGTGCGCCACTCGTTCGTCGAGCGGAGCGACTACCACGGCGCCTTCCTGCCCGGCTACCGGAAGATCAAGAAGCCGGCGAAGGCCGCGACGGGCCTGTCACTCCTCGAGATCGACCACTGCGTCGGCAACGTCGAGCTCGGCGACATGAACAAGTTTGTCGACTACTACCGCGACACGTTCGGGTTCGCCCAGCTCATCCACTACGACGACAAGGTCATCCATACCGAGTATTCGGCGCTGATGTCGAAGGTCATGACCAACGGCAACGGCCGCATCAAGTTCCCGATCAATGAGCCGGCGACCGGCAAGAAGAAGAGCCAGATCCAGGAGTTCATCGACTACTACGGCATGGCCGGCACCCAGCACATCGCGCTTCGAACCGAGGACATCGTCAGCACGGTTCGCCAGCTGCGCGAGAACGGCATCGAGTTCCTGGGTTTGCCGCACGCCTACTACGAGACCCTCGCGGAGCGTGTGGGCGACGTCGGCGTCCCGATCGAGACGCTCGAGCAGCTGGGCATCGAGGCCGACCGCGACGAGGAGGGTTACCTCCTCCAGATCTTCACCCGCCCGATCCAGGACCGCCCGACGTTCTTCTTCGAGATCATCGAGCGCCACGGCTCGCGCGGCTTCGGCGTCGGCAACTTCAAGGCGCTCTTCGAGGCGATCGAGATCGAGCAGGCGAGACGCGGCAACCTCTAGGTCCGAGCCGGTAGGGCCGACCCCGGGGTCGTCAATCAGGAGCGAACCGGCCGATCATGGGCTGACCCGCAGGAGCAACCCCGTATCGTCAAGGCTGTTGCGGCAGCCGGAAGCCAGCTGTTGCGTCGTCAGTCGATCCGCCAAGACGCCCAACCGCCAGGCGATGACCTTGTTCAGGCACGGGTCTTCCTGGAAGTTGTGGATGATCATCCGGTAATAGAGGACATCGCCGACGACCGCAGCTGGACCGTACTGTTCGATGTCGGTCGGCATTCGATTGATGACGATGCAGCTGGTGGTCACGAGCACGAGCTCAGCACACGTCTTGTCGCCGGCCGGCAGGAGCTGCCACAAGTATCGAGCGTCGCCCGTGGGCTGGGCTGACCAGTCACCTTCGCTGTATGTGCCAAGGAAGGCAGCTGAAATGTCGCTGCCCGGCGCGGCCGGATCGACGATCGCCGGTGAAGCGGCTGCCGTCGGTGACGGCAGTGGGCTGACGGTCGGGACCGGCGTCGCAGTCGGCGGGCCGCCGACGGACGAGCTTCTCGGGAGCAGGTTGTAGCCGACCACGGCAACGACGAGGACTGCGGCGGCCGCGAGGCCGATGGTGATTGCGGGGCGCATGGGAGACCTCCGAAGGAGGCGCCACGCGGGTCGCTGGGGCTGATGCTCGATCCGGTCTGCAGCCTGCACAACGACGCGGTCGGCGACTTCAATGGGGCCGTCGGCGAACCACTGGTCGAGCAGGCGATCGAGGTCACGGTCGGGATTCATGCCGAACGTCCTCCCATGACTCTGGGTCGGGCATCCGCCTCGAGGGCGGCGCGCATGGCGCGATGTGCGTGGTGGAGTCGGGAGCGGGCCGTCCCGGGCGGGATGCCGAGGGTCTCGGCGATCTCGCCTGACGAATAGCCCACGAAGTGGTGCAGGGTGAGGATCGCCCGCTGCTCCGGCGGAAGACGCCGGTAGCCACGCTCGAGCTGGTCCCGAGTTTCCACGGTGAGCAGCGCGTCGGGCGCTGCCGGCCCCTCGGCCGGCAGGATCCGAAGGTTGACGACTCGACGCCGCTCGCGGGTCGCCTGCGCGATGCAGACGTGCACGACCAGGCGCCGGAGCCAGGCGTCGAATCGATCCGCATCGCGGAGCCCTCGCAGGTCTCGCCAGGCGATGACCAGCGCGTCCTGCAGGGCGTCCTCGGCTCGATCGACGTCGCGAAGGATCCGTTGTGCGATCGCGAAGAGGTGGTCGGCCCGTGCGCTGATCAGGTCGACGTACGCCGCCCGATCGCCCCTGGCCGCTGCCTCAACGAGATCGCGATCCATTCGGTGTCGGTCCCTCGTGGCACCCGTGGGGAGTGCCGTCCACACGGTATGGTCGATTCACCCATCGTGTTGTTCATTCATGCCGAAATTTCCCAGGGCGGACGAATGGACGCCGCCGGGCCCAAGCCGCGGCGGCGTGGCGTGTGCGGACCCCGGTTACGGCGTCGGGGTGAAGGGTCCGGGCTCGTAGATCACGGTCTGCGCGATCGTGTCGTTCCAGAGGTCGGCCTCGGTCGCGGCCGGAAACTCGTTCTTGACCATGTCGATGACGAGCTGGTCGCCCGAGATCGTGAACTGCCGCCGGCTTGTGCCGGCGGCAGTTCTGTCGTGCGGAGGTGCAAGTGGGTCAGAGCGCCGCGCTCAGGGCGTGATCTCGAACGATGCCACGATGGCCTCCGCGGCCGCGATGTCGGCTGCGGTGGCTGTCTCGACGATGCTGATCATCGTGATCAGCCGTGTCCCTTCGATGTCCACGATGTACAGGTGCCAGCGGCTGTTCGGACCCTGGGCATAGAAGCCCCCGGGGAACACGTAGAACGCCGTGCCCGTGAACGGCGACCCCGCCCCGTGCATGTCGCACGTCGAAAGGACGTCGTCTCCCGGGAGCTGCAGCTCCAGCTCCTGGCCTTCGAACGGGCCGAAGGTGACCGGGCTCGCGGCCGATGACGTATAGGAGGTGTTGGCCTTCAGCGCGGCAACGAGGTCGTCAACCGTCGGACCGACGACGACATCGCCTGGCTGCTCCAATCCAGTGCCGTTCAGGTCCCAATGGCATGAGTCGGCGAACAGCCCTTCGGTCACCATGAAGGCGACCAGGATCCCGTCGGTCTGGCCTGGGCTGCTCAGTGCCCCGGCCCCAAACGTGTCCCCAAACGCGTGCCACCCTGCGGGGATGTCCGCCACGATCCGGATGCTCGAGGGGTCGTTCAGCGGCTGCAGGATGTAGCTGCCACCCGTCAGGGTGCCCTCGGTGAGGGCAACAGGAGAGCTCTCCGGGGTTGCTGTCGGCGAAGGCGAGGGCGACGGCGTGGGGTCTTGCCCACCGACGCCGGGCTGCTTTGGCAGCAGGTTCCAGCCGACGACGGCAAAAACGATGACAGCCGCAGCGGCGGCGATGAGCTTGATCTGAGTGGTCACGGTGGTCCCTCCTGGGAAGGGCCACGCGCGGCGCTGGCGCTGTCGTGCGATCCGGCCGGCGACGACATCGACGATGTGATCGGAGATCGAAGTCGGGCCGTCGGCCATCCAGATCTCGAGCGTGCGGTCGATGTCGGAACGCTGGTTCATCGAGAGGTTCCTCCGACGGCCGCGGCGCGTGCGTCAGCATCAAGAGCGGCGCGCATGGCGCGATGTGCGTGATGGAGGCGGGAACGGATGGTCCCCGCGGGAAGTCCAAGGAGTTCGGCGATCTCGGTCGGGTCGTAGCCAACGTAATGGCGGAGCACCAGGATCGCCCGCTCGTCCGGGGTGAGCCGCCGGAAGCCACGGTCAAGCAGGTCTCGATCCGCGATGCCCAGGAGCTCATCGGGCGCTGCCGTGTCGGCACTTGGGAGCAGGATCAGGTTCGTGATCCTTTTGCGCTCCCGGCCGGCTTCGGCGATGCAGACGTTGGTGAGGATCCGATGGACCCAGCCGCCAAACCGGTCCGGATCGCGGAGGCTCGGCAGGTCACGCCAGGCGATCACCAGCGCTTCCTGCAGGGCATCCTCGGCCCGGTCGACGTCACGCAGGATCCGATGGGCGATCGCGAGGAAACGGCCGCCGTACAGGCGAACCAGGTCGACGAATGCCGCCTGGTCGCCGCGCTGCGCCGCCTCGACGAGATCGCGACTCACGGAGCCCTCACAACTCGACGTCCGTCGGGGACGTCTTCCAACTGTATCGATCGCTTCCGGGCGAGCAGCGTTGGAAAGTCGTGGATCCGCGCGTTTGGATCAGCTCTGGACTTGTTGACACCACGACCCGTGGTGGTATATTCGGCCGGGACGCGACGAAGGCCAGAGACGGCCTGCCGGCTCGAGGAGAACATCGAGATGCGCGTCCCGTTCCGTTTGAAGGCGATCGCCGCAGCGTGGCTGCTGTTCGCCGCGCTCGTGCCGGCCGTGACGTTCGGCCAGGCCGCTGACCCGCTCGATCCCGCCCACGGCGTCTCGCTGCCCTGCGAAGCGCTCAGCACGCCGGGTCTCGTTCCGCGCTCGGCTCGAAACCTGGCCCACCTGGCGAACGTGTGTGGCTTCGTCGGCACGGACATCGAGTTCCAATCGCGCACCGCGAACGACGGTCTCCACGACTTTGCGTTCGTCGGGACGATGGGTTCCGGGATGCAGATCTTCGACATCACGAACCCCGCCCGGCCGATGGAAGCCGGCGGGTATAGCGACCCAGGCTGGGAGGACGACATCCAGATCTGGGGCGACCTCGCGGTCATCGGGGTCGACCCGGTCGAGGTCACGCCGAAGACCTCGGCCTGCCTGATGCAGTACACGGTCGAGGACGGCGGCATCGACATCCTGCGGCTGCATTTCGATCCAGCGACCGCGCGGTTCACCACCGAGCTGCTCGGCTGCGTGCCGAACCTCGCGGGCGGCGGGGCCCACAACGCCCAGATCCACCCGAGCGGCCAGTACATCGTCATGCTCAACCCGCGCGGCGACGGGTCGATCGACATCGTCGACCTGCGCAATGGCCAGATGCGCCACACCTACCGCTTCGTGCAGAGCGGGTCGCTCACGAGTGCTTCGTGCCCGAGCTCGGGCGTGACCTTCGCCTGCGTGAGCATCGGCCGAAGCGGGAACTGGAGCCCGCACGACCTGCACTTCTCGCGCGACGGCAAGACTGCCTACATCGCCGCGGTCGGCGACGACACGGTGATCCTCGATGTCAGCCAGGTCCTGACTGGCAAGGCGCGGGTCATCGGCATCGCCCCGAACCGCATCGACGCCGTCGACAACCCGAACAACGTCGCCATCTCCCACCAGTCCGACATCACCGCCGACGGCAAGCTGCTCGTCGTCACCGACGAGCGCGGCGGCGGACTCACCCAGACCGCCTGCAACACGGACCCGAACGGGATCATTGGCGGCGCCCATTTCTGGGCGATCGCGCCGATGACCGGGCGGCCCGAGACGGCCAACGCCTCGCCGGCCAACCCCGTGAAGCTCGGCATCTGGGTCTACCCGAACCCTGGTCTGCTGATTGACCCGCTCGAGCCGGCGCTTGCCGCGGTCGGACGGACCGAGCGCGCGTGCACGATCCACGTGTTCCGGATCGGCGGCAACGGCAGCGCGTCGCCGGGCGAGACGTATGCGGGCCTCGACGGTGTGTCACGGCTGCCGGGGCGGCAGCTCACGACCGCCCACTACGGCGGCGGGGTCTGGTGGATGGACTTCTCGGCGCCGGCGTCATCGGCCGACGGCATCGCCGAGGACGCGCGCACGACCTGGGCGAACACCCGCGGCTGGAACATTATGCCCGGCGCCGACACCTGGTCGGCGAAGGAGTACAAGGGCTACATCTACGCGAGCGACATCGCACGCGGCTTCGATGTCTACAGCTTCACGAGCTGCGTCGACGCTGGCTGCGTCGTCCGGCCCACCAACACCCCGGGATCGGTCGGCGGTGGCGGGAAGCTCGAGCAGGACTTTGCGACCTTCACGATCCTCCGCGGCTCAGCGCCGGGTGGTGAGGCCCAGTTCGGAATGGACG
>DASRJS010000018.1:0-2489 GCA_035649355.1 Candidatus Polarisedimenticolia bacterium
GCCGATCGGCCCGGCCAACGCCGGCTACCCCCTCGCCGACGACACGCCGTTCGAGATCGTCGCCGGCGCGGTGACCCACCTGAGCCTCACGCACTTCATGGCCAACGCGCTGACGATCTTCAAGGTCGACGCCGCGGGCAAGCCCGTCCCCGGCGCGTGCTTCGCGATCGAGGGACCGGCGAGCGGCCGGACGCGGCCACCCGGCAGCACGTTCTGCGACGACGCCGCGCCGGCCACGCCCGGCACGCCGCCGGCCGACGGCCTCGCCGACGGCATCCTCGTCCTGCCCAGCAACGACCTGACGCTCAGCGGCGGGACGTACACGCTCACCGAGTCCAAGGCGCCCGACGGCTACGCCCCGCTCGGCAGCCTCAAGAGCGTCGAGCTCAGCCCGACCGCGGCGACGGTCCTGACGATCACGAACGACACGGGTGTGATCTCCGCCGCTGGGCCAACGCCCGGGCCGGCTCCAACCGAGGCGCCGGGCCTCCTCCCGATCGCCGGGTTCGCCTGCAGCGACGTCATCGACTGCGTGACGACGTACTGGCCGATCGCGCTCGGCGCGTTTGCCGCGGCCGCCCTGGCCGTCTTCCTTGGCGTCCAGCTGCTCACCCGCCGGACGATCTCGATCGAGCCAATCCCATCGCCGACGCTCAACGGCGCCGGCGGGCCCGATCCAGCGTTGTCGACAATCTCGACGGCCGACGGGGGACTCGAACTCGAGAAGTTCGAGCCACTCCTCGACAAGGTCGGCCCGATCGAGAAGTTCGAGCCGCTCCTCGACAAGGTCGGCCCGATCGAGAATGTCGAGCCGGTCGAGAAGTTCGAGCCGGTCGAGAAGTTCGAGCCACTTCTGGACAAGGTCGGCCCGATCGAAACGCTGGAGCCGGTCGAGAAATTCGCGCCCGTCGAGAAGTTCGAGCCCCTCCCGGAGATCGACAAATAGGCCGGCTGCCGGGACGCCGCGTCCGCATCCGTCGAGCGAGCGTCGCCGCGCTCATCGGCGGCCTGCCCGATGCGGGCACCGCCGCCACGACGGCCGAGCAGCCGCTCGCCGACCTCTTCATTCGCGAGCGGACCATCGGGCGCAGGCTCCTGGAGCGAGCGCTCGACCGCAACGCCATCGCCGATTTCGAGGCTGCCGGCGTGATCGAGCGGCATCAGGACATGGTTGCCCCATGCTGCCGCCTCGTCCGCGTCGGAGACGTCCTCGTCGCCTCGGATCTGGGACGGCATCAGTTCAGCCCGGACTTCGTCATGGGCCCTGGACCGTCGAGCTTCCTCCTGGCGCGCCATGTCCGGCCGGCCGTCCGCGGCCGGCTGCTCGACCTCGGCTGCGGCCCGGCCTTCCAGGGCCTCGTCCACGGCGGGACGCGGACGGAGGTCCACGGCGTGGACATCAGCGAGCGCGCGATTGCCTTCGCGCGGTTCAACGCGAGGCTCAACGGCCGCGACCGCCTGCGCGCGGAGCTCGGCGACTTCCTCGGCGAGGTCCCGGATCGACGGCTCGACGGCCGCTTCGACACCGTTGTCGCCAACCCGCCATACGTGATCGCACCGGAGCGGGCCCTCATCTACCGCGACTCACCGCTCGGCGGCGACGATGTGGGGGCGCGGACCGTCGAGCGGGTGGCTCGGGCGCTGGCGCCGGGCGGGCGAGGCTATGTGCTCTGCAACTGGATCGATCGCGGAGGCGCGTGGAGCGACCCGGTCCGGCGCTGGCTCGCCGACACGGGCGCTACGTCCGTGGTTACGCGCCTGCGCGAGCTGTCAGCGGCCGACTACGTAGCGATCTGGACTCGAGGCATCCCGGTCGCCGAGCGCCCGCGTGCCGTGAGCGAGTGGGCGGCGGCCTTCGAACGAGACGGCATCCGACGGATCCACGTCGGCGTCGTTGCGCTGGCGCGCCCGCGTGGTCCGCGACGCTCGGCGTTTCGAGCGGTCGAGGGCTCAGGCGGAGCCGGGGCCTGGCGGACCTTGGAAGCGGTCCTGACCGGCGTCTGAGCCCACCGACAGGCGTGATCACAAAGCTCGGCATCCTCGAGTTCCTGGCCCACCGCCAGGGCTAGTCCGCGGCGGCGGCGTGAGCCTTCTGCCGCAGCTCGTAGTCGACGCCGAGACGCTCCGGCTGGCCGTGCTCGACGGGGTTCAGGTAGCGGCCCTTCTCGCGTCCGGTCTTGACGCTCTCGACGACGAGTGGATGTGCCTTCGAGTAGGCATCCTGGCGGACGCCGCTGACCTGCCAGCACACCTCGGTGCTCGGCTCGCTCGTGGCGATCGTGAACCGGTTGCCGGCGACCTTGCGCTTGACCCAGGCGCGGGCGTCGGCGAGCGGTGTGAGCTGGTAGCGGACGTCGCCGTTGAGGGCCTCGAAGTAGCCGGGCAGCTCGACCGTCGCCTCGCCGCGTGCGTCGGTCGTGACGACGCCGTCGTACACGAGCTTGCGCTCGTTCGACTCGACGCAGCTGTGCGTCAGGACCTTGCCCGCC
>DASRJS010000019.1:0-15134 GCA_035649355.1 Candidatus Polarisedimenticolia bacterium
CGAGGACCCAGGCGCCGAGCGGCCGGGCGACCGCGGGATCGAGAGCGGCGAAGGCGAGGAGGACGACCCCGGCGTCGGCGACGATCGAATAGCCGACGACATGCTCGACATCGTCGTGCACGAAGGCGGCTGCCGAGCCGAGCAGGAGCGTCGCGGCGGCGATGATCGCGACCACCGTTCGTTCGGGACCGATGGCCGCGGCGGATGGACCCAGCGCCGCAACCGCCCAGCTCGAGGCGACGATCGCGAACGTCGCACCGCCCCAGGCCAGCGCGGCCGGGATCGCGGCCATCGGGATCGCCTCGACCAGCCGCGCCGCCCAGACGTGCGTCGGGATCGCGCCGGCCCGCATGGCCACCGCCGTGACGATCGCGATGAGCCCGAGCCCGATCGCCGCCGCCGCCGCCCGGTCCGCGCCGGGCTCCAGTGATGCGGCGCCTAAGGGCCCCGCGGGCGACGATTCCCAGGCGATGACCCCGAGCCCGAGGAAGCCGGCGATGACCACCGTTCTGAGGGCTCGCCACGCGACCGCGGCGCGCGAGCGTCCGGCCGCCGCGGCCGGCGCGACGACCGTGGCGACGCCACCCGCGGCGAGGAAGGCGAAGCTCGCTTCGCCGTTCGTCGCACCCAGGGCCAGGATCGCGGCACCAATTCCGAGGAGGGCAGGTCCGGCGACGGCGTGGCTCCCGATCCCGAGCGCGTCGATCGCGACGAGGCCCGCGGCGCTGATCGCCCAGAACAGGCCGATCGCCCGAAGGAGGTCCGAGCCGACGATCTGAACGGACCCGAACGGCAGGACGTCATCCGGGCCGATCGCGACCGCGGCGAAGGCGACGGCCGCGAGGCCACCCAGGCCGACGAGCGTTGCTGCGAGCGGCGCGCGGAGCCGGAGGAACGAGGCCAGCACACCGGCTCCGAGCGCGATGCCCGCGGCGATCACGATCGTCATGAATTGGGCGTCACGGGCTCCGCGCCAGTCGCGGCGTCAGCCGCGTGCCCGGCGCCGGAGATCGGGTGCGCCGCCGTCGCCGCGCCGGTGTCGAGCGTCCGCGACAGCGCCGCCACTCCGGCCGCGACCGCGACGAGCGCGGCGACGATCGCCAGCTGCTCGAGTGGCTCGGCTGCGCCGCCGAGGCCGGACTGGAGGAGTGTGACGCCTTCGACGAGCAGGAGCAGCCCAAGACCGAGACGAACCGGGTCCGGCGGCACGAGAACGGGTGTCGCCGCGAGCGCGAGGATCGCCAGGCCGGCGGCGGCCGGCGCGGCGACGCGGACAGCGGCCGGATCGAGTGGCCCGATCGTGCTCAGCCCGGGCGGCAGGTCGACGCCCGTTGGAGTGCCGGCCAGGCTCGCGGCGATGGCCCAGCCGCAGATCGCAGCGGCCGTCGCCAGCAGCGCCTCGGCGCGCCAACCGAGGAGCGAGCCACCCTCACGGACGACGCCGGCTCGGACGGCCGGCCACAGGAGCTGGGCGGCGAGCACGCCACCGACCACCCGCAACGCGAGGACCCGGATGTCGGGCAGGGGATCGGCAACGAACGGCGCCGCGACGAGGGCGACGACGAGTCCGGTGAGCGCGAGGCGCGCCTCGCGAGCTGAGACCGCGGCGATCGCCCCGAGGATCGCGACGACCGCGACACCCACCAGGGCGACGGTCACGGCGCGGCGCTCGCGGGCTCCGCGGAGGGACTCGTGGACGGATTCGTGGACGGCTCCACACCGGGGCTTGCGGACGGAGCTGCTTCCGGGTACGTCGGGTGCTGCAGGATCGTGAACACGTCGAACGGCCAGTAGCGCAGCCACGCGCGGCCGGCGACCGAGCTCACCTCGATCGGTCCGAACGTCCGCGAGTCGGACGAGTTGCCGCGGTGATCGCCCATGACGAACAGCTCGCCCTCGCCGATTCGCCATGTCGTCTGGCCGCCTGGCGTGGGTTCGGTCGGCTGCGGCTCGTCGTCGATCTGATAGAGGTAATCCTCGACGAGCTCGACGTCGTTGACGTAGACGTGGCCGTCGATGAGCTCGATCTTGTCACCCGCGACGCCGATGACGCGCTTGATGTACGGGATCTTGGCGTCACTCCACGATGGCGGCGGCTGGAAGACGATGATGTCGCCGAGCTCGTACGGCTGCCAGCGCGGTGTCAGCTTGTCGACAAGGACGTACTGCCCTTCTTCGAGCGTCGTCTCCATCGAACCCTGCTGGACCTTGAACGGCTGGGCCACGAATGTCTGGATCAGCCAGAAGATGACCACCGTGAGAACGAGGGTCTCGAGAATCTCGAAGAGGCACCCGAGGGCCGGTCGTTTGGTCACAGGGTCGGGAGTATAGGGGTGGGGCCGTTCGGGGGCCCTGTGCTACCGTCGGGCGCCGTGCCCGACTTTGCCAGGCGGCGCTGCTGATGCCCCGCGCAATCTCGATCGGTAGCGCCCTCGTGGCGCTCGTCTTCCTCGTCCTCGTGCTCGCGGACGCGACCCTCATCGACCGCCGCCCACCGACCGTCGTCGAGGTCCGGCTCTCCGCGACGGCCGGCGGCGACCGGATCGCCGAGCCGATCTCGTCGATCAACGTCGTCTTCAGCGAGGCCCTTCGAACGACGACCGCGGAGTCGCGCTTCCACATCGTCCCGGTCGTCGCCGGCGCGCTCACCTGGGACGGCCCGATGCTGATCTTCACGCCTTCCGAGCCGCTATCGGCGGCCACCGACTTCGTCGTTTCGGTGGATCCCGGCTACGTCGATCTCGCGGGCAACGTCGCGACGACCGGGATCGATGAGTGGGCCTTCGCGACGTCGGGCCCGCCGCGCGTCCTCGCGACGGTGCCGCAGGACGGCGCACTCGGGCTCGCGGTCGATTCGACGATCGAGCTCCAGTTCGACCGCCTGATGGACACCGCCAGCGTCGAAGGTGCGATCGTCATCAGTCCGCGGGTCCCGTTTGCGGCGACGTGGTCCGGTCCGCACGTCTCGCTCGCGTTCGGACGCGAGCTCGCGTTCGGGACGACGTACAGCCTCTCGCTCGATACGACCGCTGCCGACACAGCCGGCGCACACCTCGTCGCGCCGTTCAGCCTGCAATTCTCCACGGTGTCGGCCGGCCTCGAGGCGCGGGTCGTACCGGCCGCCGACGTCGCGGGCATCGCCATCCACTCGCCGATCGCGGTGCTGTTCGACGGCCCGATCGATCTCGGCAGTGCAGCGGGCGCGCTCACGATCACGCCGTCGGTCGGCGGGGCCACGGAGGTCGTGAGCGACCCGAACGGCGGCCCGGCGTCGGTGCTCATCTTCCGGCCTTCCGCGCCGCTCGCCGAGAACACGACCTACACCGTGACCCTCGCGCCGGTCGTCAAGAAGCTGCACGATCCCGGGCAGGTCGCCGCGGGTCGAACGTGGTCGTTCACGACGGGCTCGGAGACCGAATCGGCCCAGAACCAGATCGCGTTCCTCTCCGATCGCTCGGGTGTCACGAACCTGTGGCTCGTCAATCCGGACGGCACGAACGCGCGGCAGCTCACCTGGGAGCTCGCTCCCGTGACCGCGTTCGACGTGACCGGCGACGGTCGCCGCCTGGTGTATGCCACGGGCGATGTCGTTGCGACGTTGAACGTCGACGGCAGCGACGCGCAGGTCATCACCGAAGCGGGAGACGTCGAGGGGGCCCCTCGTCTATCACCGGACGAAACGAAGATCCTTCTCGCCCGGCGCGGCGTAACGGGTGCGGACCGTGGCTGGTGGCTCGTGCCGACGCCATGGACGTTCGGTGACGAGCGGCAGGTCCTGCTCAGCGGGGGACCCGCAGCCGCTGGCCCGCTGAGCCCCCCGCAGCCCGCGTTCGACGCCGACGGAGGCCATGCGCTCGTGCCCCTCGCTGATGGCTCACTGGTCGTTGTCGACCTCAGTGCGGACGGTGAGCCCGCGCCATCCTCGCCGGCGGGCGTTCGAGCCTTCGGGTCGCCGACATGGTCGATGGCCGATGCCTCGTTCGTCGTCACCGGGATGGCGTCGGGCCAGTCCACGCCGACGCTCCAGCTCGTCGCGATCGACGGATCCGTGACGTCGATCGAGGGTGACATCGCCCTGGGCGACATCAGCGTCGACGCGGCGGGGAACATCCTGTACGTCCATTCTTTCAACGCCCGCTTGATCCTTGCGCTCGATGGGCGCGGCGGGGGCCACTCCGGAGACGTGACGCGAGACCAGTCCTACGACGACCTCGGCGCCACGTTCTCGCCCGACGGTCGCCGGGTCGTCCTCGCGCGCGCCGTTCAGGGCACCGGGAGAACCGCCGGGCTGTGGTTGATCACGCTTGACGGCGGTTCGCCGACCCAGCTCACCGTCGATGGCAGCGAGCCACGCTGGCTGCCCTGACGGAGTCGCGCGACTGCATAGCCCGCGACTGCGCCTGAGTTTGACCCGCTCGAAGGCGCCTTGTTACACTCCGCCGGCCTGAGCGCCGTGTTCGAACGGGCAGGCTGACCCCGATCTCCCAGGAGCCCAAGCCCCGGGCAGGCGCGCCCGCTGCGGCGAGCGCGAGACCTGATGCGACGCATAACTGATGAGGAGGACCCGAGGACCCCATGAGCGCTGAAACGCTCCAGCTGATCATCCCGGTCGCCGGCATTGCCGCCGTCCTGTTTGCGATCTACCTCGCCCGCGACGTCCTGTCGCGTGACAAGGGCCCCCAGGCGATGCAGGACGTGGCCGACACGATCCGCGAAGGCGCCGACGCGTTCATCAAGCGCCAGTACACGACCATCGGGATCCTCGCGATCGTCGGCGCGTTCGTCATCGGCGGCGTGATCACGGCGTTCGAAGGCAAGGACGTTGCCGATACCTCGATCTTCGGGATCGACCTCGGCTGGCGGACGGGCATCGCGTTCCTTGTTGGTGCCGCGTGCTCGATGGCGTCCGGGATCATCGGCATGTACATCAGCGTCCGCTCGAACGTCCGCACCGCGTCCGCTGCCCAGCGGAGCCTGGTCGAGGCGGTCCAGGTCGCGATGCGCGGCGGCGCCGTGTCCGGGTTCCTCGTGGTGGCTCTCTCGCTGCTCGGCGTGTACGGCATCTTTGCCGCGTTCGGCGGCCTCGCCGGCGGCCAGTCGACGCACGACGCGCCGTTCCTCATCGTCGGCTTCGGCTTCGGGGCGTCATTCGTGGCGCTCTTCGCCCAGCTCGGCGGCGGCATCTACACGAAGGCCGCGGACGTTGGCTCGGACCTCGTCGGCAAGGTCGAGGCGGGCATCCCCGAGGACGACCCGCGAAATGCGGCCGTCATCGCCGACCTCGTCGGCGACAACGTCGGCGACTGTGCCGGCCGCGGCGCCGACCTGTTCGAGTCGACCGCGGCCGAGAACATCGGCGCGATGATCCTCGGCGTCGGCGCGTTCGCGATCGCGCAGTCGCTCAATTGGCCGAACCCCCAGGCCTGGATCTTCTTCCCGCTCGTCGTCCGAGGCTTCGGCCTGCTCGCAACGATCGTGGCCATCTTCTTCGTCCGCGGCCGCGAGGACGAGAACCCGATGAACATGCTGAACCGCGGCTACTGGGTCACGACGCTCCTCTCGGTCGCGGGCCTCGCGCTCACGACGAACGTGATGATGGACACGTCCGGCACGGTTTCGAACGGCCTCCCGACGTGGGTCTGGTTCTTCGGCGCCGGCGTCGTCGGCCTCGCGACGAGCGTCGCGTTCGTCTACATCACGCAGTACTACACGGCCGGCACGTTCCGCCCGGTCCGCGAGATCGCCGAGGCCTCGAAGACAGGTCCGGCCACGAACATCATCTCCGGTACGGCGGTCGGCTTCGAGACGACGTTCGTCACTGCGATCACGATCGGCATCGCGCTGTGGGCGAGCCACTTCCTCGGCACGCAGGCGCACCTGCTGAACGCCGAGGGCCACGACGTGGGCGGCATCTTCGGGACGGCCGTCGCGACGATGGGCATGCTCATGACGACGGCCTACATCCTCGCCATGGACACCTTCGGCCCGATCACCGACAACGCCGGTGGCGTCGCCGAGTTCAGTCGCGCCGAGGCCGGTGCGCGCGAGATCACCGACCGCCTCGACGCCGTCGGCAACACGACGAAGGCCCTGACGAAGGGCTACGCGATCGCGTCCGCCTCGCTCGCGGCGTTCCTCCTGTTCAGCGCCTACATCGACAAGGTCAACCTGATCATCGGCCGCCAGATCGAGGCCGGGACGAACGGGGCGCGCCAGCTGCTGACCTCGGTCAACCTCGCCAACGTCGACGTGTTCATCGCCGCCCTCATCGGTGCGATGCTCGTCTACTTCTTCAGCTCGCTCGCGATCCGCGCGGTGGGGACGACGGCCCAGTCGATCATCGTCGAGGTCCGCCGCCAGTTCCGGGAGATGCCCGGGATCATGGATTACACGCAGCGGCCCGACTACGCCCGCGTCGTCGACATCACGACCCGCGCCGCGCTCAAGCAGATGATCCTGCCGGGTGTCGTGGCGGTGGCGACGCCGATCATCGTCGGCCTGCTCCTCGGCCATGAGGCCGTGGCCGGCATGCTGATGGTCGGAACGATCGCCGGCGTCCTCCTTGCGACCGTCCTGAACAACGGCGGCGGCGCTTGGGACAACGCGAAGAAGTACATCGAGTCCGGCCATCTGCTCGATGACGCGGGCAACGTCCTTGGCAAGAAGACGCCAGCGCATGCCGCGGCGGTCGTTGGCGACACGGTCGGCGATCCGTTCAAGGACACAGCCGGACCGTCGCTCCACGTCCTCGTCAAGCTCCTGGCGACGATCACGCTCGTCCTCGCGCCGCTGTTCATCCGCTGACCAGCGGCGGCTGACCCGCCTCTCATGGACACGCTGCTCCAGGCGCTCGTCATGGGCCTCGTCCAGGGCCTGACCGAGTTCCTGCCAGTGTCGAGCTCCGGGCACCTCATCGTCGTGCCCGAGCTCCTCGGCTGGCGCGATCCGTTCATCGACAGCCTCGCGTTCAGCGTCATGCTCCACATCGCGACGCTCGTCGCGCTGCTTGTCTACTTCCGGGCCGAATGGCTGCGCCTCGTGCCGGCCGGGCTTGCGGCCCTCCGCGACCGCTCGTTCCGCGGCGATCCCGATCGCCGCCTCGCGTGGCTGCTGGCGCTGACGACGATCCCGGCGATCGTGGCCGGCGTCCTCCTCAACGATCCGATCGAGAACGCCTTCCGCGAGGCCCGGCTTGTCGCGGTCACGCTCGTCATCGGCGGGGTGATCCTGTGGCTTGCCGATCGCTGGGGAGCGCAGCGACGCGAGATCGCGGATGTGGGTGTCGGGACGGCGCTCGCGATCGGCGTTGCCCAGGCCGTCGCGCTCGTCCCGGGCATCAGCCGCTCCGGGATCTCGATCTCGGCCGGCCTGTTTGCCGGCTTAACCCGCGAGGCCGCAGCACGCTTCAGCTTCCTGATGGCGACCCCGGTAACAGCGCTTGCCGGGGCGTGGGAGGTCCGGAAGCTGCTCACCGGGGAGGCGGGCGTAGACGTCTCGATCGGTTCGCTCGTGGTCGGGATGGTCGCGGCGCTCGTGTCTGGGCTCTTCGCGATCGCGATCCTGCTGCGCTTCGTGCGCACGCACTCGCTCAGCGTGTTTATCGTCTATCGCGTGGTCCTGGCGGCGGTCATCGTCGCCTGGTGGTTGAACGTCTGATGGAGGTCATGAAGCAGGCCCGCCAGCGGGCCATCCGCGACCTCGTCGCCGCCCGGCCGCTGCGGACCCAGCAGGAGCTCGCGGCCGCGCTCCGAGAGCGCGGCTTCCGGACGACCCAGGCAACGATCAGCCGCGACGTCGCCGAGCTCGGCCTGATCAAGGCGAGTCGCGAAGGCATGTCCGCGTACGCCCTGCCACCGCGCCTCGTTGAGGCGGAGGCCTCCGGCGAGGACCGCCTACGCCGGCTCCTGGCCGACCTCCCGATCGAGCTTCGCGAAGCGGGCCTGCTCCTGATCGTAAAGACGCTCCCGGGTTCGGCCCACGCGATTGCCGCCGCACTCGATCGCGCGCGCTGGCCTGAGGTCGCCGGCTCGATCGCCGGTGACGACACCGTGTTCGTGGCTGCCGCCGACCGGCCGTCGCTCGGTCGGACCAAGCGTCGCCTGCAGCGCCTCGCCGAGGGCGCCCGCTAGCTCCGGTACGAATTTCCCGGGTCGTCCGGGACGTGGGGCAATGCACACTGGGCCGGACATGACGGACATGCCACCGATCACGCGCGGCTCCCGGCTCGAGTTCTGGCCGGACTACGGCGGCGCGCTTCTGTGGGCCTCGGGCGTCCGGGTGGATCCCCGCGAGCTGCCGCTGCCGCCCGAGCTCGCGGTGAACGCGGCCGAGTGGGTCGCGCTCTATGACGATTCGAAGCTGCCCTGGGAACCGACTCGCGACGAGGCCTGGATCGGAACCGGTCGGCAGCTCTACGAGGCCCTTCGCGACGAGCTCTGGAAGAGCGGCATCGAGCTCGTGGCCGGCGAGGATCACTGGCGATCCTGAGCCGCGCCGCTGGGCGGGGCTGAGCCGCGACCATACGCATCTCGCTCGCTACAGGTCATTCCTGACCGCTACCGTCGGCGCAGTGAAACGACCGCCGCCTCCGGGCGTCTCTGAGCCCGTGATCGAGCACGTCCAGGCGGTCGTCCCGGTGGCGCTACGGGCGCAGCCCCCGGCGGCATCGTCGCGCGTCGCGGACGTCATCACCGCCGCATACGACGGACACGCGCAACGACTGAGAGCGTTCGCGATCGCCGCCGTCCGAGACGGAGAGGCGGCCGACGATCTCATCCAGGAGTCGTTCATGCGGCTCGTGGTGGAACTCCAGGCAGGACGCGAACCCGACAACATCGGCGGCTGGCTCTACCGCGTCTGCGGCAACCTCATCGTCAGCCGCGGCCGCCGACAGTCCGTCGCGACACGGATGCGCTCGCTGCTTGCTCGACGCGACGTCGAGCCGTCGCCCGAGGAGCATGCGCTCGCCCAGGAACGCGACGAGATCCTGGCGCTCGCGCTCTCGAGGCTGCCAGCCGAAGCACGCGTCGCCCTGCTCCTCGCGGCACGTGGGATGGCGGCTGCCGAGATCGGGATCGCGATCCATCGCTCGCCGGCTGCTACTCGGACCTATCTCTTCCGGGCCCGAGTCCGGCTCCGGGACGAGCTGGCTGCCCTCGGCTTGAGGGCCGACCGATGACTGGATCCTTCGGCGCACACCTTCGGTTCCGGCTGCTGGCCGCGGCCGCCGTCGACGGTCGCCTCTCGACCGAAGAGGCCGAGGAGCTCGAAGCCCACCTCATGACCTGCGCGACGTGCCGTGCCGACCAGGCGGCGATGTTGCGTGACCACCAATGGCTCGCCGTGCCAAGCCGTGTGACCCCGCCGGACCCGCGGGTCCGCGCAACCGTGCTCCGGGCAGCCCACGCGGCCCCGATCACGAGGATGTCCCCGTGGTTCAATCTCGCGGCCGCCTGCCTGGTGATCGCAGTCGGCCTCGGCGCGCTGGCGCTCACGTCCCGCCGCGATCCCGGTCTCGAAGGCATCCTGCCGTCGTCGTCGCCCACGGCGTCCGCGACCGGTCCCACGCCAAGCACCGGGATCCCGACAGGCACCTTCGGTGTCGAGTCTCGTGCTGAGTTTGAGCCGACCTCCGGGTCAGGCACCCCGCTCGGGATCGACCTCAGAGTCGTCGGGGGCATCGCGGCCCCGCCGACCGGGACGCTTTCGGTGACCGAAGGCGAGGCCAGCTGGCTCGGGAGCATTGCTTCCACCTCGTACTGGCGCGACCCGGACGGCGCCGCCGTGGCCTTTGTTCAGGGTTGCAAGAGCGGGCCGACGTGCCTCCCATTCGCGCTGGAGCTCCGCGACGCCGGAAGCTCGCCCGGGGCCGACGAAGCGTGGCTCTCGTTCCCAACCTCCTTTGCCCAGAACCCCTACGTCGGGCAGGTCAGGTATCGGCTCGCCTCGGGATCCCTCGCTGTCAGCGGGCCGCTTCCGGAGCTGCCGACTCGCGCCATATTCGATCCGGCGGCGCCCGACGTGAGCGCCTATGCGCACCCAGACGGCACGTTCATCAACGAGATCGACCACACCCTCACGATCGACCTCCGCGGCTCCATCGACGGTGGTCGCGCCCAGCCGGCAGGCGAGCTGGAGCTCGTGGACGACACCGGGACGAGCTTCACGTTCAGCATCAGCAGCGCAGACTACTGGCACGACGAGACGGGCCAGGCCAACAACCTGGGAGCCTATGTCGCGCTACTTCAGGGCTGCGTCCAGCTCGACGGCTGTCGTCCGGTCGCGTTGATGTTGGTCGATGCGCGCGAGGTCGGCGGCCTCGACCGGGCAGGGCTCTCGTGGGGCTGGGTCAGGCCGACCGGAGATGCCGGCGCAAACTTTGGCTTTTTCAGCCTGGCCGACGGCGGCATCGACATCGGTGGCTGCATGGCGACCGTCGTCAACGGTGCCATGACGTTCCGCGACGATCCTGAGCTGTGCGACCTGCCGTAAGGCGTCTTTGACACCCGGAAGGGGTCGCGGTAGGCTTCGCGCCCGGCTCGAACTCCAGCCCGCGGAACCCGCGGACAGGCTGGGGTTCTTCTCTTATCCGAACAGCCGCGACGGGCTTCCGCTGCAAGCGCCCGGACTGACGGCCCCAAGGGGCAACGATGAACAACAAGCCCACGTACATCTCCAAGGACGGCCTCGAGAAGCTTCGCGCCGAGCTCGAGGAGATCGTCACGCTTCGGCGCCCGGAGATCGCCCAGCGCATCCACGATGCGAAGGAGCACGGCGATCTCACCGAGAACGCCGAATACGAAGACGCCAAGAACGAGCAGGCGTTTGTCGAAGGCCGCATTGCGCTGCTCGAATCGATGATCAAGAACGCGACGATCATCGACGAGACGCACTCGAACGACCACGTCGTGATCGGTTCGACCGTGAAGGTCAGCGGGCCGGACGGTTCGGAGTCGTTCCAGATCGTCGGTTCGGCCGAGGCGCGGCCGACCGAGGGCCGGATCAGCAACGAGAGCCCCGTCGGGCGCGCGCTCCTCGGCCGCAAGAAGGGCGAGAGCGTCATGGTCAGCGTCCCGGCCGGCGACTTCTCCTACAAGATCACCGGCATCAGCTAGGCCAGCCCCATGGAGTGGGCTGACGAGCTGGCGGCCCGAGTCTCCGGACCGCAGGTCGTCAACGATTCGAAGACGCCGTCGGGCACGGTCCATGTCGGCAGCCTGCGCGGCCCGGTCATCCTCGACGTCATCACGCGGGCCCTGCGCACGGCGGGCCACGAGACAACGCTGCTGTACGGCGTCGAGGACCTCGACGCGATGGACGCCCAGGCGCTCCTGACGCCCGACGCCGTTGAGGCAGCGATGGGTATGCCTCTCGCGCACATCCCGGACCAGGTCGCCGACGGCCACGCCTCGTACGCCCGGCACCACGCCCAGGTCTTCATCGACCTCTTCGCCGACCTCGGCGTCCGCCCGGACCGTTACTACTGGATGAGCGAGGTCTACGCGACCGGCTCGATCGATCCGTACGTCCGGATCGCGCTCGATCGTGCGGCCGAGGTGCGGGCGCTCTATCGCCGCGTCGCGAACGTCAACCACCCCGAGACCTGGCACCCGGTGCTCGTCATCTGCGAGACGTGCGGCCGGGTCGGCACGACGATCGTGACGAAGTGGGATGGCGAACGGGTCTTCTACGAATGCCGCGCCGACCTCGTTGCGTGGGCGCGGGGCTGTGGCTCGTCCGGCTGGGTCTCGCCGTTTGGTGGCCGTGCGAAGCTGCCGTGGAACCTCGAGTGGGCCGCGCAGTGGAGCGTCTGGGGCGTGACGATCGAGCCATGCGGCAAGGACCTTGCGACCGCCGGCGGCTCCCGGGACCGCGCCGACGCGATCGCGCGCGAGATCTTCGAACGCGAGCCGCCGATCCGCGTGGACTACGAGTTCCTCAACGTCGGCGGCAAGAAGATGTCAACCTCGAAAGGCCGCGGGACGGCGGCCCATCGGATCGTCGAGGTGCTGCCGCCAGAGCCACTGCGGACGCTGATGATCCGCTCACGTCCGAATCACGCGATCGACTTCGAGCCCGAGGGGACCGACCAGGTGCCGCGCCTGTTCGACGAGTACGACCGCCTCGGCGATGCGCTGGCCGGCCGGGACGTGAAGGGCGAGCTGCCGCCGGGCTTCGCCTCGGTCTTTCGCTACGCGCAGCGCGATCCCGAGGTGGACCTGGAGGCCGAAGCAGCCACGTTCCGCGCGCCGTTCGCGCATCTCGCGTTCCTGCTCCAGGTCCCCGGCGCCGACGTCGCCGCGCAGATGGCCGCCGAGAAGGGCAGCCCGCTGACCGTCCACGAGGTCGCGCTGCTCGACGAGCGGGTGGCTGCGGCCCGCGTGTGGCTCGATGAATACGCCCCAGAGCGGGCGCGGATGACGGTCCAGGGCGCAGTGCCGGAGGCGACGCGGGACCTGGCTGGCGATCAGCGCGCGTTCCTGCAGGCCCTCGCGACCACGATCGCGGACGAAGCGCCTCATGCCGGCGACGGCTGGCAGAACGCGATCTTCTCGACCGCGGCGAGCTCCGGCCTGTCGGCCGGCAAGGCGTTCCAGGCGCTCTACGTCGCGTTCCTCGGCCGCTCGAACGGGCCGCGCGCCGGTTGGCTGCTCGCAAGCCTTGCGCCGGACTTCGTCGTGGCACGATTGCGCGAAGCCGCCGCCGGCGGCGTCGCAACGGGAGAGGCGAAGGCGTGAGCGTCGGTCTGGCCCGACTCCGCGAGGATGCCGATGCGATCCGGAAGGGCGCCCTCGACAAGGGCGAGGACCCGGCCCTCGTGGACGCGGCCCTCGCGGTCGACGAACGGCGCCGCGCCCTCCAGGGCGAGGGCGACGGTCTTCGGGCGGAGCGCAACACCGCCTCGAAGGCGATCGGCGAGGCGATCAAGGGCGGCGCGAAGCCGGATGGGCCGGAGGTCGCCGAGCTCAAGGCGCGCTCGAACGGTGTGGCCGAACGCCTGACGGCGATCGACGCGGAGCTTGCGGCCGCCGAAGCCGAGGTCGAGGACTTCCTGCTCCGCATTCCGAACCCGGCCGAGCTGGACATCCCGGTCGGCGGCGAGGACGCGAACGTCACGGTTCGAACCTGGGGCGAGCTGCTCCCGAAGACCCAGCCGCTCGAAGGCGAGATCGGCGCGGACGCCCCGGCCGAGGGCGCGACCTGGGAGCGGCGGCCGCACTGGGAGATCGCGGAGCAGCTCGACATCATCGACCTGGCCCGCGGGGCGAAGATCGCGGGCTCGGGCTTCCCCGTCTACAAGGGCGCCGGTTCGGCCCTTCAGCGGGCCGTGATCATGTGGTGCCTCGACGTCCATACCCGCGAGAACGGCTTCACGGAGATCTGGCCGCCGATCGTCGTCAACCAGGCCTCGGCCCGGGGCACCGGCCAGATCCCTGACAAGGAAGACCAGATGTATGTCGTCACGCGCGACGACCTGTACCTGGTCCCGACGGCCGAAGTCCCGGTGACGAACCTCCACCGCGACGAGATCCTCGAGGCGGCCGACCTGCCGATCCGCTACGCGGCCTACACGCCGTGCTTCCGACGCGAGGCCGGCGCCGCGGGCAAGGACACGCGCGGCATCCTCCGCGTCCACCAGTTCGACAAGGTCGAGATGGTCCTGTTCGAGAAGCCCGAGAACTCGGCGGCCGCGCTGGACTGGATGACGGACCGGGCCGAGATCCTTCTGCAGCGCCTCGGCCTCGCCTACCGCGTGCTCCTCATGGCAACGCGCGAGATGGGCTTCACGCAGGCGCGCAAGTACGACATCGAGGTCTGGGCGCCCGGCGTCGAGCGCTGGCTCGAGGTCAGCTCGTGCTCGAACTTCCGGGACTTCCAGGCCCGCCGGATGCAGGTTCGCTATCGACCGGAACCGGGCGCCAAGCCGGAGCTCGTCCACACGCTCAACGGCTCCGGCCTGCCGCTCGCACGGGTGATGGCCGCGATCCTCGAAACGTTCCAGCGACCGGATGGTTCCGTGGACGTTCCCGAGCCGCTGCGGCCGTACATGGGCGTGGAGCGAATCGGTGGCTGAACCGGTTCAGGCCGTAGGTGATCGGCTACGCTGCCGCCGATCGGGGCGCTCAGGGAGCTCAACGCGCGGATGACCTGCGGCAACTGCGGAACTGAAAATCGGGCTGGGCGCAAGTTCTGTTCGAACTGCGGCACGGCGCTCGCCCTCGGCTGCCCCAACTGCTCGGCCCCGTACGAGGCCGGTGAGCGCTTCTGCGGCGACTGCGGGACGGCGCTGCCGACGGCAGGCACCGGCTCCTCGACGGCCGCAGCACCTTCGGCCCCGTCAGCCCCCTCGTCGGCAGCTGCGGACAGTTCGGCCGAACGGAAGCTCGTCTCCGTGCTGTTCGCCGATCTCGTCGGCTTCACGCCATTTGCGGAGGAGCGCGACGCGGAGGACGTGCGCGAAACGCTCACGAAGTACTTCGACCTCGCCCGCGACATCATCGAGCGTTACGGCGGCACGGTCGAGAAGTTCATCGGCGACGCGGTCATGGCCGTCTGGGGCGCCCCGATCGCCCGAGAGGACGACGCCGAGCGCGCCGTCCGAGCCGGGCTGGACCTCGTCGGCGCCGTGCGCGCCCTGGGCCCAAGCGTCCAGCTCAGGGCCGGCGTGCTGACCGGCGAGGCCGCGGTCACGATCGGCGCGACGAACCAGGGCATGGTCGCCGGGGACATCGTCAACACGGCGTCGCGCCTCCAGGCCGCCGCGCCTCCGGGTCGTGTGCTCGTCGGCGAGAGCACGTTCCGCGCGACCTCGAAGGCGATCGCCTACGAAGAGGCAGGCGAACAGGCCCTGAAGGGCAAGAGCGCGCCCGTCGCGGCCTGGCTGGCCCTCCGGGTCGTCGCGGAGCGAGGCGGCCGCGGTCGGGCGGAGGGCCTCGAGGCGCCGTTCGTCGGTCGCGACGACGAGCTGCGCCTGCTCAAGGATCTCTACCACGCGGCCGCCCGGGAAGGGCGGGTGCGACTCGTCTCGGTCATCGGGCCCGGCGGCATCGGCAAGAGCCGGCTCGCGTGGGAGTTCGAGAAGTACCTCGACGGCATCGTCGGCAAGATCTGGTGGCACCACGGTCGTTCGCCGG
>DASRJS010000020.1:0-20540 GCA_035649355.1 Candidatus Polarisedimenticolia bacterium
GTCGACGAAGTCGCCGATGAACGTCCGCAGCTGATACAGCCCCGAGATCGCGACGCAGCCGTCGAACACGTCCGGGTGTCGAAACAACGCGTTCGCGGCGTGATAGCCACCCATCGAACAACCCGTCGTCCAGAGGGCTGACCAGCCCGTCCGCTCGCGGACCCACGGCGCCAGCTCGTCGACGAGGTAGCGGTCGTAGTCGTCATGGCGGCGCGCTCGATCGGCCGGTGAGATCGAGAAGTTCGACCAGCTCTCATTGTCGATGCTGTCGACCGCGACGATGCGGATCCGACCGCCGTCGATGAGGTGAGCCACGGCTTCGACCATGCCGAAGCTCTCGAAGTCGCTGAAGTGACCGGCCTGCGGCGGGAACGCCACGATCGGCAGGCCGTCGTGGCCGTAGACCTTGAGCCGCATCTCGTGGCCGATGGCCGGACTCTCCCAGCCGTGCTCCTCGACCTGCACCTCAGGCTCGCTCATGGATCGCGGCGGCGGCAGCCCGCAACGGCTCGATGTCCGGGCCGCGAAGCACGTAGCCCTCGTGACCCATTGCATCGGCGAAGACGTCGTCGACGCGGAGGTGCTGGATCACGAGGGGGCCGTATGCGGCGTCGATCTCGGCGCGCGACATGCGATAGCTCCGCCCGCGCTTCCGACCCGCCCAGAGAACGGCGAACGGCCGCCGGTTCTCGATGTCCGTGGTTCCGTGGACCATGATCTGGGCCCACGCGCGGTACACGTCGGCGTCGTTCTGGTAGTTCCACATGTCGACCGTGTAGCCGCCCGGCTGGCGCATGTTCACCTCGACCGCTCGATAGCTGCCGTCGGCCATCCGGAAGAACTCGAAATGGAAGGGCCGCTCGCGAACGTCGAACGCCTTCGCCGTCCGCTGGCCGATCTCGCGCAGGTCGTTCGGGATCTCCCGTTCGAGCCAGTAGCTCATGTCCGGGCCGGCGAGCGCCTCGAGCACGGAGATCCCGTACGTGATCGAGGCTTCGAAGACGATCTTGCCGTGGCGGTCGGCGAGCCCGTCGTACGAGAGCAGCTGTCCGTCGAGCCACTCCTCGAGGAAGTAGTCGATCGTCGGGCGATCCGAGAGGAAGCCCGCGAGCGCCGCGTCGTCGTCGATCCGATACGTCTTCGCCGCGCCGACCCCGACGTCCGGCTTCGCGATCACCGGGTAGCCGACGGCCTTGATGAATGCCTTCGCCTCGCGGTCCGTGCGGACAGCCTTGCCGCGCGCGACCGGGATGCCGGCCTTTACGAAGACCTTCTTCATCGCGCTCTTGCGCTTGATCCGCGCGATCGAGTCGGTCTTGATGCCCGGGATGTTGAACTCCGTCCGCAGGAACGCGTCCGTTTCGAGCCAGTACTCGTTCAGGCTCTCGAGCCGGTCGATCTTGCCGTGCTCATGGGTGAACCAGCCGAGCGCCCGGACGAGGTCATCGCCGTTGTGCAGGTCGTGGACCTGGTAGTAGCCATCGAGCGAGCCCTTGAGCTCCGCCCGAAGGCTGTCGTACGGCGCGTCAGCGATGCCAAGGACGGTCGCGCCCTGGGCCGCGAGCCGCTGGCAGTACAGCCACATGTTCGGCGGGAAGTGCGGCGAAAAGAACACGACGTTCATCGGGGCCCGCAGTGTAGGGCGTGCCCACGGCTGCACGCGGCACCGCGCAGATCGGCGCCAGGCGCACGTCGACGATCCCGAGTCCCTAGGCGCGTTACCCTCGGATCGATGTGCAGCGGGTTCGTGATCGAGTTCGGCCGCCGCTGCCTCACGGCCGACCTGGTCGCGGGGCGTGACGTCGTCGAGGTCGGGGCGTTCGACGTCAATGGATCCCTCAGGCCGATTGTCGAGGCGCTAGGACCCCGCTCGTACGTCGGCGTCGACATTACCGCTGGCCCTGGCGTCGACCGGGTCATGGACGCTCGGAACCTGGTTGCGGAGCTCGGGCCAGCCTCTGCCGACATCGTCATCTCCACCGAGATGGTCGAGCATGTCCTGGACTGGCACACCGTGATCCAGAACCTCAAGGGGGTGCTGCGACCGGGCGGTCGGCTGTTGCTGACCACCCGATCCAAGGGCTTCGGGTACCACGCCTGGCCGTACGACTTCTGGCGTTACGAGCTCGACGACATGCGGGCGATCTTCGGAGACATGGAGCTCCTGACCCTGGAACCAGATCCCGACGCCCCTGGGGTGTTCGTGTTCGCGCTGCGGTCGTCGGCCATCGATCCGGTCACGCCCGAGCTGGCCCTGTACTCAATGCTCACCGCGAAACGCCAGGTTGGCGTCAGCGATGTGGACATCCGGCGGTTCGCGGCCCGTGCACCGCTCCGCGCCCTGGCCGCGCGGCTGCGGTCGACTGCTGCCCGATCACGTCGTTCAGCCCGGTCGTCCTGGCGATTCCTTCGGCGACGAGTCGTGTCGCCACTCTGGATGGCGATGCCTAGAGGCGTTCGGCGAGCTGTGAAGCGCCTCCTCGGTCGCGCCTGAGCGCACGTCACCCGCCGAGGGCTTCAAGCGCGCTTGAGCTGACGCCAGCCTCCCGCGCGGTTGTTCGCGACGATCGCCCGAAGTAGAGCGACGATCGGGCGGCGCGGGATGGGATCGCCGCGGTGGAACGCGATCTGCCGCCCGGTCTTGTTGTCGTGCCCGGCGGTGATGATGCCGTCCGTATCCGGGGCAATCGGGTCGTAGAGGAACAGGTTCACGTGGTCCTTCGCGGCGAGGAAGGCGCAGACGTTGCCCTTGAGGACGAAGTACGGCTGCGTCGTCCGCTTGATCGTCTCCTCGATCTCCGGCTCGGCCTCGTGGATGATCTCGCGGAGCTCTCGAAAGACGGCTTGCTGCCAGTCCGGCAGCGGCTCGATGAAGGCGTCAACGCGCGGATCGCGGCTCATGGCTCCTTGCCCTCGGCAACGAAGAGGCCCGCCTCTCGCGAGACGGGCCTCCAGTCTGCTCGGCTTGCGTCCAAGCCGTCCAACGCGTCCGGCTATTCGCCGCCGCTCTTGGTCGGGTTGCAGGCGACGCCGGGGCTGTGGCCGATCGAGGTGAGGAAGTCCCGGTCAGCCTTCGGAATCTGGCCCCACGACTGCGCGTGGCCCGGGACGCCCTTGACCACGTTGGCTACGGGCTCGGAGTCGGTCTCCTCATCGACGAAGAACTGCAGGTCTTCCTGACCCGAGTACGCACAGAGCGAGCGGCCGTGCACGCCGGTGCCCCACTTGCTCTGCTCGACCGTAAGCACCTTGCCGTTGCCCGTGACCTCACCGGCCAGGGCAACGCTGATGCTCAGGCTGGCGACGAGTGCGGCGGCGAATCCCGCAGCGAGTAGACGACGGATCACGTCGTTGGCCTCCTGACGCAGAGGTCGGTCTCGCCACTGGCTACGGCAGGCGCGGGCGACCGTTCTCGGGGGCGCCTTGCCGGTGAGCGCCCCCTGCGCCCGTGCCACCTCTCGCTGCCACCATGATCACGCAAGCACCGGCCGTGCGCGATGAACTTTCCTCAACGGTGGTGACAAGGCGCAACGCTCGTCACGGATCTATCCCTGATCGAGCATGACCCTCCGGAGAAACACTCCCGTTCGTTCGAAGGCCAGTTCGGCCGCTTTCGAGTCAAACTCCGGCCGCGACGGCTCGGCAAACCAGTGCTTGGTGCCGGGATAGACATGCGTCGTGATGGCTCGGCCGGCGTTCCGGAACGCCGTCTCGAAGGCGCTCACTTCTTCGGCGCTCGTGAACGGGTCGTCCTCCGCAAAGTGCCCGAGCAGCGGAGCATTCGACTTCGTCACCCACGAGTCCGCCCAGGCGCCGTAGTAGACGACCGTTCCGACCACGGCCGGCCGCTCCGACGGCGTCCACGTCGCATACGGCGCGCCGAACGAGAACGCGAGGGTCGCGATCCTCGCAGCGGTCGGCAGCCGCTCCGCCAGCCGGTCGACGGCGTTGAACGCCACCACTTCCGGTGAGCTGGCGTCGCCTTCACCCGACAGCCGCTCGGCTTCCGGGATCTCCGCGGTGACCTGGCCGTTGAACATGTCGGGCGCGAGGACGCCGAAACCCGCGTCGGCGAGCCGGTCCGCGTACGCGATGACGTCGTCGTTCAGGCCCCACCAGGCGTGGAGGACGACGACGCCGGCCGTCGCGCCGTCGGGGATTCGGACGTACGCGCGGGCAGTTCGGTCGCCGAATGTGAGCTGCTCGAAGTCGGGCATCGGGTGGCCTCCAGCGGAGCGACCACCATACCCTCGCGATCCGACAGGCGCTGTCATCAACCTGGCGCGTGACCGCTGGTTGGCGCCGGCATGGTCTGGCGGCCGGGAGACCCGACCGCCAGGTGTTTCGTCAGCCCATCTCTCGATCGACCGCGCTACTTCAGCTGACCGCGAACCTCGCCGCCGGGGTACGTCGGCGTGTGCACGTTGACGTAGAACGCACCTGGATCAGCGGCGATCGCGGCGAGCTCAGCGGGCGTCATCGCCCCGCCCTCCGCAGCCGTGATGCACGCGGACACGGCGCTCGTCGCCGCGGGCGGCGTGAGGAGCGGCACCGCGACGGGGCCGGCAATGTTGCGCGGAGCGGGATGGATGTGTGCGCCGACCGGCGAAACCGTGAGGTCGCGAACCTCAAGCGTGTAGCAGAGCTCGCTCCCTGCGATCGTGTAGGAGAAGAAGCCGCTGCCGCCGCCGGTCGCGCCGGTCGTCTCCTGCTCGTTGTTGAGCGGGATCGCGGGGACTCCCCCACTCTTCGCCAGCACCATCCCGGCAATGACGGCCGACGCGATGGCCGAGACGCTCAGCGCGAGGACAAAGGCACGAGTTGCTCGGTTCATGCTTCCTCCATCCGAGCCCAGCCGCACGCTGCCCGAATCGCGCCGGGCTCTCTACGACGATACGTCGTCGGGCGCCGAGTGGATCCCGAGCGGTGCGCGGCGTCACCTGAGATGTTCTGTGACGTTGTGCATGGCGCCGCGGACGAGGTCCGGCGACAATATGGGTCTGCGTATCCGGGGCTGGTCGTGGAGGATGAGCGGTGACGAGCGACTCACACGGGCACGATCGCGAACACGATGCTCACGATGACGACGTCCAGGAGCATCGGGGCCATGACGCGCCGCTGACCGACGTCGAGCTGCGGGTCCGCGCGGTCGAATCGCTGCTCATCGACAAGGGCCTCGTCGATCCAGCCGCGCTCGATGCCCTCGTCGACACCTACGAGACGAAGGTCGGGCCGCGCAACGGCGCGAAGATCGTCGCCCGGGCGTGGGTCGATCCGGCGTATCGGCAGCGGCTGCTCGACGATGGGTCCGCGGCCGCCGTTGAGCTCGGGTTCGAGGCCGCCGAGTCCGAGCAGCTCGTGGTCGTGGCGAACACGCCGCAGGTCCACAACCTCGTCGTCTGCACGCTCTGTTCCTGCTACCCGTGGGCGGTGCTCGGGCTGCCGCCCGTCTGGTACAAGAGCAACGCCTATCGCGCCCGCGCGGTGATCGACCCGCGTGGCGTCCTGGCGGAGCTCGGGCTCCAGGTGCCGCCGGATCGAGAGGTCCGCGTCTGGGACAGCACCTCGGAGGTCCGCTACCTCGTCCTGCCGGAGCAGCCCGCCGGAACCGACGGCTGGCCCGAGGAGCGGCTTGCGGAGCTCGTCACACGCGACGCGATGATCGGTGTCGCGGCTGTGTCGGACCGGGTGACGGCGCCATGAACGGCGTCCACGACCTCGGTGGCATGCATGGTTTCGGGCCGGTCGAGATCGAGCGGAACGAGCCGGTGTTCCATGCGGCCTGGGAGCGACGCGTCTTCGCGATGCTCGTCGCTGTTCGGAAGGCCGGCCACTGGAACGTCGACCAATCGCGCTTCGCCCGCGAGAAGATGCCGCCGGTCGACTACCTCGCGTCGAGCTACTACCAGCGCTGGCTCTATGGCTTCCAGTCGCTGCTCGACCAGAAAGGCCTCGTCAGCCGAGCGGAGGTCGCGGCCCGGATCGACGATCCGGCGTCACGGTTCGAGCGCCTCCCCGACGCCCTCCCCGCCGTGACGGTCGACGACCTGCAGTCGCCGTCCGGTCCGGATGCCTCGAAGTCGGACGCGGACGTCGCGCCGCGGTTCCGCGTCGGCGAGCGCGTGATGGCGCGGCTGATCCAGCCGCTGGGCCACACGCGGCTGCCTCGGTACGCGAGGGGCCGGCGGGGCACCGTGATCCGCGATCACGGCGTCTGGGTGCTGCCCGATTCGTCCGCCAGTGGCCTGGGCCCGAACCCACAGCATTGCTACGGCGTCCGGTTCGCCGCCCGCGAGCTGTGGGGCGACGCCGCTTCGGCGGGCGACAGCGTCCATGTCGACCTCTGGGACGACCACCTGGAGCCTGGATGAGCGCCATGGACGTCGTTTCCGTGCCGGCGATCCCGCGCGACGACGACGGACCCGTCTTCCGCGCGCCGTGGGAGGCGCAGGCGTTCGCGATGGCCGTGCTGCTGCACCAGCGAGGGGCATTCACGTGGCCGGAGTGGAGCTCCAGGCTGGCGGATGAGATCGCCGCGGCCACCGCGCGAGGCGAGGCCGACGACGGACGGCGCTACTACCGGCACTGGCTGGCCACCCTCGAGGGCCTCATCGACGAGAAGGGCATCGTCCCGGACAGCGAGCGGCGCGCCCGCTACGAGGCGTGGGCGGAGGCTGCCCGAACAACGCCGCACGGCAAGCCGATCGTCCTTCCCGGGCGCTGAGCGGAGATGGCGAAGGCCTCCCAACCGATCAGACGAACCACGGCGCAGGCCGATGTCCTCACGACGCTGCCGGCCGCCATGACTGGCCGGGCGAGCCCCGCGAAGGCCGCCGTCGGCGACAAGCCGGTCTTCGCCTACATCAGCAGCATGCCGCAGCCGCAACGCTCCATCGCCGAACGCGTGGATGCCCTGGCGGCCGAGACGCTGCCGGGCTTGCAGCGCTCCGTGAAGTGGGGCATGGCCTGGTACGGCGTTGGCGACGGCTGGTGCTTCGCGTGCGGTGGGTTCGCCGGCCACGTCAAGCTCACGTTCGGGCGCGGCACCTCGCTCAACCCGGTCCCGCCTGCCAAGCCGATTGGGATGGGCAAAGAGTCGCGGGGCGTGGACCTCGAATCTCTGGACGACCTTGACGAACGCCAACTCGCGTCGTGGATGAAACAGGCCGCGGCCATGCCCGGCTTCGGAAACAGGAAGCGCTGAGGCTGCTCGCGCCCCCCGACGGGATCGAGGCGCTGACTGCCAGACTCGAAGCCTTCGCCTGAGTCCGGCCTCAGGTGCGGGCGAGATAGTCCGTCAATTCCTCCCACGCACCGCCAACAATTGGGATCCCATGTCCCGCTAGCAACGTGTCGAAGGACAGGCCGGCCAGGACGCGGACCGATGCTTGCGCCTGCTCAAGATCCTCGCTTGTCGGAAGCAGCTCCAACCGCTTGCGGGCTCCGGCGATGGCGTCCCCGACCACGAGAACGCCCGCAGCCTCGTCGTGGACGGCGATGTGACCCGGTGTATGCCCCGGCGTCGGGATGATCGCGAGGTCCATGACACGGTCGCCAGCGCCGACAGGCACGATCGAGCGCGGTGAGGCGATGAACGGGATGTCCGCCGCTCCGGCGAAGACGGCCGCGTCCGGAGCGTGCTCGAGGGCCGTGGACAGCCCAATCCAATGATCAGGGTGCTTGTGGGTCACAATGACCGATCCGACTGCAGACCAGTCGAGGCCGACTGCCTTCAGCCCACCCTCGATCACTTCAGGCACGCACCAACTGGCGGTGTCGACAATCGTCGCCTCGCTGCCTCGAACGAGAACGTAGCCAGACGAATTCGCTTCCCCGATGCGTGCCCAACGAGGGGGGTTTGCCTGATCCCGGTCGGGCCCAAGGGCCGGGTCGGAGCGGGGCATCGCCTCCGTGCACCAGAACGACTCGATCTCGTCGAGGTTGTCCGCATACGTCAACGGGTCGAAGCTCCCCGTCGGGCCTCGACTGCAGCCGACGATGCCGAAGACCGCCACGCCTGCGGCGCCGTGCCCAAGGTCCCGGAGAAAGGTTCGTCGGCACAGGACCCTGGTGGACCCGGTCATCGAGCGAGCCTACGCTCCGCCCCCGCCGATCTCGCTGATGGCCGCGGCGACCTCGGCGCGCCGGCGGACGGCGAGCTTCGCGAGCACCGCGGACACGTGGTGCCCGACGGTCTTCGGCGACACCACCAGGCGATCGGCGATCTCGGCGTTCGAGAGTCCCAGCGCGAGGAGATGGGCGATCTCCCACTCCCGATCGGTCAGGCCACGCGGGTTCGCTCGAGTCGTTGGTCGCGGACCGCGCGGGACGCGGCCGCCGAGGTCCCGAAGTCGAAGCGCGACCTTGTGCGCCACCGCCGTCGCACCGAGTCGGGTCAGCTCCGCGTGGGCCCGCTGGGCATCGGCTGGGTCCGACGAGCCGGCCAGGCTGAGCGCCGCCTCGTAGGGCACCGATAGCTCCGCCCACACCGCCGCCGCTTCGCGAGCCCGGCCGGCGACCTCGAGGAGATACGCCTCCTCGGCGCGAGCATCGAGCTCGGAAAGCGCGCCACCGCGCCACAGCCAGATCCCGAGCTCGCCGATCGCCGCGCGACTCCCGGCGCGACAAGCGGCGTCGTAGGCGGCACGGAGCCTGGGTAAGAAGGGTCCCAGGTCGCCCGATATCCATGCCGCCTCCGCTTCGGCCACCAGGACCATCTGCTCGAGGGGGACTGCCACGGACTCGAGGCTCCTGACGAAGCCGCGCAGCTCGGCGAGTTGCGCCTCGGAGCCGGGCTCGCCCCGCCGGACGGCGATCCGAGCCAGCACCGTCATGGCCGAGAGCCGGTCTGCGGAGCGCCGCCTCGGGCCCGTCAGCGCGGCGTGCCCGCGCTCGACCGCCGCATCCCAGTTCCCGAGGGCGCATTCGATCTCGGCAATCGGGCTGTCGATGCCGTAGAGATCGATCCGCGAGCTGGACTCCCACAACACCTGGAAGTAGTCCTGTACCTGCTGGAAATACTCCCGTGCGAGCTCGTAGCGCCGCCAGACGAAGGCCATGAAGCCGAGGTTGTACAGGGCCCGATCGACGAGTCCCGCGCGATGCAACTCTCGACCAATGCGCACCGACTCGCCGAGATCCGCCCAGCCGCGCTCGTCACCCAGGTCCAGCTCGATCGACCCGATCGTCCCCAGCGCGACGGCGGTGACCTCGGCGTCCTCGATGCGGCGCGCAATCTCGAGGGCGCGCTCGCTGCTCGCTCGGCCCTCCTCGTTTCGGCTGTTCAGCATCTCCAGGCGGCCCAACGCGGCGTAGGCCATCGCCAGCTCGCCCCCGTCGCCCATCGGTTCGGCGAGTGCGATGGCGTCGCGGGCCGCGGTCCAGGCCTCTGGGCCGTGGTCGGCTCGCCAGGCCACCTCCGCAAGGAAGGACAGAGCAGCGGACGTGGCGAGATCGTCGCCACCCCTCCTCCGCAACGCAGCCGCCTCGGCGGCGGCCCGATACGCCTCGGGCAGGTGATTGATGAGGTACAAGGCCTGCGAAAGCGGCTCGACAAGCGCGGCCCGCGCGTCCGCCGTGAGGCCGTCGGCAAAGCGAAGGGCGCGCTCGAACTGCGCGATCGCCTCGCGGTGCGAGCCCGCGGCGAGCGCTCGATGCCCGGCCGCTGCCGCATGACGCAGCACAGCGTCCCGCTCCGCGGCGCCCTCCGCGTGGTAAGCGAGGCGCGCCGGGTCGCCCACACCGGCCTGCTCCAGGGCCGCGAGCGCGCGCCGGTGCAGCGCGATGCCATGGATGACCGGCATGTCCTCCAGCACCACCATTCGCGTCAGCTCGTGGCCGAAGGCGATCCCGTCCACCTTGGTCAGGAGGCCGATGCGCAGGCAGTCGTCGATGCCGAGAATGTCCTCGCCGGCGACGGCTGCCAGGAGCCACGGTTCCGATCGGACGCCGAGGACTGCGGCGACCTGCAGCGCACGGCGCCCGCGCTCGTCGAGCTGGGCGACCCTCGCCCGGACGGCATCCCGGACAGACATGGGGATCCTCGAAAGCCCGGCGTCCAGGACCTCATGGACGTAGAACGGGTTGCCGGCGGTGATCCGGTGGAGCGCCCCGGCGTCGATCCCGGGATCGCCCGCGAGGCGCTCGACACCGGCCCGGCTGAGCGGTTCGAGCGGCAGCTGTCGAAGCACAGGCAGCGAGGCCACGCCGCCGAGGATCCGGTCGACGCTCGGGGCACGGCCCTCCCCGTCTCGATGGGTGACGAGCAGCAGGACCGGAAGCGACTCGATCCGCCTGGCAAGGAAGGCGAGGAGATCGAGCGTCGCCTGATCCGCCCATTGGACGTCTTCGATGACCAGGACCCGTATCGGCCCGGCAGCCATCCACTTCAGCAGCCAGCGACCGATGTCGCCTCGTGAGGCATTCCCGTCGAGAAGGTGGCGGAACTCCGCCCCCAGGGCGTCTGCCATGTCTTCGAACGGACCGTATGGCTGTGGCGTCGAGACGCCGTCGCAGGCGCCCCACAGGACGTCGACATCGGACGGGCAGTCTTTGACGAAGGCCTTCAGCAGTGCGGTTTTGCCGATGCCCGCCTCGCCCCGGATCAGGATGATCCGGCCTATGGCCGTGGCCTCATCTTCGAGGGAGCGCCTCAGGGTCGCCAGCGGCTCGTCACGCTCGATCAGCACCGGACTGCGTTGCTGGGCAATCCGGGGACGGGCGAGGGCCATGCGGGCACGATAACGGCAAGGTCAACGGTCCCTCGTCAGAAGCCTTCGACCACCGGATAAATCGAGTCCGCCACGAGTCCGTGTGCCTCACGGTGCACGCGAATGGCGGCCTCCTTATCCGGCGCGTCGACCAGGCAGAAGATCCTCCCCGCCGCCTCGTCCACCCAGTAGCGGAGATACCGCACGCCGTACCGATCCTGGGTCCGGAGATCGGCGAGATGTGCCTGGGCAACGTCGGTCGCCTTGACGCCGCCGTCGATCGCGTGGCTGTCCAGGAAGAGCGTCATCAGGTTCCTCGATTCGGGCTCGATGCGGCCAAATCCGGTTCAGACGGCGGTACGGCCGTCGCTCGGCAGAGGCGCGCGGACGGCTGGCGCTGCTCGAGTGAACGCCAGCCGCCAATCGCTCGCCTAGGAGAGCGCCGCGCAGATGTCCGTCACGCTGCCGGAATACGCGAACTGGGTGGTGTGGCCGGTATTCGTGTCGAACGTGAACGAGACCGACCCGTCGATGTGATAGAACGCGCCGTCGCTGGTCGTGACCACGCCGAACGGGCCTACGTCGCCGGGGACGAAGCTGTATGAGTTCTGGCCGCTCAGGTACACGACATCGATGCCCGTCGCCGGGTCGAACTGGTCGACCACGAGGGACGTGTCGGCCGTGGCGAACCTCGCGCCGGTCTCGAGGTTCACGTAGGCGCCATGGGCGCGCACCGAGTACTGCACCCGGCCGTCGCCGAAGTCGGTCTTGGCGACGAACCCCCAGGAGGGCTGGCCTTCGACATCGAACGCGCATCCCGAGCCCGCCGGGATCGTGAACGAAGACAGATCGTGGACGGTCCGCGTCGGTTGGGCGGCGGCGGCCGGCGACGTCACGACCAGCGCAAGCAGCAGGGCGATGACCGCGCCACCTGCCGATCGGGTGGTCAGTCGGGCCGGGGTCGGGAGCCGGTGCACGCTTCGGTTCATATCAAGCCTCCAATGGCGCCCTGGCATCAACAGGAAGGGCGTGATTGGAGGATGGCTGCTAGATCCGACACTCCGCATCGGACGAGCGCCCCAACTTGGGTCAGCCGATGCCCTAGATTGGCGCGCCGAGGCGGCTCGAACCTGCCCGCTTCGAACCCGACCCAGCCGGCCGGCCGGGCATATCGTTCCCTCGATGTACTCGATATCGCTGATCTTTCGGCCCGGGACCTACGACGACGATTACGACCGCCTGGACGCCGCGATCTCGGCCATCGCCGCGGAGACCGAGGGCTACCTCGGCTCAGAGGGCTGGATCTCCAGGGACGGCAAAACGAAGAGCGCCGTGTACTACTGGTCGGATCTCAACCATCTGCGCGACTTCGCGCAGCATCTGACCCACCGGGAGGCGAAGAGCCAGTTCCCGCGATGGTTCGAGGGCTACCAGGTCGTCGTCGCCGAGATCCGATCGGTGTACGGCGACGGCCGTCTCCCTCACCTGACATCGCCGATCGCAAAGGTGTCGCCGATCGGACGAGAAGGGCTCGACCTGTTCCGGGACGCGTGACCTCGAGGGGCTGGCGCCCCCGGACGGGCGCGGGGCTCCTACCGCCCGACTCGCGGCGTATGCGTGAAACAAGGGCTCCGGGCACGTACGATGCGCGGGGAGGGGCAGGACGGTGACGGACCCGATCGCGGACATCATCGGCGACTACCGGGCGTTCGCCGCCCAGCAGAACGATCGCCTGCTGGCGCGCGGCATCGACATCTCGCCCTACGAGCTGGGCCACCTGGCGTTCCGCGTCCCTGAGTGGGACCAGTACGTCCACGTCCGGACGCTCCTCGAGCGGCACGCGATCGCCAACATCGAGGGTGTCTGGAACGGCCGGCCGATGTCCATGATCCTCCTCGCAGATCCGCTCCGCGTTCTCGAGGGCCAGGTGATCCCGCTCATCGAGCTCATCCCGCCCGTCCACCAGCGCGTCTACAAGATGGGTATGGAGCACTTCGGCGTGGTTGTCGGCGAGGAGGTCGACGCGTTCTCCCACCGGCACCGCGCGGTGCTGACCGGCCAGCAGTTCCAGAATCAGTGGAACGAGCCGTACTACGTCCTGTTCGAGGACTTCACCCACGTGAAATTCCACCGCCGCTCGCTTCGCGAGGTGGTCGAGCTGCAGGGCGCGACGTTCGACGGTTTCCATCACGTCGACGACTGGGTCCCGCAGCAGCTGGTCACAGCGACCGGGCCGAACCCGCTCCCGCGGTGAGCCACGCGCCGCCCGTCGCCGGGCTGGCTCGATGGTGGCGCCCCCGGACGGACTCGAACCGCCGACGCAGGCCTTAGGACGGCCTCGCTCTGTCCACTGAGCTACGGGGGCGCGAGCTCGATGGTACCTCCGGGTCGCAGGCGGTCGAACGGAGTGAGCGCCCGATGTACCGTGTCGCCATGCCCGAGCCGCTGCTCCCAGGCGAGATGTCCGAGGAGTTCTGGCGCGACTACTTGACGAACGGCGACCCGCGCGAGCGGCGGATGCGCAAGTTCTACGCGCGGATCCCGTCGTCGCCACGGTGCAAGGCCTGCGCCGCGCCGTTCGGCGGGTACGGCGGCCATGCGATGCGCTTCATCGGGCGACGGCCTTCGAGCCAGAACCCGGGCCTCTGCAACGCCTGCTTCGACTTCATGCGCGAGCATCGCGGCGGCGCGGAGATCCGAGTGACGATGCTCTTCGCTGACGTCCGGGGCTCGACCAGGCTGGCGGAAACGATGTCGGCGACCGAGTTCCACAAGCTGCTCGCGCGGTTCTACCGGGTCGCGACCGAAGCCGTGTTCTCGAATGGCGGTGGCGTGGACAAGTTCGTCGGCGACGAGTTGGTCGCGATGTTCTATCCGATCATGGCTGGCGACGAGCACCCGTCCGCGGCGATCGAAGCTGCGCGCCAGCTGATGCGCGTAACGGGCAACGTTGGGTCGGACAAGCCTTGGCTTCCGATCGGTGCCGGCGTCCACACCGGGCAGGCCTGGGTCGGGGCGATCGGCGATGAGACCCATGTGGAGCTGACCGCGCTCGGAGACGCCGTCAACGTCGCCTCGCGACTGGCGTCCGTCGCCAAAGCCGGCGAAATCATCGTCTCCCTCGAATCGGCGCGGGAAGCCCACCTGGACCTCGACATGCCGCACGAGTCGCTCGACCTGAAGGGCCGGCAGGACCCGATCGACGTCATCCGGCTCACGCTGGCGTCGGAGGCCGGCGCGGCGGCCTGAACGGGGAACCACCACGGCGGGGTGGAGCGTCGCCGGTTGTAGGATGCCGACGGTGACCGCTCCCCTCCCCGACCTGGTTCTCTACACGCGCGCGGGCTGCGGCCTTTGCGACGAGGCGCGTGTCACCCTCGCGCTGCTGCTCGCCGAGCGCGCGGCGAACGGCGAGCCGGTGCCGGCGCTCGTACAGCACGACATCAGCCGCGATCCGGAGCTCGAGCGCGCACTCTTCGACCGCATTCCCGTCGTCGAGATCGGCGACCGGCGCGTCGAGCTCACGTCGAGCCCGGCGAAGCTGCGGCGGCTCCTGGAGGTCGCGCTCGCAGAGGTGGCAGTCACGCGATGACGATCACGCTCGCCGTGGCGATCGGCGCAGGGCTGTTGAGCTTTCTCTCGCCGTGCGTCCTGCCGCTGGTTCCCGCGTATGTCGGCCAGCTCACGGCCGTGGCCGTGGCCGGTCGAACAGATGGCGGGGCGGTGCCGGGGGGTCGCTGGCTGGCAGTTCGACACGCCATCGCCTTCGTCGTCGGGTTCGGGCTCGTCTTCACGACCCTCGGCATCACGGCGACGTTCGTCGCGGGACCGCTCGTCGACTATCTCCCGGCATTGCGCCAGGTCGGCGGGGTGATCCTCATCCTGCTCGGCCTGAATCTCGCCGGGATCCTTCGCGTGCCAGCGCTCGATCGGACGTGGCGGCCGCTCGAGGCCGGTGCGGCGGCGTCGATGGCCTCGGCCACGGGCACGCTGGCCTTCGAGTCTCCGGCGTCAGCGGCTGGGCGGTCCTCGCTCGGCGACCGGCTTGGCGGTCGCCTCGTGAACGCGCGAGGTGGCTGGCTGGCGTCGTTCGGGCTCGGCGCGATTTTCGCGGTCGGCTGGACGCCGTGCATCGGCATCATCCTCAGTGCCATCGTCACGATGGCCGCCGCGAGCAGCACCGTCCTCCAGGGCGGCGCCCTCCTCATCGCCTATTCGCTCGGTCTCGGACTGCCGTTCATCGCGATCGCGGCCGTGTACGACCGCGCGCCCGGCGTCCTGCGGCCGCTGGTGCGGCACAGCCGCGCGGTGTCGCTGGTCGGCGGCCTGCTGGTCGTCGCGATCGGCGTGGCGATGGTCATGAACTGGCTGGCTCTCCTGCCCCAGTACTTCAACTTCCTGACCGCGATCTGACGCGTGCCCGTTTCGAGCACCCCGTCTCCCGTGGTCCGCCGTCGCCGCCGCGGAGTCGGTCCGTTCAGCCTGCGACAGCTCTCGCTCGTAGCGGGCATCCTGGTCGTCGTTGCCCTCGTCATCACGGTCCTCACGGCGCCGCTCGGATCGATCGACCCGAGCAAGCCGAAGCCGCTGCCAACGGCGTTCGTCCTCGGTTCGGCCGTTCCGGGTCTCCAGGTCGGCAACCTTGCGCCCGAGCTCGAGACGAACGACGGCGAGCCGTTCGTCCTGAGCGACCTCAGCGGCAAGCCGATCCGCCTGGCCGATCTCAAGGGCCGGATCGTCTGGCTGAATTTCTGGGCCAGCTGGTGCCCGCCCTGCCAGTTCGAGACCCCGACGCTGCGCGAGATCGACGAGAAGTACCGCGATCGGGGCGTGACGGTCGTGGCCGTCAATGTCCAGGAGACGGTCGAATCCGCGAGCGCCTACGCAACCCGCTACGACTGGCACTTCACCGTTGGGGCGGACGTGAGCGCGGCGATCTTCCACGCCTACCGGGTCTACGCACTGCCGACGCAGTTCATCATCGATCGGGACGGCATCCTTCGGCAGATCGTCAATGGCCCGCTCGACGTCGCGAGCGCAAGCCAGATCTTCGATGCGCTCTTGGCCGAGGTTGCACCCAGCGAGACGAACCCGTCGGCGTCACCGTGAATGTCAGTCGCGCGGCCGCGGTGGCGTCGCCCGAGTAGAGCCGCCAGTCCGGCGGCGTCAACCCGAGAGGCTGACTCGATGCGCTACATCATGCTCACGTACAGCGGTCCGCGACATACCGCCTGGTGGGAACGGGCTTCGGTCGACGAGAAGCGCGCCGACATTGACAAGGTCACCGCGTGGTTCCGCGAGCACGGCGCCGCGGGCCGGATCACGGGCGGCGAAGAGCTCGGCTGGCCGCACAAGGCGAAGACGCTCCGGAAGCGCGGCGTGACCGACGGGCCGTTCATCGAGACGAAGGAGATCCTTGGCGGCTTCATCGTCCTCGAGGTCCCCGACGAAGCAGCCGCGATCGCCGTCGCGAGCGGCTGGCCGGGCCTCGAGTGGGACGACGACGCCGTCGAGCTCCGGCCGATGGGCGACACCGTCGCAGAGACAGACGCCGAGGCCGCGGCGCAGACCGGCGGCGGCTGAGGCTCAGGCCGGTAGCAGCCGGCCCAGGACCGTGATCACGACCCACAGCAGGATCGGCAGGAGGACGGCGCTCAGGAAGCCGCGGAGCGTCTCGGGTCGCCACGGCCATGTCGAGACGCGCAAGACGACCTGGACGCCAGCGTTCGCCGCAGCGACCGCATCGTTGATTCGCGCGGCGCCATCCAGGTCGCCGGCCGCGATCCGCCGCCGAACCTCGGCCAGCGCGGTGCTGAGCGCGGCATGCGCCTCCGCGAGCTTGCGGTCACGTTCGTCCTCAAGGCGCGAGTGGAGCCCGAGGAGCGGCAGGATGAAGCTGGCGATGGCGACAGCCAGGAGGACGCCGAAGGCCAGATAGTCGCTCGCCGCAAGCTCGAAGCTCGCGATGAGAAGCGTCACCCACGCCCAGCCACCGACGACCACGGCGATCAGCGTCACGCCCGTGAGCGCCGTCAGCCGCGCGAAGGCGTAGAGCGGCTCAAGAGCGAAGAGGTCGATCGATCCGATGCGGCGGTGGATCCGGTCCACGAGCTGGAGCTGGTGGACGATGTGGATCACGAACCCGAACGCCATGATCATGCCGGAGCACGAGACGACGAAGGTCAGCGCCCAGAGCACGGCCGGGTCGCCCCGATGAAGCTCCCAGCCCTCGTAGCCGTCGAGGACGCTCGTCAGGCCGATGGTGAGTCCCAGCGGCAATGCCAGCAGCGCCCATTCCGGCGGGGTTCGCCGCAGATCGGCGCTGAACACCTTCTGCTCCGCCGCGTCCATGTCCGTGGCTGGCCGCAGCGTCGCCAGCGCCCGGTCGGCAACGCCGTTCAGCACCTGGATCGCCCACAGCAGCAGGATGGGAAATGCCGCCCCCACGATCGGGCTCAGCACGACATCCGGAAACGCCGGCGCCTCGAGCCCCCAGTGAACGACGATCGTGACGAACGACCAGGTCGCCAGGACGGTCGCGTAGACGAGCCAGCGAGGCACGGGCGCCCGATCGACGAGGTCCGAAACCCACTCGATCCAGCTGCGTCGCATCACACGGCCTCGAAGCGGTAGCGGTCGCGATCCGGGACGAGCCGCCCGGCAGGCGTGAACGGCTCATGCGAGAGCACAATGATCCACTCCTCCTCGGCTGCTCGAGCGAACAGCGACGCCTTGAGCTCGACCGAATCGAGCGGGAAATCGTCGAACGACGTGATCCAGCGCGGGTTCGCGCTCCACGGTCGCATCCCGAGGTCGCCGAAGAACGCAAGCGTACGCGCGCCCGATCCGACGCCTCGTACCACGATTGCCTGGTGACCCTTCGAATGCCCGCCCGTGGGGATCACGCTGACCCCCGGCAGGAGCTCGCGCTCGCCATCCACCCAGCCTTCCTCGCCCCATTCGCGGACGAGCCGGATCTCCGGCTGGTCGTAGGACGCCACGATTCGCGAGTTGTCCTCCAGCGCGATCTCCCACTCGGCTCGCTGGGCGACGATCCGGGCGCGCGGAAACGCCTTCGAACCATCCGCGCGGAGCAGGCCACCGGCGTGGTCGAAGTGAAGGTGGCTCATCGCAACGACGTCGACGGAGCTCGGTTCGAAGCCCGCTGTTTCGAGCGCCGGTGCCACCGGCGTGCCCTCGTACGCGCGCATCGCACGGACCTTGTCGGTGACGCGTTCACCGATGCCCGTCTCGATGAGCACGCGGCCGGCTGGCGTCTCGACGAGCAGGCAGTTCAGGGCCTGAAGCAGCCGGTGGTCTGTGTCGATCTCCGCGGTGACGAGGCGATCCCAGAGGATCCGCGGGACCGGCCCGAAGATCGCGCCCGCGTCCGAGCGGAACGTCCCGGCCTGGATGAGCGCGGCGCGCGTGCCGCCGCCGAGCTCGACGCGCCAGTCGACGGCGTCATTGAGCGGCATCAGCCGCCCTTGCGGCCGCCGGCGAAGTCGCGGTGGTACTCGGACGCGGTCGGCTCCGATTGGCCCTGGTACTTCGACCCCAGCGCTTCACTGCCGTACGGCCGCTCGACCGGGCTCGACATCGCGAAGAAGCTGATCTGGCCGATCTTCATGCCGAAATAGAGCGCGATCGGCAGGTTCGCGACGTTCGACAGCTCGAGCGTCAGCGTGCCCTTGAACCCGGGGTCGACGTACCCAGCCGTCGAGTGGATGAGCAGGCCCAGGCGCCCGAGCGAGCTGCGACCTTCCAGGCGGGCGACAAGGTCGTCCGGGAGCTCGACCCACTCGACCGTCTGGCCGAGGACGAACTCGCCGGGATGGAGGATGAACGGCTCATCGTTCTCGATCCGCAGCATCTCGGTGAGGTCGGGCTGCGGCTGGCGGACGTCGATGAACGGGTAGCGGTTGTTCCGGAAGACGCGGAAGCTGCGATCGAGGTGGAGGTCGACGGACGACGGCTGGAGATCGACGGGGTCGTAGGGCCGAACGACGACGCGGCCGGCGTCGATCGCTGCGCGGATGTCGCGGTCCGAGAGGACGCTCACTCGGGGCCCACCGGCGCTACGCGGCTCCGCCGGGCGCGGGGCCGCGCTGGTCGTAGAGCGTGTCGACCTCGCGCTTGAGCGCTTCGAGGTCCTCGAAGCTCTGGTAGACGCTCGCGAACCGGATGTAGGCGATCTGATCGAGCTCGCGAAGCTTGGCCATCGCGAGCGCCCCGATGCGCGACGACGGCACCTCGGTCATGCCCTCGGCGCGGAGGGTGGCCTCGATCTCATCCGCGGCGGCCTCGGCCGCACCGTCCGGCACGGGCCGGCGCGTCAGCGCCTTGCGGAGTCCGGCGGCGAGCTTGTCGCGGTCGAACTCCTGGCGCGTTCCATCGCGCTTGACGATGACCAGCCGCGCGGCCTCGACGCGTTCGTACGTCGTGAATCGCGTGCCGCAGGTGCTGCACTCGCGGCGACGGCGGATCGTCGCGGCGTCATCGAGGTCGCGCGAGTCAACGACCCGACTGTCGCGGCTCTCGCAGTTCGGACAGCGCATTCCACCTCCCCGCTGGATGCTCCCACCACCACAACCCCTAGTGGTGTGCCGTGAGGATACCACTAGATACAGGCCCGGCGAGGCGTCAGACGTCCGCCCCGCGAGCCTCAGGCGCTGCGGCGGCCGTACTTCCGGACCGGCGACGCTGCTTCGGCCAGCTCGATCGCGTCGAGGGCGTGGCGGGCGATCGCTTCGCGCGCGTGGAGGAGGTTGAGGTAGCCGCGCTTGATCGCCGTTTCGGCCTCGGGACCGGCCTCGCCGCGACGACCGCGGGCTCGGACCGCGACGCCATGCTCGACCATCTGGAGCGCGCGTCCGGCACGCTCGATCTCCGCGATCATCTCCGAGCGGGGCCGGCTCGCCTCTCGCGGCCCACGGAGGCTGCGCGCCTCCGTCGTGTACCGCTCGACGGCGTCGAGCGCCGCGCCAAGGTTCGGGCCGATCGTCTCGGCTGGCGCCGCGCCGCGGCGCACCAGGTCGATCCTGTCCGAGACCGCGCTGAGCGAGACCTCGACGCGACGGGCGAGGTCTCCGATGTCGACCCGGAACGTCTCGGCCTCGCGTGTTCGCGCGAGGACCCAACCGGTCCGGCGGGCCGCGACCAGCACGATCGCCGCGACGACGAGAAACGCGATGAGCGCGACGATCTGGGCGCTTTCCACGACCCTGCCCCCGAGCGAAGCGCTAGCCGCCGCGAGCCCGCAGCTCCGCGAGGAGCGCGCGGCCCACGTCGAAGAGGTCGCCGACGACGAGGAGATCGGCAAAGTCGGCGATGGGGGCGTCCGGATCCCGGTTGACCGCGATGATGGTCTCGGCGGTCTGCATGCCCACCTTGTGCTGGATCGCGCCCGAGATCCCGAGCGCGAGGTAGAGCTTCGGCTTGACGATTTTGCCCGTCTGGCCGATCTGTTGAGCGTACGGAATCCAGCCTGAGTCCACAGCCGCGCGCGTCGCACCGACGGCGCCGCCCAGCTCCGTCGCGATCTCCTCGACGAGCTCGAAGCCGTCCTTGCCGCCGACCCCGCGGCCGCCGGCGACGATGACCCGAGCCTCCTCGATGGGGACCGCGGCGCCGGCTTCGGCGACCCGCTCGAGGACCGCGACCTGCGGCAGCTTCAGCGGCTCGGCGGTCGCGCTGGCCGGCGCGACCTCGACCGTGCCCGGCTTCGAGAGCGGCTCTGCCGAGACGACATTCGGCCGAATGGTGACGATGCCGTGCTCCCCGGTGAAGCCGGAGCTCGTGAGGAGCTTCCCACCGAACACGCTCATGTCG
>DASRJS010000021.1:0-3543 GCA_035649355.1 Candidatus Polarisedimenticolia bacterium
AGCGCCCCGACCTGGAGCGCGACGATCGCGCCGGTGAGGAGCCAGCCCGTGAGACGCTCGGGGCGTGTGGCGCTGACCGCCGCAACGAGGAGCGCCACCGCCGGGATGACGAGCGGGAGCGTGGCGACCGAAAGCCAGGCGGGCGCGAGCGCCGCAAGCCCGGCCGCTGCGAGGAGAACGGCGTTCCGGCGCCGAACGCCGATCGCGCCGATGACGGCCGGCACGCCGAACAGCAGGCCCAGGGTGAGCCCACGCGGGATGGTCTCCGGCGGCGAGAGGCCGCCGCCGTCACGGCCCGCGATCCCGACGACCACGGCCGCGATGACGCAGATGCCGCCGACCCCCGCCAGGCCATACGTTCGAACGCGATCCACGAAGTTGCACCTCGAAAGTGCTACCGTTGCCTAGCACGTTATGAACCAAGAACAGGCTACTGTCAACACGCAGGTTTCGAGCGGCCGCGCCGGAGCGCCAGCTTCGCCGACCGCCGAGGCGATCCGGCTCCGCCTCGCCGAGGCGTGGGGAGAGATGGGCGCGGCCTGGGGCGTTGCCCCGGCGATTGCGCGTGTTCACGCCTATCTCATGGCGCGCCAGGAGCCGCTGACCGAGCGCGAGGTCCGCGAAGCCCTCGGGCTGTCGCACCGGGCCGCGAGCCTGGCCCTCGCCGAGGCCGAGACGTGGGGCATCGTCGAGCGCGTCGAAGCGACGCGCCGGGTGGGCCGCCGCGGACCCGCGGGCACCGCGTTCCGGGCCGTCGGCGACCACTGGCAGTGGTTTGGCCGCGTCATCGCCGAGCGCAAGGTCCGCGAAGGCGACCCGGTCATCGCTACGCTCGAGCGGACCTCGAAGGAGGCCGCGACCGCGGCCGCCGCCCGGCCCCACGATGTCGAGCTGCAACGGCTCAGCGAGTGGCTGGCGACGTTCCTCGTCTTCGTGCAGCTGTTCAACCGCGCGGTCGGGCTCGTGCCCCAGATCGAGCCCCGTGAGCTGGAGCGCGGGCTCAAGCTCCTCGGACGCGTGCCGGATCGGACGGTCCTGCGACTGTTCGGCCTGCTCGGCGGCCTGGAGGACGACGACGTGCTCGAGCTCGTCGACGCGGTGAGCCGGCTCTCGCCGACCGCCGCCCGCCGCGCAACGAAGCTGATGTCGGGGGTCGTGAGAACCGTCAGCCGCTAGCGCCGCCCGCGGGCGCGCGCGAACACCCGTGCGATAATCGCGGCGCGTCGATCCCCCGTACCGGCTCGAACGGGCGAGGACCCCGGGGCCAGTCAGGCCGGCGGATCGAAGCCAGCCCATCGAAGGACCTGGCCCACATGACTGCAGAAACCTCTACCTGGGCAACGAAGAAGGGTCTCGCCCAGATGCTCAAGGGCGGCGTCATCATGGACGTCGTCACGCCCGAGCACGCGAAGATCGCCGAGGATGCCGGCGCCGTGGCCGTCATGGCCCTCGAGCGCGTCCCGGCGGACATCCGCGCGGCTGGCGGCGTCGCCCGGATGAGCGACCCGGCGATGATCGAGGGGATCATGGCCGCGGTGTCGATCCCGGTGATGGCGAAGGCCCGAATCGGGCACTTCGTGGAAGCCCAGGTGCTCGAGGCGCTCGGCGTCGACTACATCGACGAGTCCGAGGTCCTCACGCCGGCCGACGAGACGAACCACATCGACAAGCACGCGTTCAAGGTGCCGTTCGTCTGTGGCTGCCGGAACCTCGGCGAGGCGCTCCGCCGCATCGGCGAGGGCGCGGCGATGATGCGGACGAAGGGCGAGGCCGGCACCGGCAACATCGTCGAGGCCGTGCGCCAGCTCCGCGACGTGCTGTCCGCGATCCGCAAGCTCGAGTCGATGCGCGAGGACGAGCTCTTCGTCGCAGCGAAGGACCTCCAGGCGCCGTACGAGCTGGTCAAGGACGTCGCCGCGAACGGCAGGCTGCCGGTCGTGAACTTCGTCGCCGGTGGCATCTCGACCCCGGCCGATGCCGCGCTCGTCATGCAACTCGGAGCGGAGGGCGTGTTCGTCGGCTCCGGGATCTTCAAGAGCGAGGATCCGGCGCGGATGGCGAACGCGATCGTCCAGGCGACGACCCACTTCGACAATCCGAAGATCCTGGCGGAGGTCAGCAAGGGTCTCGGGGCGCCGATGCGGGGCCTCCAGCTCGAAGCGATTCCCGAGGCCGAGCGCCTCGCCGTCCGCGGCTGGTAGTCGACCTGCTGCCGGGCACGGCGGCCGGATCGACGACCGGAGCGAGCCGATGAAGATCGGGGTTCTGGCGGTCCAGGGTGCCTTTGCGGAGCACGTCCGCACCCTTGGCACGATCGGTGTCGAGGGCGTCGAGGTGCGCCAGCCGGCGGATCTTGACGGCGTCAGTGGGCTCATCCTGCCGGGCGGCGAGTCGACTGCTCAGCGCAAGCTCATCGAGCGCTGGGGCCTGCGCCAGCCGATTCTCGACCTCGCCGCGAGCGGCGCTCCGCTGTTCGGCACGTGCGCCGGGATGATCCTGCTCGCCCGCGACATTGCCGGCGGCGAGGAGCCGGTCCTGCCGCTGCTCGACGTCACCGTCGAGCGCAACGCGTTCGGGCGCCAGCTGGACTCGTTCGAAACGGAGCTGGACGTCCCGATGCTCGGCTCCACGCCCGTCCACGGCGTCTTCATCCGCGCCCCGATCATCGAGCGGACGGGGCCGGGCGTCGACATCCTGGCGCGGCTCGAGGACGGCCGGATCGTCGCCGTTCGCGAGCGGAACGTCCTCGCCACCGCGTTCCATCCGGAGCTCGCCGGCGAGACGCGCTTCCACCGGTTGATCGCGACGATGGCGTCCGAGCACGACGATCCCGGCGAGGGCTCCGGCCGGCGCCCCCACCCGACCCGACGGACCAGCGGCGGTGCCGGGGAAACCGCCGGCCGCGGCGGCAAGCGATGATCGGCGTTCGCGGCACCCGGACCGGTGGCAAGGTCCGCGCCGCGCGCATCACGGACCTTGCGGCGCTCGGTGAGCTGTCGCGCCTGAGCCAGCAGGATGGCAACGACGCGCGCTCCCTAGGCCTGCCGGTCAGCGGTCCCTCGATCGGCGTCTTCAGCCTGTTCCGGCTGCCGCTCGGGGCGTTCCGGCCGAACGACCTCCTCTACGTCTACGAGCAGGGCGGCCACGTCGCGGGGCTCGCCCGCGTCGAGCGCGAGAGCCCGCGCGACGACTGGACGGTCGTCGAGCTCGACGCGGTCGGTGCCCCGGATGCCGGTGACGTCCGCTTCCGCCTCGTCCAGCAGGTCCTGCGCGAGGGCCAGCGCCGGGGCGCGGCGCGGTTCCATGTCGCGTGCGCGGACAGCGACGGCAACGTCGAGCTGTTCATGCAGGCGGGCTTCATGCGCTACGGCGAGGAGACCGTCCAGTACCGCGTTCCGGACAAGCCGCTCCCCGAGCCGTGGCAGGACGCGAAGGCCCGCGACTGCCGGATCCGGCCGGTCGTGCCGGTGGACGCGGTCGCGCTGCTCCGGCTGTACGGGACGGCGACGCCGCAACCCATCCAGCGGCTCGAGGCGATTCGGC
>DASRJS010000022.1:0-44734 GCA_035649355.1 Candidatus Polarisedimenticolia bacterium
ACGGCATCCGGGTCATCCTCGACGGCGTCTTCAACCATCTCTCGTCCGACAGCCCGTTCTTCGACCGGTATCACCACTACACGTCGAGCGGGGCGTGCGAGTCATTCGACTCGGCGTACCGCGACTGGTTCACGTTCCACGACGTCGCCGCGGGCACGGGCACGTGCGTCAGCAGCACGGGCGTCGCCAACGGCGCGACCTACGACGGCTGGTTCGGCTTCGACTCGATCCCCGTGATCACGAAGTCGAACGCCGAGGTCCTCGACTACTTCCTGACCGGCGATGACGCGATCGCGAAGCGCTGGCTCGAGGACGGCGCGAGCGCGTGGCGGATGGACGTCTCGGGCGACCCGTCGTTCCCGGCCGGCTACTGGGAGACGTTCCGCGACGTCGTCAAGGACACGGATCCCGACGCGCTCACGATCAGCGAGACCTGGCAGAAGGACTCGACGCTGCTGCGGATGCTCCGCGGCGACCGCCTCGACACGACGATGAACTACCGGTTCCGGGACGCCGTCATCGGCCTGCTGACGCCCGGCAACTTCGATTCGAAGGGCTTCGGCGACAGCGGCCGGATCATCGCGCCCTCCGAGTTCGCGGGGCGCCTCTCGTCGATCCGCGAGGACTACCCGGACGCGGCCTACTACGCGCTCATGAACCTCCTCGACAGCCACGACACGGAGCGCCTGCTGTGGACGCTCACGCCGGGTGTCGAAACCACCGCGGCGAAGGAAGGCAACGCGGCGAATGTCGCGAACGGCAAGCTCCGCCTCCGCCTCGCGTCGCTCATCCAGTACACGGTGCCCGGCGCGCCGACGGTCTATTACGGCGACGAGGTCGGCGTCACGGGCGATGACGATCCCGACGACCGGCGGACCTACCCGTGGGCGGACCTCGGCGGCTCGCCGGACAATGCCCTCAAGGCGCACTACACGGCGCTCGCCGGCCTCCGCTCGGAGCTAGACGCGCTGACCGCCGGGGACTTCCGAGTCCTCCTGGCCGACGACGCGGCCGAGACCGTGGCCTACGGCCGCAAGACCGGCTCGGGCGCGGCGATCGTCGCGCTCAACCGCTCGTCCTCCGAGCGGACCCTCACGATCAACGTCGCGGACTACGTCCCGAATGGCATCACGTTCGAACGGCGCTACGGCGTCGGCGTCGCGGCCTCGGGCTCGATCGCAACGGCCGGCGGCCAGCTCGTCGTCACGCTGCCGGCCTGGAGCGGACTGCTCCTCGCGACCGGCAGCGTCGACCTGACGCCGCCGCCCGCACCGGCGAACGTTGCCGTCATCGGCGAAGCGGCGAATGCGTTGACGGTCGAATGGACCGCCTCATCCGGCGCCGCGAGCTACGACGTCTACGTCAGCCCGCTCCGCGGCGGCGGCTACGTCAAGGCGGCCAGCGCCGGACCGATCACCGGCACGAAGTTCACGATCACCGGCCTCCAGAACGCCCGCGAGTACTTCGTCACGGTTCGCGCCCGCGACGCCATCGGCAACGCGAGCGGACCCTCGAACGAGGCCTCCGGCCTGCCCCATCCAACGATCGGCTGGGCGAATCTCCAGTGGCCGCCCTCGATGAGCCACACGATCTCGGCGGTCGACCGGACCGACACGGCCTACGGCCAGGTCTGGATCGACGGCCTCACCTCGCAGCCCGGCCCGACGCCCGGCCTGCGGGCTCAGCTCGGCTTCGGGCCCGACGGCTCGAACCCGGCCGGAAACGCCAACTGGACCTGGGTCGAGGCGACGTTCAACGTCGATGCGGGCAACAACGACGAGTTCCAGGCGTCGATGCTGCCCGAGTCAACGGGGACGTTCGACTACGCCTATCGGTACACGGTCACGAACGGCCGCGACTGGCTGTACGCGGACCTCAACGGGCCGGTCCCGGACGGCGCTTCGCCGCCGAACCCCGGCAGTCTCGTCGTCAATCCGAGCGGCGACGCCAGCGCGCCCGCCGCGCCCGCGAACCTCAACGTCGTCTCGGCCAGCCCGGCCGGCATCGAGCTCGCGTGGGACGCGGTCGCCGGCGACCCGACGTTGTACGGCTACGAGATCCGCCGCGGCACCACGTCCGGCGGGCCGTACACCACGATCGGGTTCAGCTCGAGCCCGGCGTTCACCGACAGCGGCGTCGACGAGGGCGCGACGTACGTCTACGTCGTTCGTTCGGTCGATACCTCGTTCAACAGATCCGGGCCGTCCAACGAGGTCCAAGCGACCGCGGAGCTGCGCACTGTCAGCGTGGTCTTCACGATCACCGTTCCGGCGTCGACGGACGGGACCGGTCGCTCGGTCTACATCGCCGGAACGCTCAGCCGCTTCGACGGTGGGCATCCCGACTGGGACCCCGGCGCGGTCGTGACGAGTCGCGTCGATGCGACCCACTGGACGATCACGCTGACCGGCCTCGAGGCTAACCAGATCGAGTACAAGTACACGCTCGGTGACTGGGATCATGTCGAGAAGGACAGCGCATGCGGCGAGATCGGGAACCGCCTGCTCACGTTGAGCTACGGCGCGACCGGCACGCAGGCCGTCAACGACGTCGTCCTGAACTGGAGGAACGTGGCGCCCTGCGGCAACTGAGCCGACGAGTGTGACCACCGGTCACGTCTGGAGGGTCGAGGGCCTGGCAATAGGGTTTTCGACAGGCCTCTCGTGACCACCGGTCACGTTTCGAAGGTCGAGGACCCCGTGCCCAGGCCTTCGGCGTGCCCGGCGTGACTAGGAGTCACGTGGAAGGTTCGAGGACTGGCGAGATGACCTCGCCGATCGGATGAACGTGACTACCGGTCACGCGCTGGCGAAGAACCGCTGCGGGCGGACGGTTGACCAACCGTTGACCATCCGGAGTTCGGGACGCTCGTGAGGCCGTGCTAGGATCGGGCTTCGAGGCGTTCGGCCCACGCACGAGGAGCGGCCGTGAAGCGGACGATGGCGGTGATCCTTGCCGGCGGTGAGGGTGAGCGCCTGTCGATCCTCTCGTCGGTCCGGGCCAAGCCGGCCGTCCCGTTCGGTGGCAAGTACCGGATCATCGACTTCTCGCTCTCGAACTGCGTCAACTCGGACATCAACCACATCCTCGTCCTGACGCAGTACGACCCCCGCTCGCTCAACGACCACATCGGCCTCGGCCGGCCGTGGGATCTCGACCGATCGCGTGGTGGCATCCGGCTCCTGCAGCCGTACATCAGCCGCCGGCGCGCCCAGGAGTGGTACCTCGGCACCGCAGATGCCGTGCTCAGGAACATCAGCGAGATCGATCGGTCCGATGTCGAGAACGTCCTCGTCCTCGCCGGCGACCACGTCTACAAGATGGACTACGCGCCGTTCGTGCAGGCCCATCGGCGTCACCGCGCGGACGTCACGATCGCTGTCCGTCGCGTGCCGCTCGCCGAGGCCTCGCGCATGGGCATCCTCGCGCTGGACGACAACGATCGCGTCACCGAGTGGGCCGAGAAGCCAAAGCAGCCGAAGAGCGACCTCGCCTCGATGGGCGTCTACGTCTTCTCGAAGCGAGCGCTGAAGAAGTGGCTGTCGGATGATCTCCCGGACTTCGGCGGCAACGTCGTCCCGGCGATGCTCGACGGCGGTGCCCGCGTCTTCGGCTACCGCTTCGACGGCTACTGGCAGGACGTCGGCACGATCCAGTCGTACTGGGAGGCCCAGATGGCCCTCCTCGTCGACCAGCCGGAGCTCGACCTGTACGACCGCGACTGGCTCATCTACACGAAGTCCGAGGAGCGGGCGCCGGCGAAGGTCGGCCCAACCGCCCAGGTCCATCGCAGCCTGATCAGCCACGGCTGCGTGATCAACGGCACCGTCGTGAACAGCGTGCTCTCGCCGGGCGTGCGGGTGGACGTTGGCGCGGTCGTGCGCGACTCGATCGTCATGTTCGACTGCGAAATCCGCTCGAGCGCGATCGTCGACCGGGCGATCCTCGACAAGGAGGTCGTCGTCGGCCAGGGCGCGATCGTCGGCGACGGGCCGGACCTCGACACGCCGAACAAGATGGAGCCGGGCCGGCTGAACACCGGCATCACGGTCGTCGGCAAGCGCGCGGTGATCCCGCGCGGGACGCGGATCGGGCGCAACGTCAAGGTCGCGGGCGACGTCAAGGCGACGGACTTTCCCTCGCGGCTCGTGAAGAGCGGGTCGTCGGTCGAGCGGAGCGCCGCCCGGAAGCCGGTCCCTCGGGAGCGCGCGGTCGCGGACGCCTGAACGACGCCCGATCGACGCGTGATCGACTGCCGATCGGCGGATCGAGGCGTCGCAGGTAGACTGTCCCGGCCATGCCGTCGGACGCCGTCGGCCCCGAGTCGATCGAGGGCTGGCTCTCTGAGCTCGGGCTCGAAGCGGTCGGTCGTGCGGAGCGCGAGGACGTCGTCTCGTGGGACGTCGTGCTCGACGGCCGCCGCCGGTTCGACCTTCGGATCACGCTCATTCTCGATCCCAGCCTTGGGCTCGTCTGCTGGGCCCACCTCGCCCCACCGATCGGCGACGGTCTTCGTCGCTCGTACCGGACGCTGCTGCGCTGGAACGACGAGTTCCCGTTCGCAAAGTTCTCCCTGAGCGACGATGGCCGGCCGATCCTGGCCTGTGAGATCGACTTCCGGCATCTCGACCGAGATGAGCTCGGCTTGACGCTCGCCCGGCTCGTCGGGATCGCCGATCGCCTGCTCGACGAAACGAAGAGCTGGATCTGGATCGGCGGCCGGATGCCGGACGGCTACGGCCAGCGCGCCGGGCGCAACGAGGCACTGCTCGGCCGCTACACGAGCCAGCTGCCGGAGCTCCTCGGGTCGTGAGGCTCGCGCGCTTCACCGGCGCCATTGGCGTCGCCGTCCTGGTCGGCTCGATGGTCGTCGCGCCGTCGCCCGTGCGCGCCGCGGAGCCCCCGCTGACACTCGTCACCGACGCTCGCTACGAGGTCCTGCCGGCGGAGCAGCGCGTGGCGGTGACCGTCGACATCCTCGCGACGAACCACCTCGTCGACACCGCCCAGAACCGCTACTTCTTCGAGCAGGCCTACCTCGCGGTCCAGCCCGGGGCGAGCGGGTTCAAGCTCAGCGCGAAGGGCCTCCGGCCGAAGGTCAGCGTCGTCGCGACCGAGCCGACGCACACGCTGCTCCTGCTGCGCTTCGGGACGCGCCTTGCCGCGGGCAAGAGCATGGCCCTCCAGCTGACGTTCGACCTCGCCGATCCGGGCGCGCCGCCGGCCCGCGAGATCCGGGTCTCGAACACGATCGTCACGTTCAGCGCCTGGGCGTTCGCGAGTGATGAGACGCCCGGCAGCACGATCCGCCTCGCGTTTCCGCCGGGCTACGAGGTCACCTTCCTGCGCGGCCGGCTGGACGGCCCAACGGAGGACGAGTCTGGTCTCGAGGTGTGGACGAGCAGCCCGCTCGACGCGCCGACGAGCTTCGAAGCCGCGATCCGGGCAACGCGTGCGGCGACATACCTCGAGTCGAGGCGGAGCACCGGCGTCGGCTCGGTCACCGCGCGGGTCCTCTTCCGGGGCTGGACCGACGACCCGACCTGGCTCGACCAGGCCAGCCGCCTCGTCCTCGACGGTGCGCCGGCGCTGGCCGAGGCGATCGGCCGGCCGTGGCCGCTCGACGCGCCGCTCGTGGTCGAGGAGGGGCTCGTCGGCGAGGCCACCGATACCGCGGGCAGCTTCCAACCGAGCCGGCCGCGGATCGAGATCGCCTACTACGCGGGCCCCGAGGTCGTCCTGCACGAGGTTGCGCATGCCTGGTTCAACGGCAGCCGCCTCGCGGACCGTTGGGCCAACGAGGCATTCGCCTCGCTCTACGCCGAGCTCGCGGCCGAGGCGCTCGAGGAGCCGATCCAATCGCCGGAGCTCACCCCGGACATCGAGGTGGCGCGCCTGCCGCTGAACGCGTGGGCCGCGGCCGGCGAGGCCGGGGATGCCAGCGAGCGCTACGGCTACGCCGCGTCACTGACGCTGGGCCGCGCGATCCTGCGCCGCGCCGGACCAGACGGCCTGGCCGCGCTCTGGGCGGCGATCGACGCGGGAGCGCGGCCGTACGACGGGCCGGCCGCGGCCGAGCCGGTCGACTGGCGCGGCCTCCTCGACATCCTGGAGTCCGAGACCGGCGCGTCGTACAGCGACCTCTGGCGGCGGTACGTCGTCCGACCCGAGGACGTGCCGCTCCTCGAGGCTCGAGACGACGCGCGCGCGTCGTACGCCGCACTGGCGGTGGAGACCGACGACTGGCCCGTGCCGGCAACGATCGGTGACGCGATGCGAGCGTGGCGCTTCGACGTCGCCGAGGCGGCAATCGCGACGGCGCGATCCGTGGTTGCCCAGCGTGACCAGCTCCGGGCGGAGGCCGACGCAGCAGGCCTCGCCCTCCCGCCGACACTCCGCGACAGCTTCGCGGCCGGGCAGCTCGATCGCTCATCCGCGGAGCTCGATGCCGCCGGGGCCGCGCTCGACGAGATCGTGGCCGCGAATGGCGAGCGTCCGAGCGACGTTGGCCCGTTGGAGTGGCTCGGCCTCGTCGGCAGCGATCCCGAGGCGAGTCTCGGGACTGCCCGCGACGCCTTCTCGAGCGGCGATCTCGTGATCGCCTACGACTCGGCGGTCGACGCCGGAAGCGCGTGGAGCAGCGCGGCCGACGTCGCCCGCGGCCGGATCCTTGGCTCGATCATCGGGCTATTCGCCCTGTTCCTCTTCGCGCGCCTGATCGCCAGCCGAGGCTGGGCGCGCCAGGTCGGCTGGTCCTAGACTCACGCGGCGCGCTGGGCGCTGCCAGGAAGGTGGGCAGGATGCCGGGACGACGGGTGGCTCTGGCCGGACCCGTCCTCATCGCGCTCCTGCTGGCGCCCGCGCTCGCCGTCGCGCCGCCCCTCGTCGGGACCGCCGCGGGCGCGGCGGACACGCTGCGCGAGACGGCGTCCGCCACGTATGTCGCAGATCCCGCGAACGGCGTGGTCCACGTCACGGTCAGCGAATCCGCGCAGAACCTGAAGCCGAACGTCGTCAGTGGCGGCTTCATCCGGCAGTTCTACTACGACGAGCTCGTCCTCCCGATTCACGCCGAAGCGTCGAACGTCAGCGCCGCCGACAAGCGCGGCGCGCTCCGCGTCACGCGCGAGACCGAGGACGGTTACGACGTCGTCCGGATCCGGCTGCGCTCGGCGATCTACTACCGCCAGACGGCGTCGATCACGCTGCGCTACGACCTCACCGGGGGCGCACCGCGGTCGACGAGCCAGATCCGGGTCGGCCGCGCCTTCGTTGGCCTGTACCTCTACGCGTGGGGTGACGCCGGTCTCGGCAGCGTCCGGCTCGAGCTGCCAACGGGCTTCGATCCGGAAGTCAATGGCGACACGCTCGACCGGAGCGCCGTCGGCGGCGCCGTCGTGCTGTCGGCGAACGAGATCGCCGAGCCGTTCGCGTGGTTCTCGATCGTCTCCGCGAACCGTGACGCGAGCCTCGCGATCACGCGGGTCGCGCTCGGCAACGGCAACACGATCGTCGTTCGAGCGTGGCCGTAGGACTCGGAGTGGCAAGCCCGGGTCGCGGACACCCTGCGCCTCGGCACGCCGCTGTTGCGGACGCTCGTCGGCCTCGACTGGCCGGTCGACGGTGAGCTCGTCGTCACCGAGGTCCAGTCGGCGGCCCTCGAGGGCTTCGCCGGCATCTACGACCCGAGCAACGACACGATCCTCATCACCGAGGAGCTCGACGAGCTGACGATCGTCCATGAGGCATCGCATGCGTGGTTCAACGACGCCCTTTTCGACTCGCGCTGGATCGACGAGGGCCTCGCCGACGCCTATGCCTCGACGGTCCTCGACCAGCTCAAGATCGGCGTGTACGAGCCGCCCGAACGGCCGCGCCTGGGGTCGCCTGGCGCGGGACCGCTCGCCGACTGGGTCTTTCCGGGCCGCATCGCGGACGACGAGACGGCCGCTCGCGAGGACTACGGCTACAACGCCTCGTGGTACATCGTGCGGAGCCTCCTCGACGAGGTCGGCGAGGCCGGCATGCGCGGCGTCCTCCGCGCGGCAGCGAACGACGAGATCGCGTACCTCGGCGACGGTCCTCCGGAGAAGGTCCCTGCCCACGATGACTGGCGGCGATTCCTCGACCTGCTCGAGGAGCGCGCCGGCTCGACCGAGGCCGAGGACCTGTTCACCACGTTCATCCTGACGAGTCGCCAGGCCGCCGACCTTGCCGCGCGCGCCGGGGCCCGGGAGGCATACGCAGGCCTCGCGGCGGCCGGCGACGGCCTCGCACCGCCGTTCGTCGTGCGGCAGGCCATGTCGAAGTGGTTCTTCGAGGACGCCGATCGCTGGATCGCCGAGGCGACCGACCTGCTCGGCGATCGTGCGGCGCTCGAGGGCCGCGCCGAGACGCTGGAGGTCTCGCTGCCCGCCGACGTCGACGAGGCGTGGCGCGACGCGGAGTCGGATCTCGACGGCGTCCACGACGCGGTGACCGCCCTGGACGATGCGCTGGCCGACCTCACTGCCGCTCGCGCGGAGCTCGACGTCGAGCGCGATTTCGTCGTGAGCGTGGGACTGCTCGGGTCGACACCCGAATCGGGCTGGGATGCCGCGGTCGCCGCCTTCGAGGCGGACGACCTGCCCGCGGCCGACCGCGCAACCGATGACGTTGTCGCACTGCTGGCCGGGGCGCCCGACGCCGGTCGGACACGCCTCGCCGGCGGCGGGGCCGTGCTCGGGGCGGTCGTGCTCGGCGGAATCCTCGTGGTTCGACGCCGACGCCGAGCGGTCCCCGTCCCGGCTGCCACGTCGGCCGCGGCCGCGGCGGCGGAGGCCTCTCGTGCGGAGGCCTCGGCTACACTCCCGCCCGAGCCGGACGCAGCCGCTGCGCAGCGCCCGCCGGACGAAATCGTCGATTCCCCGCCCGTCGATCCCGCACCGGAGGCGTAATGCCGATCCAGCGCTCGCGACCCTCGCGCGAGATCCTCTCGGGCGACTCGGCCGACGTCTACTTCGCGCGTGCCCAGAGGATCCTCGAGCGCGAAGGCCTCGACCCGATCGTGACGATGGAGGTCTTCGCCCGCCAGGACGCGGTCCTCTGCGGCATCGACGAGGCGAAGACCCTCCTTGCCCACGTGTTCGAGTCGGCAAACCCGGCCGAGGTGGTCGTCGAAGCGCTCGGCGACGGCGACACGATCGCGCCGAAGGAGATCGTCCTCCGGATCAACGCGCGATACCGCGCGTTCGGCCTGTACGAGACCGCGATGCTCGGGATGCTCGCCCAGTCGACCGGCTGGGCGACGGCCGCGCGCCAGGTCGTCGACGCGGCCGCGCCCGAACCCGTCATCAGCTTCGGCGCACGGCACATCCACCCCGATGTCACCGACGTCCTCGACTACGCCGCGATCGTCGGCGGCTGCGTCGGGGCGTCGACGCCGGCGGGCGCGCGCCTTGCCGGCCTCTCCCCGACGGGCACGATGCCGCACTCCCTCGTGCTGATCATCGGCGACACGGTGAAGGCCGCGGAGGCCTTCGACCGCGACCTCGAGCCCGACGTCCCGCGAATCGTCCTCGTCGACACGTTCCGGGACGAGGCTGAGGAGTCACTCCGGGTCGCCCATGCGCTCGGCGATCGGCTCTACGGCATCCGGCTCGACACGCCGTCCGAGCGTGGCCGCGTGACCGCCGACCTCGTCCACGAGGTCCGCGCGCGGCTGGATCAGGCCGGCTTTGGCCACGTGAAGATCGTCGTCTCGGGCGGCCTCACGCCCGAGCGGATCGGCTACTTCAAGACCGCCGGCGCACCGGTCGACTCGTACGCGGTGGGTTCGTACATCTCGGGCGCGACGCCGATCGACTTCACCGGTGACATCAAGGAGATCGACGGCCGGCCGATCGCGAAGCGCGGCCGGATCCCCGGCCGGACCGACAGCCCCCGGCTGAAGCGCGTCGACCTTGCGGAGTGGCGCGGGGCCTAGGTTCGACGTCGTGGTGACGGCCTGCGCCACCGAGCACGGCCGCGGAAGGCACGTCGCGGCCGTCCGTGCCACCATCGTGGGGTGAGCCAACCCGAGCCCGCCGAGCACCCCGAGCCGAGTCCTGAGCCGGGCCCCGAGTCCGACGACGACCGGGAGAGCGCCTACGCGCTGCTCCAGCGCGGCCAGGACCTGCTGCGGCGGCGCCACCATGCCCAGGCGGCCATCGTCCTGGCGCGGGCGGCGAAACTCGAGCCGCGCAAGGGCTCGATCCTCGAGGCGCTCGGGCGGGCCTATCACAACAGCGGCCAGTTCGAGCCGGCGCGCGAGACCTTCGAGGCCCTGCTCGAGGTCGACCCGTCCGGGCCGTGGGCGCACTACGCGATCGCGCAGAGCCTGCGCAAGCTCGGCCGTTCCGCGGAAGCTCGGACGCACCTTCGGCTCGCCGTGGCGATGGACCCAACGTCCGACCTGTTCCGGAAATCGCTCGACCGCCTGAGCGGCGCGCGCACGACGTCCGAGGGCTGAGGCCCGCCGCCGAGCCTCCGCCCCGACGTCCTAGTTCATTCGAGGGCGCGAGTGGCTCGGATCCTCCGGAATGTCGCCCACAGAGGCACTAACCATGACCTCTGCCGTTGTTGAGCGCCCCCAGGACGCCCACCAGGCTCCTGTCGTGCACGCCAGCTAGCCAGCTTGGGGACCCACAAGGCTCGCGCGCGCCGGACTTTCCTCGCTAAGGTCGCCAATAGCGACATTCGATAGGAACGTGCTCGCTGGCTCAGCTGGGCGAGGCCTCTTGCTCCATTCTGCGGGCCAGCCAGGTCAGGCCCGCGAACGACTTCGCGTCCTCGATCTCGCCGCGCTCGGCCAGGCCGACCGCCTCGCGCCACGGCATCCGGACGAGCTCGAGGCGCTCGTCCGGGTCCGGACCGAGACGGCCGTCCCCGTGCGCGGGCGCGAGATCCGTCGCGAAATAGAGGTGCATGAGCTCGGTCGCGAAGCCGGGCGCGGTCCAGAACGCGGCGACGTGCTCCCACGTCCCCGCGCGGTAGCCCGTTTCCTCCTCGAGCTCTCGCGCCGCGGCGAGGGCCGGATCCTCCTTCGTGCCGCTGGCACGGTCGCGGTGCAGCGTGCCCGCAGGGATCTCGAGCAGGATCTTGCCGGCAGCCAGCCGGAACTGTCGGACCAGGAGGACATGGCCCTCCGGGTCCAGCGCGACGACGGCCACCGCTCCGGGATGGCCGACGATCGCGCGCTCGGAGCGCCGGCCATCCGCGAGCTCGATCTCGTAGACGGTCAGGTCGAGGTAGCCGCCCTCGTATTCGCGATGTGCGCCACGGACCGTCTCGACGAGCTGGCTGTCATCCGGCTCGGGCATCGGGACGGCCCGCGTTCGACCGTCAGCCTGCGGCGGTGGCGGCCAGCGCCTCGCCCGAGTCGGCGTCGAAGAGGTGGAGCCGGCTCAGCGGCACCTTGAGGTCGAGCACGTCGCCCGGCTTCACGCGGTGGGCGGACGCCACGACGGCAACGATGTCGTCGGTTCGACCCTGGACGGTGACGTGGAGCAGCTCCTCGTTGCCGAGATATTCGACGACCTCGGCCGTGCCCCGGATCGAGGCCGAGTCGGCGACCTCGCCGAGCTCGAGATGCTCGGGCCGGAAGCCGGCGACGAGCTTGCGGTCGGGCTTCTGCCCGAGCGCGTCGCGGTAGCGCGACGGGACCGTCGCGGTCAGGCCGTCGCCGTTCAGCGTCGCTGCGGGCCCGCCGCCGTTGGTCGCGACATCCGCGAAGTTCATCGACGGGCTGCCGATGAATCCGGCGACGAAGCGGTTGTTCGGGTGGTCGTAGAGGTTCTGGGGTGTCCCGACCTGCTGGATCTCGCCCTTGTCCATGACCGCGATTCGGCTGCCCATCGTCATCGCCTCGACCTGGTCGTGCGTGACGTAGACGGTCGTCGTCTTGAGCCGCTGGTGGAGGCGCGCGATCTCGGCGCGCGTCTGGACGCGCAGCTTCGCGTCGAGGTTGGAGAGCGGCTCGTCCATGAGGAACACGGCCGGCTCGCGGACGATCGCGCGACCGAGCGCGACGCGCTGGCGCTGGCCGCCGGAGAGCTCGCGCGGCTTGCGCTGGAGCATGTTCTCGAGGCCCAGGATCCGGGCCGCGTCTCCGACGCGCCGCTCGATGTCGGCCTTGGGCACCTTGCGCAGCTTCAAGCCGAACGCGAGGTTGTCGCGGACGGACATGTGCGGGTAGAGCGCGTAGCTCTGGAAGACCATCGCGATGTCGCGATCCTTCGGCGCGACGTCGTTCACGACGCGGTCGCCGATCTTCAGGGTCCCCGAGCTGATCTCCTCGAGGCCCGCGATCATCCGCAGGCTGGTGGTCTTGCCACAGCCCGACGGACCCACGAGGACCATGAACTCGCCGTCCTGGATCTCCAGGTTGTTGTCGTTGACGGCGACGAAATCACCAAAGCGCTTGGTGACATGCTCGAACGTGACGGTCGCCACGGAGCCACTCCTCAGCCCACCGGGTCATCGCGGGCCCATGTATCCGGCCGTCAAAGACGGAAAAGACTCGGACGGGCCCCATACGAGGTGCCGGCTCGGCTGCCCGGCATCGTAGCCCACCGCGGCGGCCGAAGGAAGGGGAGTTGGGGTGGCCTATGGGGGTCGAACCCATAACCTGCGGATCCACAATCCGCTGCTCTGCCGGTTGAGCTAAGGCCACCACGGACAGGCGCCAGGCGACCCATGGACGAGTCGCCGGAGTCCGGAGGTTCGGGAGTGTACCCGGTCAAGATTGAACCGATGGAGGCCGCCTTCCGCCGTAGAGGCGTTTCCGCGGCCGCGTCAGAATTTGAAGGTCTCGCACCTGTGTCCCCCCATTGTTCTTGAGAGTGCCGCTGAGGCACGCTCTTGCGGGAGGGACATGGACGCAAGTCTCGTGGTCCGGGCGCAGCGCGGCGACGAAGAGGCCTTCGCGAGCCTCCTCGTGGCCTGCGGCGGCCGTCTCCATGCGGTGGCGTGCCGGATCCTGCGCAACATCGACCTCGCCGAGGACGCCACGCAGCAGGCGCTGATGGTGATCTGGCGAGACCTCCCGCAGCTCCGCGACCCGGCGCGCTTTGACGCCTGGTCGTACCGGCTCCTCGTGCGCGCCTGCTACGCCGAGGCCGGCCGGACCCGCCGCCTGATCCCGACGATGCAGATCGTCCCGGTCGATCGGCCAGACGACGCCGGCAGCCTGAGCTCGATCGTCGATCGCGACGAGCTCGAGCGCGCCTTCCGTCGGCTGTCGATCAACCACCGGGCGGTCGTCGTCCTGCATCACTACCTGGACCTGCCGCTCGACGCGGTCGCCGAGACCCTCGGCCTGCCCGTCGGCACGGTCCAGTCCCGTCTGCATTACGCGATGCGCGGCATGCGCGCGGCCATCGAGGCCGACGCGCGACCGACGTCGCGGGAGGTGGCTTCGTGAGCGCCGAACGCGACGCGAACCGCATCGTCCGGTCGTGGCTGGAAGACGGCCCCACGGACCTGCCGGATCACATCTTCGACGCCGTGCTGGCCGACATCCCCACGACCTCACAGCGCCGGCTCCGGTGGCCGGCGTGGAGGATCCCACCCATGGACACCCGCCTTCGGATTGCTGCCTCGGTGGCGGCGGTCCTCATCATCGCGGTCATCGGCTATCAGTTCCTGCCCGGCACGGGCGGCCCTGGCGGCGAGCCGTCGCCCTCAGCCAGCCTGTCGCCGAGCCCATCGCCGACGGCCACCCCGCTACCGACCGCCCCACCGCTGAGCCAGACCTTCGACTCGACGATCCACGGCATTTCCATCTCCTATCCGGAGGGCTGGACCGCGCAGGCGGCCACCCAGCGGGCGACGTCGCCACACGTGCTCTTCCTCGAACCGTTTGGCGATTTCCTGTACGACGCGGCACGGCCCGAACCAGTGCGGGACCACCTGTTCCTCGCGCTGGTATCGGTGGATGCACGCGCCAGCAGCCCAGCAGCGTGGGTCGCCGAAACCGAACCCGTCGTGGGTTGCACCTCGAGCGAAGCGGTCACTGTGGACGGCGCCGACGGCGCGATCTGCGGGAATGTCGCGCTGGTCTCGAGTGGCGGTCGCGGCTACGTCATCCTTCTGTACACCTCGGGTGATGAGCCGTGGCTGAGCACTGTCTACGACCGGGCGTGGTTCGAGTCGGTCCTGGCGACCGTCCAGCTCCGTCCCGAGGACGCGGTCAACCCCTAGCCGGCACCGTCGTGAGATAGCCGCGTTGCCCGGCGCAGCGAGCGCCCAACCGGGTGCTCGCTGCAACCCTGTCGATCGTCGACCAGCGCGCCAGCAACAGCCCGTAGCGACGTGGCCGATGCGCCGCTCAGCTCGGGAAGCGGCGCGCCTCCCAGCCCTTCTCGCCGAGGCGGACCTCGTAGCGCGGCTGGTCGTAGACCGATGGGCCGCGTCGGACGTGACCGGTGGCCAGCTCGAAGCGCGAGCCATGCCACGGGCACTGGATGCAGCCATCGACGATCGTGCCCTTCGACAGCGGGCCGCCGGCATGAGCGCATTTCTCGTGGAGGGCATGAATCGTCTCGCCGATGCGGACGACGACGAGCAGCTCGCTGCCGAACCTGACGCGAGCGGGGGCGCCATCGGCGAGCTCGATCGCTGGATCCAGCTCGATCGGTTGCCACTTCGAGCCGCGCGACAGGAACGCGTGCCGCCAGGTCATGTTGCCCAGGGCGTAGACGACGTGACCGCCGATGTAGGCACCGACCGTCAGGAGCCCGTAGCCGATGAACGCGCTGACGACGGCCGCCGAGCGATCGTCCGGCTGGCCCGCGCGGATCGCGAGGGACACGAGGTAGACCGCGAGCGACAGGACCATGACCGTGCTGTGCACGGTCGCCTGCATGAGCGCCGTCCCATCCGTGTCGGCGTAGTCGACCGCACCGATCACGGCCGACAGGAGCATGAAGAGCACGCCGATGATGAGCGCGATATCGGCCGCCGGGCGCTGGTCCAGGACGTCGAGGACGAGCGAGACGGTGAGCGCGCCGACCGGAACGTCGGTTGTCGCGGCATGGAGCGGATGGCCCAGCCAGCGTCCGTGAAGAAGGTCCGTCAACGGCCCGAGCCGGTGCGTGATCCAGCCGATCCAGCGCTTGTTGAACTCGCCGAGGGGCTTCGCCCAGGGGGCCTGGACCTCGATCAGCCTGGCCAGGAGTCGCGCGATCGATGCCATCGCCTCACCACCGTGCGCGCGGGGCCGGATCGACGTCGCTCATGATCGCCCGTTCGGCGAGATCGCGCTCGCGGTTTTCAGGGGCTCGGTTCGAGCTGCGCGCTGGGCGGTGGCGTGGGTGACGGCTCCGGGTCGATGATGATCGCGACGACCTGGGTGCAGGCGACAGACTCGGCGACAATCGAAAGCGTCCAGGTTCCTGGCACGTCGAACGCGTAGCTCGTCGAGAGCCGACCGGCGTCGAGGCTGACACCGGGGTAGTCCAATGTGGCGTCCGGCCTGACGACGCTGACCACTGGCCGACCCGGTCCGTCCACTCCCCAACCCGTTCCGTCAGCCTGGATGAGAGCCGCGCTCGGCTGGCCGGTATGCGGCAACATCGCGGCGCGATACGGCGGGCTCATCAGGAACGGCGTGGGAGCCTCAGGGTCGCCGCCGCGGACCTCGCGGAGCTCGGTCAGCGTCAGCGTGCAGTCTCCGATCGTCGTCGCCAGGGGCACGCCGGACGGCAGCGGCGACGGCTCGGCGGTTGGCGAGGGGGAGGCGCCGCCGGGTCCGTAGATCGTCGGGTTCGGCAGCAGGCGCCATGTCGCGAGCAACGCCGCGACGATCACCGCCGCAATGACGGCAAGCCGGACGCGGGGCTCACGCAGCCACGAGCCAACCCCTGGCCATGGTCGCCGGCGACGTTGAGCGACGGTTTCGATCGCTCCGCGCATCGAGAGGTACACGCGCTCCGGGAGCTCCTCGGGCCCGTCCCGGAAGTAGTCGCGGATCAGGTCGCGCTCGGACCCGGTCATGCCATGTGCTCCCGCGAGCTCGCCCGCGCGTCTGCTTCGACGCTCGCCCGGAGGGCCGCCGTGGCGTGATGAAGCCGCGATTTCGCCGTCCCGAGCGGGATCGCCAGGCGGTTCGCAACCTCGACCAGCGGCAGGTCGAGGTAATGGTGGAAGACGAGGATCGCTCGCTGCTCGAGCGTCAGTCGCCGGAAGGCCCGGTCGATCTGGTCGCGGTCATCGACCGAGCTCGTGCTGTCGCCCGCGAATTGGGGCGCCGGCAGCATTCGCAGCGTGGTGGACCAGCGGCCGCTGCGCCGGGCTTCGGCGTAGCACTCGCGGGTGAGGATTCGGTGGAGCCACGGCTCGAATCGATCCGCGTCGCGGAGGTTTCGGATCTCCCGCCACGCAACGATCAACGCGGCCTGCACCGCGTCCTCGGCAACGTTCGTGTCGCGGAGGATCCGGAACGCGATGCCCATGCACCGGCCGCCGACCGCGCGGGCGAGCGCGTCGAAGGCCTCGACGTCGCCGTGCCGCGCGCGGTCCACGAGCGCTCGGTGCATGGCCTCCTGCGCCTCAGGGAAGGAAGTCGATCGATTCGACGATGCCGTGGATCTCGTCGCGGCGCTCCTCGCCGGCATCGAGGAACGACGCGGCCTGGATGACGACCCGCCGGCCGTCGACGTCCATGATCCACGCTTCGCCAATGAGTCCGGGCGCGTCCCCGGCACCGAGGTACCAGTCGGACCCGCCTGGACCGTCCCAGAAGCGAAATTCCGGGATCTGGTCCGCGTCGCAGTCTCGCGTGTCGAGGTCAACGGGAACCTCGACGCGGACGTGCTTGCCCGCGTAGCCGTCGATCGTCACCTCCGCGGAGGGTTCGGCCTCGGTCAGCTCCTGGGCCTCCAGGGCAGTTGCGAGGTCGTCAATGGCCGGGCCGACCGGCGGGTCCATCAGCGAGTCGCGCCAGTGGCACGGGTTGGCGTACACGTTCACGACGTCCCAGGCCCCGATCATCATCACCCCGCCAGGCTCACCGAGCTCCTTGAAGGCGAGACCGCAGCCTTTCCAGCCCTCGGTCATCGTGATCGTCAGCGGCACGGTCTGCGTGTCCTTGGCAGACCAGAGATAGGTCCCGGGGTTGTAGGGCAGGCCCTCGGGACAAGCCGGCACGGGCGTTGGCTCGCTGGTCTCGGTCGCAGTCGTCGCAGTCGTCGCAGTCGTCGCGGGCGTTGCACTCGGGGCCGGGTCTGTCGCCTCGCCACCGCCGCTCGCGCAGCCGGCCACCAGGAGTGTCGCGAGAGCGACCGCTCCCGCTCGTCGCATGTTCACGTCCAAACCCTCCGTGCGTCAGATCGGACGGAAGAGGGGATGAGGACGGTGAAAGGTTCAATCTGGCCCCGAGGCCCCGACGGGCGGCCAATCGTGGTGCGCCGAAGCACCAATGTGGCCTGCGGCCGTGTCGGCCCGCGACGGTCTGGTGCGGTCGGGTGCAGGCGCTGGTACCGGTCACCGTCGGGCACTGGGACCACCGTCCGGAAGAAGGGGCGGATGAGCGTCCGTAGGGTGCGGTCAAGCGATCGGTATGGAGACCGATCGTCCCCGAACCAAGCGAGAACCGATCCATGTCCGTTCAGACACCGCTTCGCGCTCGATCCAGCGGCCGCCGCGCCAGCGTGCGCCTGCTCGCGGTCGTCGGCGCGCTGGCCCTCGGCATCGCGCTCCCGAGCAGCGTCTTCGCGTGGGATGCGAACGCGTTCTCGGCAAGTGACGAGGCGCTCCTGGCGCAGCTCACCAACCAGTCCCGCGCGTCGGCCGGCAAGCCGGCGCTCGCCGTCGATCCCGCGCTCGCCGAGATCGCCCGCTGGCGCAGCAAGGACATGATCGACCGCAACTACTTCAGCCACCAGATCCCGCCGAACAACACGCTCGTGTTCGCCGAGATGACGGCGCGCGGCTACTGCTTCACGACCGCCGGCGAGAACATCGGGACGAACAACTTCCCCGACGACATCGCCACCCAATCGATCCACCAGGGCTTCATGGACTCGTCCGGCCACCGGGCGAACATTCTCGGCAACTGGACCGTCATGGGCATCGGTGCCTACAAGGGCGCCAACGGCAAGCACATGTGGACGGTCCTCTTCGCGATCAAGTGCGGCTCCGGGCCGGCGCCAACGCCGAAGCCAACGCCGAAGCCGAAGCCCCCGGCCGCGACCCCGAAGCCCGCGCCCGCCAGGACGCCAGCGCCGACGCCCGTACCCACGCCGACACCGACGCCCACGCCGACGCCGACACCGACGCCCGAACCGCTCGACGCGGCCGAGCTCGACCCGAGCCGCGGCAACACGATCACCGGCGAGGGCTTCGCGGGCATCGATCCACCCGACGACGCGGGGACCGCAACGCTCCCGGTCGGCGAGAGCCTGCGGGTCCTCGATCCGCCCGCCACGAACGGCCTCATCGACACCATCCTCGGCGACGTCACGAGCCCGTTCTTCGGCGGGTGACCGCGCGGCCCAGCCGCGCCAAGGGGTGCCGGATCGCCGGCCGCGACCCGCAACGACGTTCCCGTGAGACACTGTGAACCCGCCCGCCGTACCCGGGAGGCCCCGTGGCGCCGATCCTCGAAGCCCATGACCTGACGAAGCGCTACCAGCTCGGCGAGACGGCCACAGACGCCCTCCGTGGCGTCTCGCTGTCGGTCGAGCCGGGCGAGTTTGTCGCCCTCATGGGCCCGTCGGGATCCGGCAAGAGCACGCTGCTCCAGCTCCTCGGCGGGCTCGACCAGCCCACGAGCGGCCAGGTCATCCTCGAGGGCCAGGACATCAGCCGGCTGTCCGATGACGCGGCAACGCAGCTGCGGCGCGAGCGCACGGGCTACGTCTTCCAGGCCTTCAACCTCATCCCGCTGCTGAACGTCCGCGAGAACGTCGCCCTGCCGTTCACGATCGCGGGCGTCGATCCGTCGCGGGGCGAAGCGGCCACGCGGATCGCCGAGGTCATCGAGGTCGTGGAGCTGACCGGCAAGGAACGCCACCGGCCGGACCAGCTTTCGGCCGGCGAGCAGCAGCGCGTCGCGGTGGCCCGGGCCCTCGTGACGAAGCCGGCGCTCCTGCTCGCCGATGAGCCGACCGGCAACCTCGATTACACGACCGGGACGGAGCTCCTCGACGCCATCTGGCGCTCGAGCGACGCGTTCGGCCAGACGACCGTCCTCGTGACCCACGATTCGAAGGCCGCGGCGTACGCCGACCGCGTCCTCGTGATCGCCGACGGCCGGATCACCGATGAGATCGTCCTCGGCCGCCGCTCCGACCATGCCGCAGGTCCGCTGATCGCGCGGCTCGCCCAGGTGGGGTTGTAGCGGGCCGGATGCGCGGTCTGCAGACCCTCGCCTGGCGCACGCTCCGGGCGCGGCCGCTGCGGAGCTCCCTGACCGCGCTGGGCGTCGCGCTCGGGGTCGCGGTGCTGACGGCCTCGCTCGCGACGAGCGCGGGCATCGACGCGGCGATCGACCGAACGGTCGCGGACGTCGTCGGCCGGGCCGACCTGCGCGTCGCTGCGTTCCTCGACCGTGGCCTCTCCCCGGCCGCGCTCGACGTCATCCGCTCGTCCAGCGGCGTCGCCCTCGCGGCACCGGCGGTCGAGCGGCGGACGTTCCTGCGGGCCCCGATCGGATCCGGCCCGTTCGACCCTGTCACGGTCCTCGGCATCGATCCGGCGATCGACGCCCAGGTCCACGACCTGGTCCTTGCCGAGGGTGCCGGGCTCAGCCGGCTCGGCGAGCGCGTTGCGCTCATCACGGAGCGGCTCGCCGCGAGCGACGGCTACCAGCTCGGGGCGGAGCTGACCGTGCAGGGCGCTGGTGCCCCGGTCACGGTCCGAGTCGTCGGGATCATCGCCGGCGGCGGCCCGTTCGTCGGCTCGGGCGGACGGACCGTCGTCGTCCCGATCGACGTTGCGCAGGAGGCGTTCGCCTCGGACGGCGTGAGCCGGGCCGACCTCGTCCTCGCGCCCGGCCATACCGCCGCCGAGGTCGTCGCGGACCTCGACGCGCGCCTGACGTCCGAGCCGTTCGTCATCTCCTCGCCGCGTGACATCGCCGAGTCGCTCCAGGCCTCGACCGCGGACGTCCAATCCACAACCGCGCTCGTCTCGGTCATCGCGCTGTTCGTCGGTGCGTTCCTGATCTTCAACACGCTGTCGATGACCGTCTCGGAGCGGGCCCGCGAGGTCGGGCTGCTGCGTGCGGCCGGTGCGGCCCGCAGCCAGGTCCTCGGCCTCGTGTTGACGGGCGCAATCGCCATCGGCGGGATCGGCTCGCTCCTCGGCGTCGTGGCCGGACTCGGCCTGGCGCGGGCCATGGCCATCTACGTCGGCAGCCTGCGGGGGTTCCCGGCCGAGCCGCTTGCGCCGGGTCCATTGCCGACGCTCGTGGCCTTCGTCATCGGCCTCCTCGTGACGGTCGCCGCGGCGCTCGAGCCGGCGATCCGTGCGAGCGGCATCTCGCCGGTCGAGGGGCTGCGCGCCCGCCTCGACCTCGAACCCGCCCGGCGCGCCCAGCTGCGCTGGCTGATCGCGGTCTTCGTGCTCATCGCTGTCGCCGGGCTCCTGACCTGGCCGGCCGCCGCGGGGACGAACGGTGCGGGCCGGGCGCTCGTCGTGTACGGCGTCCTGCTCCTGGCGACCCTCGGGGTGCCGCTCTTCGTCCCGTTTGTCGTCCGCCTCGCGGGGCTGCCGTTCGCCGCCGTCGCCCGCCTGGACGAGCGACTCGCGCGAGCGTCGCTGAGCCGCGACCGGAGCCGCACGGCGTTGACCGTTGGCGCGTTGACGATCGGCCTGGCGATGGTCGTGGCCCTCGGCTGGTCCGCCCAGGGCGCGAAGGCCGCCGCAAGCGCGTGGCTCGCCGATGTGATCCCGGGCGAAGAGGTCGTGACGTCGATTCGGCCCGTGACACCCGAGGAGGGCGTGACCGAGGCACTCGTCGCCGTTCCAGGGGTCCATCGCGTCACGCCGATCGCGACATTCGACGTTGCGTCGGGCGGCGTTCGGCTCGATGCGGCGGCGGTCGCGGGTGCGAACCTCGCCTCGGATGGGCGGCTGAACTTCATCGCGGGCGACCGGAACCAGGCGCTCGCCGCGATCGACGTCGGCGGCGCCGTCATCCTCGCGAAGCCGACGGCGACGCGGCTGGACCTCGGGCTTGGCGATGCCCTGCCGTTCACGACGTCCGACGGCGAGCACCTCTCCCTTGTCGTCGTCGGCATCGTCGAACACTCGATCCCGGGCCGCGGCGGCGAGGCGATCCTCGTCGGTTGGAGCGAAGCGACCAGCCACTTCGACGTCACCGGCGCCGACTTCTTCGCCGTCCGGTTCGACTTCGGTGCGGCCGGGACGGCGCGCCCGGCGCTCGAGGCGAAGGCGCGCGAGTACGCGCTCGAGCCGAATCCGCTCGAGCGCGTCCAGGGCAGCGTCACCGACGCCCTCGGCCGCGTCTACGGCCTCTTCGACGCGATCGCGCTCATCGCCGTCATCGTCGCGGCGCTCGGGATCGTGAACACGCTGACGATGGGCGTCGTCGAACGGATCCGCGAGCTGGGCGTCCTTCGGGCGATCGGACTCAGCCGGCGCCAGGCCTCGCGGATGGTCGTGGTCGAGGCCGGCCTGCTCGGCATCGTTGGCGCCGTGCTCGGCATCGCGACCGGCCTCGTCGTCGGGTTCCTCATGCTCATCCTGTCCGGCGTGCCGGTCGGCCTCGCGGGCATCCCGTGGGCCTCGATCCTGACCGCCGCGGTGCTCGGGATCGCCGTTTCGATCGCCGCCGCATGGTGGCCGGCACGGGCGGCCAGCCGCGTGCTCATTGTCCGGGCGATGACGGCCGAGTAGCTCGCGCCCGAACGCGTCGCGGGTGCGGCGGAGGCCGTTCGAGCGTCTGATAGACTCGCCGAACGGGGACGACCGAGGCGCACTCGCCTCGCGAGGAGGACAGCACATGACGATCGCCTTGCCGCGGCTTCAGCGCCTGCCGCAGGACGAACGAGGCATCACGATCGGCGACTTCCTCGTCCCGATCCGCGTCTGGGAGCGGATCGGCGTCCGGGCCCGGCACATCGCGCTCATCGTCGTCGGCGCGCTGCTGATCGCGCTCACGGCGAACCTCTACATCATCCTCCCGAACAACCCCATCCCGATCACCGGCCAGACGTTCTCGGTGATGCTCGTCGGCGGGGCGCTCGGCTTCCGACGCGGGATCGCGGCGACGCTGCTGTATCTCGTCATCGGCTTCTGGTTCCCGGTCTACGCCGAGCACGGGTCGGGTGTCGACACGATCCTGAGCGTCAAGGACGGCGGGCTCGTGCTCGGCGCCAGCGGCGGCTACCTCGTCGGGTTCGTGCTCGCGGCGGCGCTCGTCGGCCGCCTGGCGGAGCTCGGCTGGGATCGCAAGATCATCGGTTCGATTGCGGCGATGCTGCTCGGGAATGCCGTCATCTACATCGTTGGGCTGCCCTGGCTCCAGGCCGCGATCGGGACGTCGTGGTCCGAGACGATCGCGCTCGGCCTGACGCCGTTCCTGCTCGGCGACGTGCTCAAGCTGCTCCTTGCCGCCGCCGCATTCCCCGCGGCGTGGTGGCTCGTCGGTCGACGTCCGGGAGACCGCTGACGGCGGTCGAGCTCGAACGAGCGCCGGAGGGCGGCGCGCCCGACAACAGCGTCGCGCCTGACAACGACGGCGCCGTCGACGGCGGCAGCGCGCTCGACGACGGACGCGCCGGCCTGTTCGGCCCCGAGAGCGAAGGCTGGGTCCTCAACCGCGAGGCTGCGCTGCTCCTCGTCGCCGGGCCACGAGCCCTGCTCATGCAGGTCGCCCATCCGCTGATCGCCGAGGGCGTCGACCAGCACTCGACGTTCCGCACGGACCCGTGGCGGCGCCTGACCGCGACGATGACCTCCTCGCTGCGGCTGCTCTACGGCGACGCGGCGACGGCTCACGCCGAGCTCGCCCACCTGCGCCGGCTGCACGCCTCGATCCGCGGGCCGGTGCGTGATCCCGGGGCGCGGGCCCGTCACGGCGCGCGCTACTCCGCGCGGGATCCCGGTCTCGGATTCTGGGTCCTGGCAACGCTCATCGACTCGACACTCGCCGGGCATGAGGCGATCGTCGGGCCGGTGAATCGCGAGCGCCGCGAGCGCTTCTACGCGGAGGGCCGCCGGCTCGCGGCGCTCCTCGACCTCCCGGCGTCCGTCGTGCCGCCGGACCTCGCCGCGTTCGAGGCGTACCTCGACGAGATGCTCGCGCCGGACGGTCCGGTCCAGGTGAGCGCCACTGCCCGCGAGATCGGCGCGTCGATCCTGCGACCGCCCCTTGCGCCGCTCGCGGCGGCGACGCCAGGTCTGGATCGCATTCCGGGTGCTGGCGCGCTCTTCGGGCTCCTGCCTGCAAGTGCGTACGCGTGGCTGTACTGGCCGTCGGTTTCGCTCCTCCCGCCGCGGATCCGGGCCGGGTACGGCCTGACGTGGAGCTCGCGCGAGCGGCTCGTCTCGGAATGGCTCCTGACAACGTGGCGTGCGTGGCGGCCCCTGCTTCCCCAGTCCGTGCGCTGGCTGCCGCAGGCCCGTGCCGCCCATCGTCGCGTCGGTCTACCGTCGCCGGGATGAGCGTCATCGCGACCGGTCTCGCCGGCCTTCTCGACGAGCTCCGGTCCACGCGACCCGAGATCCGGCTCCTGACGGGCGAGGCAGACCGGGAGCGCTACCGGCGCGATGAGACCGCGTATCTGGCTGCGGACCTGCCGGGCGCGGTCGCGCTGCCCGCGTCGACCGCCGAAGTCTCGGCCATTCTCGCGCTCGCCACGAAGCATCGTGCGCCGATCGTGCCGCGCGGCGCCGGTTCAGGGCTGTCCGGTGGCTCGGCGGGGAACGCCGAGGGCCTGACCGTCGCGCTCACAGCCATGAATCGCGTCCTCGAGATCGACCGGGCGAACCTCTGCGTGGTCACGCAGCCGGGCATCCTCAACGCCGAGCTCAAGAAGGCCGTCGAGGCCGAGGGCCTCTTCTATGCACCGGACCCGGCGAGCTTCGAGATCTGCTCGATCGGCGGCAACCTCGCGACGAACGCCGGTGGCCTGTGCTGCGTCAAGTACGGCCAGACGCGTGATTCGGTGATCTCGCTCGAGGTCGTGCTGGCTGACGGGACGGTCATTCGAACGGGTGGCAAGACCCAGAAAGACGTCGCCGGGTACTCGCTGACCCATCTGTTCGTCGGCAGCGGCGGGACCCTTGGGATCATCACCGAGGCGACGCTCCGACTGCGACCCCTGCCACCGCCGCGCTCGACGCTCCTCGCGTTCTTCCCGACGCTCGACGGCGCCGGAGATGCCGTCGCGGCGATCATGTCCGGCGGGCTCGGCCCGGTGACGCTCGAGCTCCTCGACCAGGCGACGATCCGGGCGGTCGAGGACTGGCACGGGCTCGGTCTCGACGTCGATGCGGCGGCGATGCTCATGGTGGAATCGGACCTGCCCGGTCAAGCCGCAGTCGCCGAGCTCGACCTCGCGGAGGACGCCTGTCGCGCGGCCGGGGCGGGCGAGCTGATCCGCTCCCGCGACCCGCAGGAAGCGGACATGCTCCGGAACGCCCGGCGGCTGGGGTTGCGCGCTCTCGAGCGTCTGGGGACCGTCCGGATGGAGGACGTCGGCGTGCCGCGCTCTCGAGTGCCGGATCTGCTGCGGGCGATCGACGAGATCGGCAAGCGGCACGGGCTCCGCGTCGCGACCTTCGGCCACGCCGGGGACGGCAACCTCCACCCGAACTTCATCTTCGAGCATGGTGATCCAGACGCCGAGCGGCTCACGCTCGCGGCGCAGGCCGACCTCTATCGGGCGGCGCTCGAGCTCGGTGGCACGGTCACGGCCGAGCACGGGATCGGGTCCGTCCGCCGGGAGTGGCTCGTCGAGCAGCGCGGGCCAGCCGCCGTCGAGGTGATGCACGCGATCAAGCGCGCCCTCGACCCGCTCGGGATCCTCAACCCGGGGCGCTTCATCTAGGTCTGGCTCCGCCCGCCTGGCGGTCTCGGACCGATTCATCCGTTCCCGTTGCGACTGCGAATGCCGGTCGAATGCCGGAGGAGGAGTCGCGACACCGACGGCGTCTGTCAAACAGACCCAGCCCGTAGAGGGGGATCGGAGAATCCACATGCGCACCCGTACCAAGGTCGCCGCCGTCGGCGCCGCCATCGCGGTCCTGACGGTCGGCGTGGCCCCGCTCATCAGCGGCGCGGCCGACCATCTCGAGGCGCCGCTCGCGAAGGCGCACCACGACCTCGACATCACCGACATCTACGCCTTCGACGGCGCGAACTCGAAGAACACCGTCCTCGTCATCGACGTCAACCCGTTCGCGGGCACGGCGACCAATACGGGTACGAAGTTCTCCACCGACGGCGAGTACCGCTTCAACGTCGACACGGACGGCGACTACGCCGCCGACGACATCTACACGGTGACGTTCGGGTCGAACGCGCCCGACGGCAAGCAGAGCCTGACGCTCTGGAAGAACGGCAGCGCCGTGGTCTCCGGCAAGACCGGCAACGCCAGCATCGGCGGCGGAGCGAAGGTCTACGCAGGCCTCCGCGACGATCCGTTCTTCTTCGACCTCGTCAGCTTCCGCGCGTGGCGCGACCCGGATGGCGACGGCGCCTTCACGTACACGGGCTCGACGACCTTCGCGGGCATCGACACCTTCCGTGGCGCCAATGTCTCGGCGATCGTCCTCGAGATCCCGGATTCGTGGCTCGGCTCGAGCGCGAACTTCTGGGGCTCGACGCTCCTCGGCGGCAACGTCATCGACCGGATGGGCAAGCCGGCCCTCGCGACCGTCTTCGTCAACCCGTTCGGTGGCGACTCGGACAAGGACGCCTACAACCAGACGGCGCCCGAAGACGACGTCACGGCCTGGGGCGGCCTGTTCACCGCTGTCGAGAACGTCTTCTACGGCGCGGGCTCACCGTACCCGGCCGCGATCACCGGTCTGCTTCTGCCTGATGTCCTCCACCTCGACGTGGCGAACCTCGGCAAGTCGACCGGCACCGGCTTCACCGGTGGCGCGGGCGGCATCCTCAACGGGCGAACGCTCGCCGAGGACGTCATCGATCTCGAGCTCATCGTCGTGACGGGTGGCCTGGCCGGCACGCCGGTCGTGGCGACGGACGGAGTCGGCGCCAATGACGTCGCCTTCCCCGGCTCGTTCCCGTACCTCGCTCCGGCGCACTGAGTCGGAGGGACCTCGGCTGGGCTCGGTGCGATCGCTGGGGGGCGATCCGCCGGGCTCGGCCGACAACCACATGATGGGACGGACGCACCATCTCGCTGACGCCACCGGCCAACCGGCCGGTGGCGTCGCGGTGCCCGGCGCGTACATCGCGCCCGGCGCGTACATCGCGCCCGGCGCTCTCGCCAGCCAACGACCGGAGCCTCAGGTGCGGGCTACCCGCGTCGGGCCGCCCCGGGTGATCGCCTTCCTGGTTGTCGCAATGCTCCTTGCCGCAGGCAGCTACATCGCGCCGGTCATTCGGGATGCGGTCTTCGGGCCGAGCGTCGCCCCGCCGTCGAAGTCGGTCCTCGCCCTGCCAGGTGAGGCGACCTCGCCGGACGGAGGCCTGCCGACCGCGGAACGCATTGCGTTCTGGACGAAGCGCGTGTCGGAGCAGCCGGCCGACGACCTGTCGTGGCTCCAGCTGGCCGCCCTGTACAGCCAGCAGGGCCGGCTCCATGTCGACCTCGATGCCTACGCGCGGGCGCTGGACGCCGCGAATCATGCGCTCGCGATCGCCCCGAAGTACCCGCCCAGCCTCGCGGTGCGCGCCTCGATCCTGTTCGCGACACATGACTTCGCGGGCGCCGAGGCCGGCGCGCGCGCGGCGCTGGTCAACAACCCACGCGATCCTTCGGCGCGGGCGATTCTCGGCGACGCGTTGCTCGAGCTCGGCCGCGCTGCGGACGCGGCCGCAGAGTACGACGCGATCGCCGACGTGGCGGGCGGGCCGTCGCTGGACATCCGCCGGGCGCGCCTGGCCTACGTCACCGGACATGCGGACGACGCGCTGGCACTGGCTCGGAAGGCGCTCGAGGGCGCCTCAGGCGGTCTCGACACGGCGTCCGCGACGAGCGATCCCGTCGAGCTCGCCTTCTACCAGGCCGCGCTCGGCGAATACGCCCGGCTGTCGGGCGACGCGGCCACCGCTGACGTTGCGTTCCGCGCGGCGCTCGTGCTGCGACCGGACGACCTCGCGAGCCGGATCGGGCTGGCGCGCGTCTCCGCGGCGGCCGGCGATCTGGGGTCGGCAATTCGGCTCCTCGACGAGGCCGCGGCGATCGCGCCGCTGCCCGAGATCGAGGCGCTCCTCGGGGACCTGCACACCCTGCGCAGCGAAGGCGCCGCCGCGGACGCCGCCTACGGCACCGTTCGCCTGACGGCACAGCTCTCGGAGCTCGCCGGAACGGTCTTCGATCGCCAGCTGGTCCTGTTCGATCTCGATCACGGCTCGGCTTCGGCGGCCGTGCTGACCCGGGCTCGAGCCGCCTTCGCGACCCGGCCCGATGCCGTCGGCCGGGACGTCGTCGGCTGGGCGCTCCATCGACTGGGCCGCGAGGACGAGGCCTGGGCGGCGAGCGAGGCCGCTCGGGCCACTGGCATCGTCGATGCCCGGATCCTGTTCCACGCCGGCGCGATCGCCGTGGCTCGCGGCGACGCCGCGACCGGCGCGGCGCTCCTGGAGCAGGCGCTCGAGCTCGGTCCCGCCCTCGACCCGTTGGACCGCGCCGAGGCCGAGGCCCTCCTCGGCCGGCGGTAACCGCTAGCCGCCAGGTCCTCGCAAGGCGCGCCCGCGGACCCAGGTGCCGCGGACCATGTCGGGGTGGGCGCGGTAGATCAGGCGGCTGATCAGGTCTGCCGGGTCCTCCAGCTCGGCGCCCGGGACAGGATCCGTCAGTGAGGGGTCGACGACGATGAGGTCGGCTTCCTTTCCGGCCTCGATGGAGCCAATCGAATCCTCCAACCCAAGCGCGCGCGCACCCTCGAATGAGCCGACGCGCAACCAATCGAGCGGGCCCAGGACCGGATGCGGATCGCCGGCGACCACGCGCAGCGCGTTCTGCGTATACGCCCCAACGCGCATCGCGTAGAAGATGCCGAGCTCCGGACCGGCCGCAACATCCGAGCCAAGGCCCACGATCAGCCCCGCCTCCAGGTACCGCGCCAGCGGCATGACCCCGGATGCGAGGAACAGGTTCGAGGCGGGGCAGTGGGCCACTCGCGTCCCGGTTTCGACGAGCCGCGCGAGCTCGCGGTCCGAAAGATGGATCGCGTGCGCGAGGACCGTCCGTTCGCCAAGCCCGCCGGCCTCGTCGTAGACGCCGACATAGTCGGGCGCATTCGGGAAGAGCTTCGCGACCTCGGCGATCTCGCCGCGATCCTCCGAGACGTGGGTCTGCCAGTACGCGCCCATCGCCCGCGCGAGCGAGGCAGATTCGCGCAGCATCTCCGGCGAGCACGACACGGCGAACCGCGGCGTGAACGCGTAACCCAGGCGGCCGTTGTCGGCGCCGTGCCAGCGTGTCGCCAGATCGGCCGATTCGCGCAGCGATCGCTCGAGGATCGTTGGCTGGGCGATCGTGTCGTCATACGTGATCCGATCCATCATCACCTTGCCGATGATCGCCCGGATGCCGTGCGCCTCCGCCGCGCGGAAGGTTGCGTCCAGCGAATCGGCGTAGACCGCGCCGTACACGAGCGCCGTCGTGGTGCCCGCGCGGGCGAACGCCCGGAAGGCCGCCGGTGCCAGGCGTTCGGCCGTCGCCACGTCAAAGTCCCGTTCGAGCGGGAAGATGTAGCGCTGCAGCCAGGTCATGAGATCGAGGCCCGCGCCGAGCCCGGCGTTCGGGATCTGGGGCAGGTGGGCGTGCAGGTCGACGAGGCCCGGCAGCAGCAGCCACGGGCGAATGTCGATGACGGCGGGGGACGCGGTCGACGCATCGAACGGACCGACCGACGCGATTCGACCGCGCTCGTCGACGACGACCAGCCCGTCGGCGTGGAACGCCGAGCCGCCCGCCGCGAGCGGCGTGAGGACGCGCGCCCGAAGCGCGAACGGTGGGCGCTCGGGCAGCGCCGGGCGGACAGGGGAGGCGGTCACGGCGGGCGATCCTAGCACGCGCCTTCAGCCCAACTGCCAAGATGTCGCGATGGAGCCGTTCGACCTCCTGATCCGCGGCGGAACCCTCGTCGACGGGACCGGCGCGCCTGCTCGAACCGGCGACCTCGGCATCCGCGGCGATCGCCTCGAGCTCGTACCGGCCGGCACCGGCGCGAACGCCGCGCGAACGATCGACGCGTCCGGCAAGGTCGTCGCGCCCGGCTTCATCGACATCCACAGCCACTCCGGTCTCGTCATTCTGGCCGAGCCACACCACGAGCCGAAGGTCCGCCAGGGCGTCACGACCGAGATCGTCGGTGTCGACGGCAACGCCTACGCTCCGTTCCCGAAGCGCCAGGACCTGCTCGACTTCGTCGTCCTCAACGGCGGCCTCGACGGCGTGCCGGACCTCGCCTACGACTGGTCGTCGGTCGCGGAATACCTCGCCAGGTTCGATCGGCAGGTGTCCCTGAACATCGGGTTCCTTGTCGGCAACTCGGCGCTCCGGATCGCTGCGCTCGGCTGGGAGGACGTGCCCGAGGCGGACACAACAGCGCCGGACACGATGGCGGCGATGCTCCGCGAGGCGATGGAGGAGGGTGGCTACGGCCTGTCGTCCGGCCTCGATTACCCGCCTGGCGCGTATGCAACGACCGACGAGCTTGCGGCCCTCAGCCGGGTCGCGGCACGGGCCGGCGGCTTCTATCACACGCACGTGCGCTACGCGCTCGGCGACCGGTTCCTCGATCCGTTCCGCGAGGCGATCGAGATCGGCAGGCGCGGTGAGGCGCCGGTCCACATCACGCACTTCTATCACCGGCTGACGTTCCCGGGCAGCCCCGAGCAGATGCTTGCGCTCGTCGACGACGCTCGCTCCGAAGGCCTCGACGTCACGTTCGACTCGTACCCGTACGAGTGGGCCAGCACGCGCCTGCTCATCCTGATCCCGATCTGGGTCCAGTCCGGCGGTCCGGGGCCGACGAAGGAGCGGCTCGCCGATCCGGTGGTTCGCGACCGGATCCGGATCGAGCTCCGTGAGCGCGGCGTCCTCTACGCCGGCAAGGGCGGCCTGCGCGACGTCCGCGTGGGCGCCTTCACTCGCCCCGACCACCTCCGCTGGGAGGGCAAGACGCTCGGCGACGTCATGGATGACACGGGCGCCGACCCGGTCGATACGATCTGCGACCTCCTCCTCGCCGAGGATCTCCGCGTCAACGAGGTCACACCGGGGCCGCACACTGACGGACTCCGCCGGTTCATCGTCCATCCCCAGGCGATGGTCGGGACCGATTCGACGTTCATCGGCGCCAAGCCGAGCCCTCGGAGCTACGGGAGCTACCCGCGGATCCTCGGCCAGTTCGTGCGCGAGGAGCAGCTGCTCGGGCTCGAGACGGCCATCGCGAAGATGACCTCGATGCCCGCCGACCGGCTCGGACTCCGCGACCGCGGCCGGCTCGCGGACGGCCTCGCGGCCGATGTCGTCGTGTTCGACCCCGCGACCGTCCGTTCGAATGCGACCTACGACGAGCCGCGCCAGTTCCCCGAAGGCATCGAGCACGTGATCGTCAACGGCACGCTCGTCGTCGATGACGGGCGGCACACGGGCGCCACGCCCGGGCTCGGACTCCGGCGCGGCCGGAACTGAAGGCCGCGCGCTGCCTCGGTACACTCCCGGGACACCTGCAGCGGTCAAGGCCGCCAACCGTGGAGGGAGCCCACCCCCGATGACGAGGGCCAGAGCCGTCCTCGCCCCGACCCGCCGAAGCGCGCCGGAAGCGCTGGTGGCGCCGCCGGGCCAGCTGACCCGTGGCCGGGCGACCGGGCAGCCGACCCGCCGCGAGGGCCCGGCCAAGCTGACGGGTGAGGCGAAGTACGCCGACGACCTCGTCTTCCCGGGTGCCTGGTATGGGCTGACGATCCGTTCGACCGAGGCTCACGCCCGCCTCCTCGCGGTGAAGAAGGACCCGGACGTCGACTGGTCGTCGGCCGTCGTTGTGACGGCCGCGGACATCCCTGGACAGAACATCGTCGCCTTGAAAGAGGCCGACCAGCCTGTGCTCGTCCCCGTCGGGGGCGAGATCCAGCACCATGCCGAGCCGATCGCGCTCCTTGCGGCGCCCGATCGCGAGACGCTGCGCCGGCTGCGCGACCACGTGCAGGTCGAAACCGAGAAGCTGCCGGCGATCTTCGACCCGCTCGCCTCGGACCACGTGTTCGCGAAGTACAGGATCGAGCGCGGCGACGTCGCCCGTGGTCTCGATGAGGCTGACTTCATCCTCGAGGGCGAGTACCGCGTCGGCCACCAGGAGCAGCTCTACATCGAGAACAACGCGATGATCGCCGTGCCGGAGGCGGACGGCGCGGTCACGGTCCACGGCTCGATGCAGTGCCCGTACTACGTCCACGGCGCGCTCATGAAGGCGATGGCGCTCGAACCGAAGGCCGCGCGTGTCGTTCAGGCCGAGACCGGCGGCGGCTTCGGTGGCAAGGAGGAGTACCCCTCGATCCTCGCGATCCACGCCGCGCTGCTGGCGCGCGCGGCGGGCAAGCCCGTCCGGATGATCTACGACCGCCACGAGGACCTCGCGGCGACCACGAAGCGGCATCCCGCGATCGTCCGCCACCGGACGGGCGTCAGCAAGGACGGAACGCTCGTCGCGCAGGACATCGACGTTGTGATGGACGGCGGCGCGTACAGCACGCTGACGCCGGTCGTGCTCTCGCGAGGGGCGCTCCATGCCGGCGGTCCGTACCGCTGCCCGAACGTCCGGATCATTGCCCGCGCGACCCGCACGAACACCCCGCCGAACGGCGCGTTCCGCGGCTTCGGCGCGCCGCAGACCGAGTTCGCCGCGGAGACGCAGATGAACCGCCTGGCCGAGGCGATCGGGCTGTCGCCGCTCGAGATCCGGCTCCGGAACGTCTACCAGATCGGCGACACGACCCCGACCGGTCAGGTCCTGAAGGAGAGCGTCGCCGGCGAAGAGGTCCTGCGGCTCGCCGCCGAGGCGGCCGAGTTCGAGCCGCTCCGCGGCCGGACCGCAAGAGCTCGCGCAGACCGGCGCGGCACGCTCGTCCCGAGCGGCCCCCTCCGGACGGACGCCGAACGGACGGCGTCGGGGATCGGGCTGGCGCTGGCCTGGCATGGCGCTGGCTTCACGGGCTCGGGCGAGGTCCACCTCGCGTCCGTCGTGTCCGTCGAGCTGACGAAGGAGGCCCGAATCAGGGTCCTCATCGCCTCGACCGAGATGGGCCAGGGCACGAACACGATCTTTCCGATGATGGTCGGCGAGGCGCTCGGCGTGTCCGCGGACGCGGTCGAGATGGCGCCGGTCGACACGGCCTTCGTCCCGAACTCTGGCCCCACGGTTGCCTCGCGAACGGCGATGGTCGTCGGCGGGCTGTGCATCCAGGCGGCGCGGCGGCTGCGCGAGACGGTCGAAGCCCGGAACGGCGGCAAGCCCTTCGCGGAGGTCTATCGCGCGGACGCCGCGGCGAACGGCGCGACGCGCATCGACCAGCAGTTCGAGCCGTACCCGGGCGAACCGTTCGACGACGCGACCTACACGGGCGACGCGTACCCGGCCTTCGGCTGGGCGGCGGCGGTCGCGGCGGTCGACGTCGACCTCGACAGCGGCGAGGTCCACGTCCGGGACGTCGTTGCCGCGGACGACGTGGGCAAGGTCATCCACCAGGTCCTCTGCGAGGGCCAGGTCGAGGGCGGGACGCTGCAGTCGGTCGGCTACGCGACGATCGAGGAGATCAAGCTCGACGACGGGCGGTACCTCAACGACCGCCTCGCGACGTACCTCATCCCGACCGCCCTCGATGCGCCGCGGATCTCGACGATCCTGGTCGAGGCGCCGTACTCGGGCGCGCCGCACGGCGCGAAGGGCGTCGGCGAGCTGCCGATGGACGTTGCCGCGCCGGCCGTCGTCGCGGCGATCCATGATGCCGTCGGCGTCTGGATCCCGGACCTGCCGGCGACGCCCGAGAAGATCATGGCCGCGCTCCATCCCGCGACCCCTGGCGCGCGGCCGGCAGCCTCGTGACCGCGTTCCGCTTCCTCGTCAACGGCGCGCCTGCTGAGGTCAATGCCCCGGGCATGCGCCGGCTCCTCGATGTGCTGCGCGAGGACCTCGGGCTGACCGGCACGAAGGAGGGCTGCGGCGAGGGCGAGTGCGGCGCCTGCGCCGTGCTTCTCGACGGCCAGCTCGTCGATGCCTGCCTCGTGCCCGTGTGCCAGGTCGAGGGCGGGATCGTCCGAACGGTCGAGGGGCTGTCGAGCCGGGCGACCGGCGCGGGTGCTCTCGATGACCTCCAGGTCGCGTTCCTCGAGGCCGGTGCAGCCCAGTGCGGGATCTGCACGCCGGGAATGCTGATGGCCGCACGGGCCTATCTCGACGGCCGCGGCGGCCCCGATGAGGATGCGATTCGCGAGGCGATCGCGGGCAACCTCTGCCGCTGCACGGGCTATACGAAGATCGTCGACGCCATCGCCCGCGTCGCCGGCGCGAACGGGTAGGGAGCAGAGGCCGTGCCCGCCGAGCCGCCGGTCGAGACGCCGCGTCGCCTGTCGGACGCGTACGCGCTTCTCGCGGGCGGCCCCTGGACGCCGATCGCGGGTGGCACGGACCTGATGGTTCGGATCACCGGCGAGCTCGGGCCGATCCCGGAGCGGATCCTCGACGTCTCGCGGCTGGACGCCCTCGCGGGGATCGACATGGCGGCCGGCCACCTCGTCCTCGGGGCTCGGACGACGTATACGGAGATCCGCCGCTCTGCCCTGTGCCGCGAACACCTTCCGGCGCTTGTCGAGGCGGCCGCGACGATCGGGGCGGCGGCGATCCAGAACCGTGGCACGCTCGGCGGCAACATCGCAAACGCCTCGCCGGCCGGCGACACGCTCCCGGTTCTGCTCGCCGCCGATGCAGAGATCGTGGTGGGCAGCCATCGGGAGGAGCGCTCGATCGCGGCCTCGGAGTTCTTCACGGGCTATCGGAAGACGGCCCTCGCAGCCGACGAGCTGATCCTCCGCATCCGCCTGCCGCTGCCCGCCGGTCGCGACCTCCGGTTCCGCAAGGTTGGAACTCGGCGAGCCCAGGCGATCAGCAAGGTGGTGATGGCCGCCGCCTGGCGCGATCACGGCGCGGCGAGCGGCTGGTCCGACGTGCGCGTCGCGCTCGGCTCCGTCGCGGCGACACCGATCCGGGCCCGGGCGACCGAGGCTGCGCTCGAGGGCCAGAGGCCCACGCCCGAAGTCGCCGACCGCGCCGCCGAGGCGCTGGCCGCCGAAATCCAGCCGATCGACGACGTCCGCTCGACCGCCGACTATCGGCGGCTCGTCGCGGCGCGGATCCTGCATCGCATCCTGCGCGACGCCGGCGGCTGGTGAGCGCGACGTGAGCCGATGACCGCAACCGTCCCGAACGCCCCGGACATCGGCATGATCGACCGGGTGCCCGCGACCTTCGCCGCAGCGAGCCTCGCGCCGCTGTTCGAGGGGGCACCGTCGTTCCTTCGCCGGCTCGTCGACGCGCGGCCATTCGAGACCTGGCCGAGGCTGTTCGAGCAGGCCGGGAAGATCGCGCTTGCGATGCCCGAGACCGAGCAGATCGAGCTCCTGAACGCCCATCCGCGGCTCGGGGCTCCGCCCGGCAGCGTCTCCGCGCTTTCGTTCCGCGAGCAGGGCTACCACACGGAGGCCGCCGAGGCGGCGGCCGAGGCTCAGCGCGTCGTCGTGGATCGCGAGCTGCGCGAGCTCAACGACGCGTACGAGCGGCAGTTCGGGTTCCGGTACTGCGTCTTTGTCGCCGGACGATCACGAGCGGAGCTGCTGCCGGACTTTCGCGCGGCCCTTGACGCAGGCCGGGCCGACGAGCTCCGCCGCGCCCTCGACGACGTCATCCGGATCGCGGCCGCACGCCAGCAGCGACTCGCCGAGGAGGCCATCCTGTGATCGAGCTCGGTCCGAATCGCTACGGCAAGTCGCAGATCCGCCTCGTCAAGGTCACGCGTGGCGCCGACCGCCACAGCCTTCGGGATCTGACCGTCGCGATCGCGCTCGAGGGCGACTTCGAGGCCGCGCACACCGAGGGCGACAACGCGAGCGTCGTCGCGACCGACACGATGAAGAACACGACGTACGTGCTCGCGAAGGACGGCCTGACGGGCTCGATCGAGGCGTTCGGGCGACAGCTCGCGGCGCACTTCGGGGACTTCCCACAGGTGAGCCTCGCGACGGCGTCGATCCGCGAGCACGCCTGGCGCCCGATCGACACCTCGGCCGGGCCGGCCGCGGATGCGTTCGTTCGTGGCGGCGAGGGCACCCGAACCGCGAAGGTGACCTGCTCAAGTGACGCGTTCGCTGTCGAATCCGGCATCGACGATCTCGTCGTCATGAAGACGACGAAGTCGGCGTTCGAAGGCTTCCCGCGCGACCGCTACACGACGCTGCCCGAGGCGAGCGACCGCCTGATGGCGACGAAGATCAGCGTGTCGTGGGGCTACGGGGCGGCCGCTGCCAACGATGCCGCCTTCGACTTCGATCGGGCCTTCGAGACCGTTCGGTCGACCCTGCTCGATTCGTTCGCGACGCATTTCAGCCCGTCCGTCCAGAACTCGGTCTGGGTCATGGGATCGGCGATCCTCGAGGCGGCGCCGGACGTCGACTGGGTCCACATGGCGCTGCCGAACCTGCACCACTGGCTCGTCGACCTGGGCCCGTTCGGGCTGACGAACGACCGCGAGCTGTACATCGCGACCACCGAGCCGCACGGGCTCATCGAAGCGACGGTTCGTCGGGCCGGCTGAGCGCGAACGTGGGCGACATCGAGGTCCACGGCCCGTCCGTCCCGGGCTCGGATGAGGTCCTGACACCGGCCGCGCTCGAGTTCGTGGCAGAGCTGCAGCGTCAGTTTGGGCCGCGCCGCGTGGAGGTCCTGAAGCGGCGGCAGGCACGCCAGGCCGAGATCGACGCTGGCGCTCGCCTTGACTTCCTGCCCGAAACGGCCGCGATCCGGGACGACCCGTCGTGGCACGTCGCCGAGACGCCGCCAGACCTTCAGGACCGGCGCGTCGAGATCACCGGTCCGGCGGAGCCGAAGATGATGATCAACGCCCTCAACTCGGGCGCCCGCGTGTTCATGGCCGACCTCGAGGACGCGCTGTCGCCGACGTGGGCGAACGTCGTGGGTGGCCAGTTGGCGCTGCGCGACGCCGTCCGGGGGAATCTCGAATTTCGGTCGCCGGAGGGCAAGGAATATCGGGTCGGGGAGCGACCTGCCCAGCTCCTCGTTCGGCCCCGCGGCTGGCACCTGACCGAAGGCCATCTCCGGGTCGACGGCGAGCCGGTGTCAGCGAGCCTGTTCGACTTCGGGCTGTACTTCTTCTGGAACGCGCGCGAGCGGCTGGACCGTGGCACCGGGCCGTACCTCTACCTGCCGAAGCTCCAGTCGCATCTCGAGGCGCGCCTCTGGAATGACGTGTTCCTGTTCGCGCAGGACGCGCTCGGGATCCCGCGCGGCTCGATCCGGGCGACCGTGCTCATCGAGACGATCCACGCCGCGTTCGAGATGGACGAGATCCTGTACGAGCTGCGTGAGCACTCCGGCGGGCTCAACGCCGGCCGCTGGGACTACCTGTTCAGCGCGATCAAGACGTTCCGGGCGCGGTCGGACGTCGTGCTGCCGGACCGCAGCCAGCTGACGATGACCGTGCCGTTCATGCGCGCATACACCCGCCGGCTCGTCGCGACGTGCCACGCCCGCGGAGCCCACGCGATCGGCGGCATGGCCGCGTTCATCCCGTCGCGACGCGATCCGGAGGTCAACGCAGTCGCGATGTCCCGGGTCCGCGACGACAAGGAGCGCGAGTCGCGCGACGGCTTCGACGGGACGTGGGTCGCCCATCCCGATCTCGTGCCACTCGCGACCGGGATGTTCGACGGTGTGCTGGGTTCGATGCCGCACCAGAAGGACCGCGAGGCCGCGGCGCCGACGGGCGGCGCCGACGAGCTCGTCGATCTTCATGTCGAGGGCGGCAAGGTGACCGAAGCGGGCGTCCGGATGAACGTCTCCGTGGCCCTCCAGTACCTTGACGCCTGGCTGCAGGGCAACGGCGCAGCCGCGATCAACAACCTCATGGAGGACGCGGCGACGGCCGAGATCTCGCGCTCGCAGCTCTGGCAGTGGCGGGTCCACGGCGCGCGCCTCGACGACGGGCGGAGCGTGACCGGCGGCCTCTACACCGCGATCCGTGACCAGGAGGTGGAGCGGCTCGGCGGCTCCGGCGCTGGTCGTCTCGGCGACGCGGTCGAGCTCCTGGACAGCCTCGTCCTCGACGATGCCTTCGCCGAGTTTCTGACCCTGCGCGCGTACGAGCGACTCGCATGACCGTCGACCGGCTCGGGCAGGTCTTCGATCTCTATCGCACGACCGGGAGGTCGAGGACGGCGCTCGCCCTGGTGGTTGCGAACGCCATCCCGCTCGTCGGCGTGCTGTTCTTTGGCTGGAGCCTGCTGACGATCCTGGTCCTGTACTGGGTCGAGAACGGGATCGTCGGGCTGTGGAACATCCCGAAGATCATCCTGGCCGAGGGTTCGCTGGTGCCGGGGGGCATCGTGCCGCCATCGTCACGGACGGCGGGGCTCATCGGCGGAAAGATCCCCGGTGCGGGCCGCGTGGCGATGGCCGGCTTCTTCCTCATTCATTACGGCTTCTTCTGGATCGGTCATGGCGTGTTCGTCTTTGTCCTGCCGAACTTCGCGGGCGCGTTCAGCAGTGGCCCATCGTTCTGCGACTACTCGAACCCGCCAGGCGGCTTTCCATCGTTCGGCGTTGGCGGCTGCGGCCCGGGTCCATTCGGCGACGTGATCTGGGCGAACATCGCGATCGCGGCCGTGGCGCTCTTCCTGAGCCACGGCGCATCGTTCTTCCTCAACTACCTCGGCCGCGGCGAGCACCGGCGGACCTCAGCGCCACAGCAGATGTTCGCGCCCTACGGTCGCGTCGTCGTGCTCCATCTCACGATCCTGTTCGGAGCATTCGTGGCCGCGCTCCTCGGGGCCCCGATCGGCGTGCTGATCATTCTCGTCGTCCTGAAGACCGCCTTCGACCTGCGGCTCCACCTCCGGGAGCACCGCGGGACGCTGCTGACCGACGCCGGCTAGGCCGCCGGCCCGCTTCGCTCGACGAACTGGCCGAAGCCGCGCGTCCCGACGAACGTCCCGTCGCGGACGACCGGCGTGCCGCGGACGAACACTGACCGGACCGCGCCGGTGATTTCGAAGCCCTCGTAGGGCGTGTAGTCGGACGTGTGGTGGAGGTCGGACGCCGTCAGAGTTCGTCGAGGCTTCGGGTCGTACAGCACGACGTCGGCGTCAAAGCCCGGCTCGAGCGCGCCCTTGCGGGTCAGTCCGAACCGCCGGGCCGGCGTCGTCGCGATGAGGTCCACGAGCCGTTCGATCGTCAGGCGACGCTTCGCGACGCCTTCGCTGTAACCGATCGCGAGCAATGTCTCGATGCCCGGCGCGCCGTTGCTGATCTCGTTGAACGGCACGCCTCTCGTGCAGTCCGCCTTCTCGACGGCAGCGCGGTCCGGTACGTGGTCGGTGGCGATGAGGTCGAGGCTGCCGTCGGCCAGGCCGGTCCACATCGCCGCCTGGTCCTGGGTCGAGCGCAGGGGCGGCGAGATGACGACCTTGGCAACCTCGAGGTCGTCGGCCGCGCCGTAGCGCGCCTCGCTGAGCGCGAGATAGTGCGGGCAGGTCTCTGCCGAAACGGGCAAGCCAAGCGTCTTTGCCTCGCGGACGTGGCGCAGGGCATCGAACGACGACAGGTGGACGACGTGAACCGGTGCGCCGGTGGCTCGAGCGAAGGCCATGACGCGCGCTGTCGCGACGCCCTCGGCATAGCTCGGTCGCGTGGCAGCGTGATAGCGAGGTGCCATGTCACCATGCTGCAGCGCTGAAGCGACCCCCGAGTCGATCAGCACCGGGTCCTCGCAGTGGACCTGGAGCATCCCGCCGCGCTCGCCCATGACGCGCATCGCCTCGAACAGCCGCTCCGCGTCGAGCCGGAAGTCGAACACCATGAACGCCTTGCACGTCGCCACGCCCGCGTCGACGACCGTTGGGAGCTCGCCGATCGGGTCGTCCATCCGCCCGGAGATCGCGAGCGAGACGCCGTAATCGATCGCGCTGTCCGACTCGGTCGCCGCGCGCCACTCCTTCAGGCCCGCCACCAGCGACCGCTCGGCCGCGGGCGAGCAGCCCGTGCCCGGGTTGTTGAAGGCGAGGAACGTCGTCGTCCCACCAAACGCGGCAGCGACGGAGTCCTGGAAGAAGCGATCGGGCTCGGCGCTGGTCGCGACTCGCGTGTGCGTGTGCACGTCGACGGCGCCCGGCAGGACGAGTAGCCCGTGCGCATCGACGACGTCGTCCGCTCCGGCGATCAGCTCGTGCAGGTCAGGCTCGACCGCCGTGATTCGGCCCCCGTCGATCGCGACATCCGCGCGGCTCGAACCCGTCGCCGTCACGACAGTGCCGCCATGGATGAGGAGGCGCGTCACAAGCCACCTGCTGCGATCTGCGACCTCGACCGACGGAACACCGTCGCGTCGACGGTCGCCGCGGCGATGCCGACGAGCACGAGCGCTCCGCCGACCACCTGAACGCTCGACGGCCGTTCGCCGAGCAGGAAGAACGAGAGGATCGTGGCAACGATCGGATTGAGCAGGAGGAAGGCCGCGGACCGAGACGCAGGGATCAGCTTGACGCTTGCCGCCGCCAATGCCTGCCCACCAGCGGCCGCCACCACCAGCCAGGCCATGGCCAGGCCAGCCTCGGGCGCGATTGCCCCGGGGAGGAGTGACGCTGGGCGCGTCAGGACGACGAGCAGGCCGAGAGCAACCGCGGCGACGGTCATCGTTGCGAGGGCGATGACCAGCCCATCGAGCCCCTCCTCGCGGCCCCATTTTCGTGACAGCAGCAGGAACATCGCGAACGAGGCTGCCGCCAGGAGACCCCAGGCGATTCCCGCGAAGCCCCGCGCGTTCAAATCAAGCTCCGCGAGCAGCGCGGTGCCCGCCAGCGCGATGATGAAGCCGACGAACGCGCGAGGCCGGAGGCCCTCCCGCAGGATGAAGGGTGCGATCACCGCCGCGAGGACGGCGTAGAGGCCGGCCACGAACGATGCGATCGTGGCGCCGACCCCGGCGACCGCGAGGTTCATGCCGGCGAGGAAGACCGCTCCGCCGAGCGCGCCGAGGATCGCCAGGCGGACGACGAGCCGCGCTCGTGATCGGGCCGGCGCTCGCTCCGCCCTTCCGGGAGCTGCTGCCGTACGCCGCACGAACCAGACGAGCACCGCGAGCACCAGGGCGGCCAGCAGGCTTCTGTCGACGGCTGCGGCGAGCGGTTCGAACGATCGAAGCGCGAATGCGGTCGCGACGTAGGCCGAGCCGTACGCCGAAGCAGCGAGGGCGGCGAAGATCTCGCCGCGACCGAGGCTACCCTTCAGGTCGAACCGTCCCAGCGCCGTCGGACCCGCTCATCGTTCGACTTCCTCGATCCGGATCGGCTGGGCGCCCTCCCAGAGACAGCGCCGGCCGACCTCGCGAAGTCGGTCCGCCCAGCCGTCGTCCGGCTCGATCGTCGCGAAGTGGTTCGCGGCGAGCTGGCCCACCTTCGAGGACGTCGTGCAGGCGCCGTACGGGAAGAAGATCTCGCACTCGCTGATCCCGCCGGGATACATCGCGAGCATGCCCGGCGCCGGGTGCGACGTGTGGTTCTCGTAGTCGATGCCCGGCCGGAACTCGCCGTACGGGATCCAGGTCGACTCGCCCGACCAGCGGCAGTGGATGAGCTTGGATTCGATTGGCAGCATCCGCCGGATGGCCTCGATCGTCTGGGGAGCGGCCGGCTCCCAGTGCGCTTTGAACTCGAGGTCGCCGACGGTGATCCGGATGCCCATCGACCGCAGGATACGGGCTACAGTCGAGGGCGTGGCAGATCCCGCCGGCGCAACGCCAACGATCTCGACGCACGTCCTCGACACCGAGACCGGCCTGCCTGCCGCCGGCGTTCACGTCAGCCTCTACAAGCTCGGCGAAGACGACCGCCCGATTCGGCTGACCCAGGCCCTCACGGACGGCGACGGGCGGGTTCGCGACCTCCTCGACCGGCCGATGTCCGCCGGCACCTATCGCCTCGAGTTCAACCTCGCCAGCCCGCGCGGTCCGGCGAAGGGCGATGACGACCGGCGCTTCTTCCGGCGGATGAGCGTCGACCTGCGGATCGACGACGTGAGCCGCTCCTATCACGTGCCGCTCCTGCTCGCGCCGTTCTCGATGACGACGTACCGCGGGAGCTGAGGACGGCGTCCATGGAGAAGCCGCGCCCGAGGGTGATCGTGCTGCGGGATCTGCCCCCGCCGCCAGGACCTCCCACGGTGGGGATGGATCGCCGCGAGATCCTCGACGATGGCGATCGCTGGCTGGGCTGGCTCCGAACCGACGCCGGGCTCGCAGGCGGCTGGCATCACCACGGCGACCGCGATTCCTACATCTACGTCATCAGCGGTTCGCTCGCGATCGAATTCGGCCCGGGAGGTCGCGACCGCATCGATGCGAACCCAGGCGACGTCGTCGTGAATCCCCGCGGCGTGATCCATCGAGAGGTCACTGGACCCCAGGAGCCCGTTACGGCCATCGTGATCCGGGTGGGACCTGGCCCGTTGAACATCAATGTCGAAGGTCCCGATCCGGAGCCCTGACGTCATGACAGCCTAGGTGTCACAAGCTGGCGCGAGGCTGCAAGACATGGAAGCCCGAATCGTCCAGCTCGCAAGCCGCCGCGAGGTCGCCGTTCGCGCCGAAGCGGATCGGATCGTCGTCGAGGGGCTCGTGGTCAACGACCCATCGCTGGCTGCCTGGCTGTCCGAACAGCCGGCCGACGATCACGAGATCCTCGTCGAACGCGCCATCCGGATCGGGCTGACCGCGATCCAGAGCGTCGGCGTGACGATGAACGTGGACGCCGTCCGGACCGAGTTCGAACGACTGGCCGAAACCCAGCGCGCGATGACCGAGCACGCCGCGGAGGCTCTCGAGCAGACACTGCGCTCGAACTTCGGCGATGTCGACGGCCGCCTGCCGCGCACGCTCGAGGCGTTCCTCGGCGATCGCGGCAAGCTCCAGGCAACCGTCCGCGAGCTGTTCGATCCCGCGCGCAAGGATTCGGCGCTTGGCCGGCTGGGCTCGATGCTCGAGGACTACTTCGACGGCGACGCGTCACGGCTCGCGACACTGCTTGACCCAATGCGCGTCGGGTCGCCGCTCAACGGCTTCCGGGCGGAGGTCGCGGCCGGCTTCAAGGCCATCGAGGAGAAGCTCGTGGCCTTCCAGGCGTCGCAGTCCGCGCGGGCCGATGAGCGGTCGAAGTCGAGCGCGAAGGGCGTTGACTACGAGGACCTCGTGGAGGGGCTGCTCGGGGCCATTGCCCGCGGTGGCGGCGATCTCCTCGAGCGGACGGGCAACGAGGCCGGCTCCACGCTCAAGTCCAAGAAGGGCGATTTCGTCCTCACGTTGAATCCCGGCCTGACGCGCGGCGCGGACGTCCGCATGGTTGTCGAGGTCAAGGACCGAGCGATCTCGATCCCGGCAATGCGCGCCGAGCTGCGTGATGCGAAGGCGAACCGCGACGCGTCGGTCGGTTTGGTCGTGTTCACCCCGGCGCATGCCCCGGCGGGCATCGCGCCGTTCGACGTTCGCGGCGACGACGTCTGGTGCGTTCTCGACCCCGAGGACATCGAGCCGTCGATGTTCGAAGCCGCGGTGCGAATGGCGCGCTACATCGCGCTCGCCAGCCTCGCAGCCCGCGACACAGAAATCGATACATCGACGATCTCGCAGGCGCTCACGTGCATCCGCGAGCAGCTCGAGCAGATCCGGAACCTGAAGAGCCAGCTCACATCGATCGGCAACGCGACCAAGGCTGTCTGGACGGGCCTCGACGGCCTGCAGGCGGGCGTCGTCGAACAGGTCACCCGCGCGGAGGCGGCGATTCGGAATTCCGCCTAGACGCCGGTCCTACGGGCAGCGCGATTGCACGCCGGTGGTAAGGTCTCGTTCCGGCTCTGAACCCCGTGGCATCGAGCCTGAAATGAGGACCTGACGTGGCACGCTCAATGTGGAAGGGGGCCATCCAGTTCGGACTGGTCACCATCCCGGTGAAGCTCTACGTGGCGACCGAATCGCGCGCGGGCGTCAGCTTCAACATGCTCCACAAGGAAGATCTCTCACGGATCCAGATGAAGATCGTTTGCCCTGTCGAGGACGAGATCATTCCGCGCACCGACACGGTCAAGGGCTACGAGTACGCGCCCGATCAGTACGTCGTGATCACGGACGAGGACCTCGAATCGCTGCCGCTCAAGACAGTCCGCTCGATCGAGATCGAGCAGTTCGTCGAGTCCAGCCAGGCTGAGCAGCACACACGCTTCGTCAAGCAGGCCTACTACGTCGAGCCCGACAAGGTCGGCCACAAGGCGTTCGGCCTGCTCATGACCGTCCTCGAGGAGAAGGGCCTCATCGCGATCTGCAAGGTCGTCATCAAGGATCGCGAGGCGCTCGCCGCGCTGACGCCATTCGACAAGACGATGCTCCTGTCGACGCTCTATTGGCCCGACGAGGTTCGAGCCCTTGGCGAGCTGTCGCTGCCCGAGGACAAGGTCGAGCTCAAACCAGCCGAACGCCAGATGGCGGAGCAGCTGATCTCGGCGATGACCGGCGAATTCGACCCCGAGCAGTACCACGACGAGTACCGCGACGCGCTGATGAAGATCATCGAATCGAAGGTCGAGGGCCGCGAGGTCGCCGCACCCCAGCCGGCCGCGGAGTCCACGAAGCTCGTCGATCTCATGGCCGCGCTCGAGGCGAGCGTCAAGGCCGCGAAGGACGCCCGTGAGGGCTCCAGCTCGAAGCCGGTGTCGGTCGCCGAGGCCAAGGAGGCGCGCAGCGCCCGAAAGGCGACGGCCGCCGCCGACGACGAGGCCGAGGCGAAGCCAGCGGCCCGAAAGCGCAAGAGCGCCTGACCGGGCGGTTCGCCACGCGTCCCGTCGGTCCGGGAGCCTGACCTCGCATGCCGCTCGAGGAATATCGCCGCAAACGTGACTTCGGGCGCACGCCCGAGCCAAGCGGCGGCACCGACGTGGGCGCGGCGGTGGCCGCAACGCGCGGCGGCCGATTCGTCGTCCAGCGCCACCGGGCGACGCGACTCCACTACGACTTCCGGCTCGAGATCGAGGGCGTCCTCGTCTCCTGGGCCGTGCCCCGCGGGCCGACGCTCGACGCCGGCCAGCGGCGGATGGCTGTCCATGTCGAGGACCATCCGATCGAGTACCTCGACTTCGAGGGCGTGATCCCGAGTCGCCAGTACGGCGCCGGCGACGTCATCGTCTGGGACTGGGGCACGTGGCGGCCGGCTGAGACGGAAGACCCCCGCAAGGCGGTCGAGCAAGGGGAGCTCCACTTCGATCTGTTCGGTGAGAA
>DASRJS010000023.1:0-15845 GCA_035649355.1 Candidatus Polarisedimenticolia bacterium
GATGGCCTACGACCCCGACGCTGCCTGGACGCTCGTGGCGGGCGGCGACATCCTCCTCGACCGCGGCGTGAAGCTGTCGATCGACGCCCACGGCGTCGACTTCCCGTTCGATGGCGGGACAGCCGAGATCACCGGCCACACGTGCTGCTCGCAGTTCGGCTGGGAGGTGCCGAAGACGCGCCGGACCGGCCACGAAGGCGACGTTCGATCGCTGATCGAATCGGCCGACCTTGCGATCGCCAACTTCGAGAACCCGGCTCCCGTGAAGTACCGCTTCCACTCGTCCGGGACCGTCTTCACGGCCAATCCGGCGTACATCGAGGGCCTCGCGAACGTCGGCATCGACTATGTCTCGCTCGCCAACAACCACATTCGCGATGCCGGCGGGGCCGGGATCCTCCAGACGATCGAGGCGCTCGACGGGTTCGGGCTCGCGCACTCTGGCGCGGGCGCGAACCTCGCCGCCGCTCGAACACCCGCGATGCTCGAGCCGACGTCCGACGGTCCGACGGTTGCGATCCTCGGCTACGACACGATCGCGGGCGGCTACACGGCATCGGCCGATCGGGCCGGCTCGGCGCGGCTGACCGCGGTCACGGTCGCCGAGGACGTCGCTGCGGCCCGTGCCGCCGGCGCGGACATCGTCATCGTCTTCCCGCACTGGGGCACCGAATACAAGGCTCAGCCCTTCGCCGCGCAGCGCCAGCTCGCCAAGGCGTGCATCGATGCCGGGGCGGACCTGGTCATCGGGAACCACGCCCACTGGGCCGGCGCGGTCGAGATCTACAACGGCAAGCCGATCTGGTACGCGCTCGGCAACTTCGTGTTCGACCAGAGCTGGTCCGAACCGACGATGGAGGGGATCACGCTCGAGCTGACGTTCAACGGCAGCCGACTCGTCCAGGCGGTCATGCGGCCGCACATCATCCTCGACAAGGCCCAGCCGAACTTCCTCGACCCAGCCGGCGACGGCGCCGTCGTGATGAACCAGGTCTTCAACGCCTCGAAGAACACCTTGCCCTGGTAGGAGCCGGGATCGGCAAGCGGGGCAAGCGCGGCTCCGGCCACACCGCGTGGACGGCCAGTCACATTTCTGGCTCCAGCGAGCCTTGACTGCATCGGGCCGACCTCGTGGGCATCGTGCGTTGACTCGGCGTCACGATTCGGGCCGATGGAGGCATCCAACACCCTCGGGCGGGCGTCGAAGGCGCCCAAGTGCCCGCGAAAGTGACTGGCCGTCACACGCCCCGTGCCCTAGAACCCGGCGAAGAGGTCCGATTCGGGTGGGGATGTGGGCACTGAGGACTCGCGGAGGATGTAGGCCTCCTTCGTCCAGATTCGACGCCAGCCGTCGAGTCCGAGCTGGATCCACGGGAACGTGTCGGCGAACTGGGTCACGTGGGCCCGGACGGCGTGCCACTTCTGCTCGATCGTGGTGCTGATGTCGACCCAGGTCGTGATCGTCTCGTCGGGAACGAGCATCTTCGCCATCTGCTCTCGAAACGCGGCCTTCTCCTCCTCGGTCGCCTCCTCGGGCTCGGCCCAGCGCGACGGCTGGCCCGTCGTGGCCTGGATCGCCTCGTCCATCGCCTTGCGGACGGACGTGGGGATCGCCTGCTCGTAGAGCTTCTTCGGGCGCCAGATCTCGAGGCCGCCCTCACCGCCGAGCTGGCCCGGATACCAGGATGGGTCGCCGGCCCGTTCGAACGCCCGGATCGTCACGTCGTGAACGCGGATGTGATCGGGGTGGCCGTAGCCGCCGAACGAGTTGTACATCGTGACGACGTCCGGTCGGACCTGGCGGATCAGCCATGTCAGCCGGCCGGCGGCTTCGTCGAGGTCGGCCTGCCAGAAGCAGCGCGCGTCGCGGTTGCCGACCCGGCCCATCATGTCGCTGTCGCGGTAACCGAGGTTCTCCCACTCGGTGACGCCGAGATGGACCATCGCCGTTTCGAGCTCGACCGCCCGCAGCTCCCCGAGCCGTCGGTGATTGTCGGGCGTGTCCATCTCGGGGACGACGATCTCGCCGAGCTCGCCGCGGGTCGCGGTCACGAGGACGACGCGGTGGCCGTCGCGCACGGCCTTCGCGATCGTGCCGCCCATGCCGATCGATTCGTCGTCGGGGTGGGCGTGAACGGTCAGCAGCGTGGCCATGGGGAGGGCATCGTAGCGCCGGACGCCGATACCATCGCTCCGTGCCAGAACCGCGAAGTGCAGACGGTCCGCTCGCCGGCCTGAACGTCGTCGACTGCTCGACCGTTCTCGCCGGTCCGTTCTGCTCGATGCTTCTTGGGGATCTCGGCGCGGACGTCGTCAAGGTCGAACCGCCCGAGGGCGACGCCACGCGCGGCTGGGGCCCTCCATGGGTAGGCGACGAAGCGGCCGGGACGCGCACTGCCGCGTACTACCTCGCGGTCAACCGCAACAAGCGCAGCCTCCGGCTCGACCTGAAAGCGGAGGCCGGCAAGGCCGTCCTGCGGCGGCTGCTCCAGCGCGGCGACGTCCTCGTCGAGAACTTCCGGGTCGGCGCCTTGGCCCGCCTGGGCTTCGACGATGACGCCCTGACGGCGCTCAACCCGGGCCTGGTTCATCTCGCGATCAGCGGCTACGGGCGCTCGGGTCTCGAGGCCTCGAAGCCGGGCTACGACTTCGTCATCCAGGCCGAAGGCGGGCTGATGTCGATCACCGGCGAGGCCGACGCGTTCGGTGGGCGGGCCCTCAAGGTTGGCGTCGCGATCAGCGACGTCGTGAGCGGACTGTTCGGAGCCGTGTCGGTCTTAGCTTCGCTCGTCGGGCGCGAGCGCGGGCCGACGCCTGGCGAGGGCCAGCGGATCGACGTATCGCTCCTCGAATCGACGCTTGCGATCCTGATCAACCAGGCCCAGAACGCGTTCGTCAGCGGTCGATCGCCGGGACGCCGCGGAAACGCCCACCCGAACATCGTCCCGTACGAGACGTTCCGGACCTCCGATGGGGAGATCGCGGTTGGGGTTGGGAGCGAGCGGCAATGGCCCCGCTTCTGCGAGGCGATCGGGCTTCCGGAGCTGACTGAGGATCCGCGGTTCCGGTCGAACGGCGATCGCGTCGATCATCGCGAGGCGCTCATCCCGCTCATTTCGGCACAGCTCGCGATGCGCTCATCTGCGGAGTGGCTGACGGTCCTCGACGCCGCAGATGTCCCGAACGGGCCGATCCTCGACGTCCTGGGCGCGTTCGATTCGCCGGCGGCACGGGCGCGCGGCGCGCGCGTGCCGCTGACGCACCCGGTCCTCGGCGAGGTCGACCAGGTCGCGCCGCCGTTCGAGCTCTCCCGGACACCGGCCTCGATCCGCCGTCCGCCGCCACTCCTCGGGGAGCAATCGGCCGAGATCCTCACCGAGCTCGGCTACACGGCTCGCCAGATCGAACGGCTGCAGACCGACGCCGTCGTCTGAGATCCGGCGTCGCCGGTAGACTCGCGGAGATCGCAAACACGGAGGCCCAGATGACCGACAACCGCGAGCGCTGGGCGCTCATCCTCGGCGGCTCATCGGGGATGGGCGAGGCGACAGCTCGGGCGCTGGCAGCGGACGGCTACAAGATCTGCGGGATCCACCTCGACTTCCGGGCCGCCCTGGCTCACGTCGACGAGGTCAAGGCAGCGATCGAGGCGGCCGGCAGCGAGGCGCTCTACATCAACATGAACGCCGCGGACGACGAGAAGCGCGCGGCCGCGCTCGAAACGCTGGGGGCGCGATTCGAACAGTCGCGCAAGAACGACAAGGAGCCGTACGTCCGCGTCGTCATGCACTCGCTCGCGTTTGGTTCGCTCGTGCCATTCATCTCGGACGATCCGAAGGGTGCCGCCGACCGCAAGAAGATGGAGATGACCCAGGACGTCATGGCGAACAGCCTCGTCTACTGGGTCCAGGACCTCTACCGCGGTGGCTTCCTCGGCCAGGGCTCGAAGATTTACGCGATGACCTCCGAGGGCTCAAGCCGGGTCGTTCCGAGCTACGGCGTTGTCTCCTCAGCGAAGGCCGCGCTCGAATCCCACGTCCGCCAGCTGGCGATGGAGCTCGCTCGGCTTGGGTCCGGCATCACGGTGAACGCGATCCGGGCGGGCGTGACGATGACGCCGGCACTCATGAAGATTCCCGAGCACGACATGATCATCGCCGCCGCGACGGCTCGAAATCCGACGGGTCGGATGACCACGACGCAGGACGTCGCGAACGCGATCGTCGCGCTCTCCGGCGAGGGCACGGGCTTCATCAGCGGCGAGATCATCGGCGTCGACGGCGGTGAGTTCGTCACCGGGTCGTGAGCAACTCGATCCGCGCGTTCTACGCCGATTGGGCGGGCTACAACCGACGAACCGCCGAAGCGCTCGCGCGCCTCTCGCCGGAGGATCTCGCGCTCGAAGCGGGCTTCTATCACTGGCCGATCTGGGCCGTCGCCGCGCACACGGTGGGCGCTCGTGTCTTCTGGTTGTGCCACACGGCCGGGGAGCCCGGTGCCGAGACGACGCCATTCAACGATCCGTCCGGGTTCGGCTGGGAGGACGACCTGACCGTCGTTCGAACCGGGGCTGAGGTCGTCGGCGCCTACGAGTCGACGTGGCAGGTCGTGGCCGGCTGCCTGGAGCGCTGGACGCCGGAGATGCTCGGCGAGCCGATCCGTCGCCAGGGCCGGACGACGGTCCAGCTGCACACGCGCCAGTCGCTCCTGCTCCGGCTGATCAACCACGAGGCCTATCACGCGGGTGAGATCAGCATCGCGCTCAGCGCCAACGGCCGCGAGCCGATCGACCTGTGGCCGCCGGGCGACTGGGTCGAAGGCGCGTCGAGCTCCCTCCGGGAGGGCTGACCCATGGCCGGTCGCGTCATCGTCGTCGGCTCGGTCAACGTTGACCTCGTCGTCACCGGGGAGCGGCTCCCCGGCCCCGGCGAGACCGTCACCGGCGGGCGTTTCGAACGGTTCCACGGTGGCAAGGGCGGCAACCAGGCGGTTGCGGCGGCGCGCCTGGGGGCACCGACGTGGTTCATCGGGGCTGTTGGCGACGACGAGCTCGGACGCGCGGCGCGGGCGGCGCTCGAGGCGGACGGCGTGCAGACGGAGCACCTCGTCGAGGTGCCGGGTGCGGCGACGGGACTCGCGCTCATCCTCGTCGACCAGCACGGCGAGAACCTCATCTCGGTGGCCAGCGGCGCGAACATGGAGCTGACGAGCGCGAACGTGGGCGCCGCGCTTGGCGCGCTGCGGCCGGACTATCGCGACGTGCTCCTCATCGGCCATGAGATCGCGACGCTGACGACCTGGGCCGCGCTCGAGGCGGCCCGGCTTCGGAAGGCCACGACGATCCTGAACCCGGCGCCGGTCGGCGATCTCGACCGGCGGACATTCGGGCTGGCCGACCACCTGACGCCGAATCGAGTCGAGCTCGCGACCCTCGTCGCGAACGATGCCCGCACGTCAGGACCATTCGCGGGCGCCGACGACCCGGAACGCGCGGCTCGCCGACTGCTCGAGTCGACGGCCGCCGGGGAAGGCGTGCACAAGTCCGTGCTCGTCTCGCTCGGCGCCTCAGGCGCGCTCCTCGTCCAGCCGGACCGACCCGCCATCGACGTGCCGGCGCTGCGCGTCGCGGCGGTCGACACGGTCGGCGCGGGAGACACGTTGAACGGCGCGCTCGCCGCTTCGCTCGCGCTCGGCGAGTCGCTGGACGACGCGGCACGTCAGGCGGTGCTCGCGGCGTCGGTCGCCGTCACTCAGGCTGGCGCTCGGGAGGGCATGCCCTCGGCCGCCGAGCTGGCCTCGCTTCGACGGCCGGTCGACGAGAAGGTCGACTAGGGCCGCCGCTCAGATCGCGACGCCGATCGCCCCCGTCGCCACCGAAAACGCCCAGATCGACACGACGCCCGCGACCGTCGCGAAGACGACCCAGCGCGAGCGGTCGCTTCGGTGCGCCTCCGGCAGCAGCTCAGCAGCCCCGATGTAGAGGAAGAAGCCGGCGAAGGTCGCGAGCAGGGCGCCGAGGACCTGGCCGGAGATCGGCAGGAGCACGCCGACGATGACGCCGACAACCGGGGCGACCGCAACGATCGCGACCCAGCGGTACGCGTCCCGGGGGTTGGTCCGCGCCGCGAGCAGGAGGCTCACGACGGCGATCCCGTCGCTGAAGCGGTGGATGACGACGACCGCCGCGATGACCAGCCCGAACCCGCCGCCGACCGCCAGGGCGGCCGCCAGGGCGACGCCGTCGAGGAAGCTGTGAAGGCTCATCCCGATCGCGCCGAGAAGGCCGACATGGTGGTGCTCCGCCAGCTCGTGGTCGAGCTCCGCGGCCGCCTCATGGCCGACGTGGACGTTCGTCAGCTTCTCGATCGCGTAGAAGGCGAGGAAGCCGAACGCCAGGAAGATCATTGCGAGCTCGAGGTTCCCGCCGAGGGAGTCGATGGATTCCGGGATCAGGTCGAAGTACGCCGCGCCGATCCGGATGCCCGCGCCGAACGCGATGATCAGCCCGACGGCTCGGGCAGCGCGGAGCGCGAGGATCCCGCCGACGAACGCCGAAGCGAACGCGGCGAACGAGACGATGACCGCCGTTTCGGTCATCCGCGCGCTTCGGTTGCCTGGCAGGACCGGCACAGGCCGAACAGCTCGAGTCGGTGGGTGTCGATGCGGTAGCCGGTTCGTGCGGCGACGCTCGAGACCACGGCCGAAAGGTCCGCGTCGTCGAAGTCGGACGACCGGCCACAGCTCGAACAGACGACGTGGTGGTGGTGCTCGGGCTCGCACGCGACGTAGGCGTGCTCGCCATTCGGCAGGTCGATCCGTTCGATCACGCCGAGCGTCGAGAGCAGGTCAAGCGATCGGAAGATCGTCGCCCGCCCGAGATGGGCACGGTGGGCCCGCGGGTCTGCCTCGAGATCGGCGGCGGTGAAGTGGCCTGTGCGGGCTTCGATCAGCTTCGCGACTTCGCGGCGCGGTCCGGTCAGGCGCACGCCGGCCTGCTCGAGGGCTCGAACGAGCGGCCGAGCGGCCGCGGTTGCTTCCACGAACGAGATGATACTGAGTCTCAGAGATCCCGTCGAGACTGAGTATCAGGTCGCGAGCGAATGCCGTGAGGCCCGGTGCATTCGGGCTGTTTGGCTCTCCGTCGGCCGGTCTGTCGGCAGCGATGCTCGACTCCTCGGGCGGTCGCCGGATGGACCGGCTGCGCCCGACGACCGAGGACCCGGCCCGTGGCCCGATCAATCGAAGCCCCCGTTTCGCGTCGTCAACGGCGCGCTCTCGAACGCAGGGACCACCCTCGCGTGCGAAATCGGGCTCACGCGGCCGCGACGTCACCAGCCTGGAGGTCTCCGTTCGTACTGGTGAGCCTCGCCGCCGTCGCGGTTGCCGCGGTCGTCATCGCCGCCTTCGGTGCGAAGCCGCCGAGCAGCGACGCCGGGCTCCTCATGCCTGCGGTCGTCTATCCAGCCGACCTGATCGACGGTGAGTCGGTCGGTCGTTCGGACGCGCCGGTCGTGATCGAGGTCTATTCGGACTTCCAGTGCCCGGTCTGCGGGCGCTTCGCCAAGGAGTTCATGCCGCGTCTCGTCTCCGAATTCGCCGCCACCGGGCAGCTGAGGCTCGTATCGCGCGACATCGACATCCTCGGCCGGTCGCCGAGCGAGTCGCTCGCGGCTGCCGTCGGCGCCGCGTGCGCCGGTGAGCAGGGTCGCTACTGGGCGTTCCACGACATGCTGTTCTGGAACCAGGCCGGTGAGAACCGCGGCGCCTTCGCGCCCGAGCGGCTCGAGCAGATGGCGGATCACCTGGCCCTCGATCGGGCCGCCTGGGATGCCTGCATCGGGGATCCTGCCCGCGCCGCCACCGTGCGTGCGAGGACGGCGTCTGCCGCGGGCATCGGCATCAACGCCACGCCGACCCTGTCGATCAACGGCCAGCTCGTCGCGGGACTGCCCCAGAGCTACGACGCCCTGGCTGCCGCGATCACCCAGCTCGCCAGCCAGCCGTGATGCGGCGAACGCCGGTCCGGCCGCTCTTCGGCGTTCATCCCGGCCTCATCCTCGCCGTCCTCGACATCGTCGGGCTCGCCGTCGCGAGCTACCTCTCGGTCGTGGAGCTCGGCGGCGGCGTCCCCGTCTGTGGCCCGATCAAGGGTTGCGAGGAGGTCGCGCGGAGCGAGTACAGCCGGATCGCCGGCGTGCCCGTGGCCGTGTTTGGCGTCGCGCTGTCGCTCATCCTGCTGTCGTGCGCGATCTCGTGGTGGCGGACGAACCTCTACGGCCTGCTGCTGGCCCACTACGGACTCTCGCTCCTTGGCGTCGTCTTCGAGGCGTACTTCATGTACCTGCAGATCGCGGTCATCGGCGCGGTCTGCATCTGGTGCACGACCTACGGCCTGTCGCTCGTCCTGCGCTTCGTGATCGCGCTCGCCGTCTGGATGCGTCAGCCGCAGAGTGCGACTTCGAGGTCCTCCTGACGCGGAAATCGAACGGCGCCCGGCCTGGGGGATCGACCGGGCGCCGCCGTGTGCGCGGACGCTGACCTGGGGATCAGCTCGCGGATCTAGTTGAGCGGATCGCCGTCTCCCGCCTGGAACAGGCCGAGTGCCCCACGTCCGACGAAGTTGAAGGCGTGGGTGACGATCGGATAGAGGCCGTCCTCCGCAAAGGTGAATTCGACGATCCCACCCTGCGCCGGCGACAGGTCCATCGCTTGGCTGCCCCAGCTGCCGGCGTTGCCGACGTGCAGCTCGATGCCTTCCTTGATCACGCGGTCGAAGATCGTCCCAACGATGTGGAACGAGCTGTCGATGCTCGGTCCGGCGTCGAGGACGTAGACCCGGACCCGCTCGCCGGTCGCAACCTGGATCGGGTGATCCTTGTACTGGTTGCTCACACCGTTGAAGACGACGAAGTCGGGGCCCGGCGCGGCGGCGGCGGCCTTCGTGAGCGAGATCGGCTCGCCCTGCGGCCCGAGATACCACTCGCTCTGGACGAGGAAGAACTCCTGGTCGACCGGTTCGAGGCCGCCCTTCGGCTCGACGATGACCATGCCGTACATCCCGTTCGCGATGTGGTGCAGGGCCGGTGCAGTGCCGCAGTGGTACATCCACACGCCGGCGTAGTCCGCCGTGAACTCGTAGAGCTTCTCCTCGCCAGGCTTGATCGAGGTCATTTCGTCGTTCCAGGCGACCATCGAGGCGTGGAAGTCGACCGAATGAGAGAGCTGGTTCGTCGCCGGGTTCTTGAGGTGGATTCGGATCGTGTCGCCGACCTGGACGCGGATGACCGGGCCGGGCACGGTGCCGCCGAACGTCCAGACGGCCTGCACGAAGCCGTCGGCCACGGTCATCGCCTTCTCCTCGATCACGAGGTCGATGTCGTGAGTTGTGCCGGCGAGGCGGTCGGGGGCCGCTGGGTCGCGAGGTTCGTACGGTGGCGCGTTCGGGTCCGGCTCGACGTCTGTCGCCGGCGCGGGCCCGCCATGGTCGCCGCCGCCACCAGCGGTCGAGCCTTTGACGCTGATCGTGCCGCGCATGCCGGCGTCGGCGTGGCCAGGGATCGAGCAGAGGAACGTCAGGCCGTCCTCGGGCACGGTTACCACGGCGCTGGCTTCGGTCCCGGGAAGGGCGACGACCTTCGTTCCGTCCGGGAACGTGAGGTCATGCGCGATCTCGCCGTGGTTCATCAGCGTGACCTCGTAGCGACCGGCCGCGTCGACGCTGAGCTCATTGGGCTCAAAGCCAAGGTCGACGCTCGTGATCTCGAGGCTGCCGAGGACGTCGCCCGAGGCAGGGGTGCTGGGTTCTGCACTCGCGCCGCTGCCGTCGGCGCCGGCCGGCCGGAACGTCCACGTTGGCGCACCGGATTGCGGCGCGCATGCGGCCAGGGAGAGAAGGACGATCGTGGCGGCGATCGCGGACATCCGACGCATGGCTGCTTGGCCCTCGGTTCGATCACGGTCGCGCCAAGCCCTCGCCTGGTAGCCGCGACGTCAGTGTCTCGATCCTGAGGATCGGCATTGAGGGCCAAACGGCCCGTCGTTGGAGGCCGCTGGACCTACGGCGCGTAGCCCGTCAGCTCGACGTACGCCTCGCCACCGATCGACTCGTATCGACTCGGACGGATGTCGGTCAGGGATGCCGTGACGGTCTGCGAGCCCTCCCAGTACACGACGCCGGTCGTCGGCCGCGTATCGAGCTCCTGGTCGGCCACGGTCGGCTGAAGGGTGATCGCTAGGTGTTCCGAGAGGAGCGTGATCCTCCAACCGGCCGGATAGGTCGCGCCAGTGTTCGGGCTCGTCCAGGTTCCCGTCGACTCGACCGTGAATGCCTCGCGAGCGAGGTGGCGGACATCGCCATCCGGCTCGACCAGCGTCCCGTAGACGACCGGGTACGTCCCGTCCGCACTGCGAACCAGCGAGAGCGTGATGTCCCGGCCGTCGTCGAGGTTGATCGCGAACCAGTCCCAGCCACCGCCCCCGACCGAGATGAAGTCGCCCCATTGGTGGTCGAACCACGCCGTTCCTTCGACGTCGAGCTCGATCCCACCGACGGTGATCGAGCCGGTCGCGGTCATTCGGGTCCGGGAGTAGTAGTACGAGCCGCCGGCAGGTCCGAAGTCGATCCAGCCGTCGGTGCCGTGGAGCGCCGGCGGCAGGGTTGCGTGCAGGTTGAGGTCCAGCTCGGCGCCGCTCCCGAGCGCGCCGCTGAGCGCGGCGCTGTCGGCGCTGCCGCGCATGGACCATGGGGGACCAACCGAGGTGGGGTCCGTCCGATCGTGGACGACGAAGTAGAAGCCGTCGGGCGGTGACAGGTCGACCTGCGGCCCGATCTCGCTGCGCTGCGCGTATTCGAACGTGCCGGCCGACTCGTCCGTCAGCGCGAGGTGCGAGGCCCACGTCTCGGGGAAGCCGCCGCGCTCGGCCCGGAAGACGACGAACTCGAAGCCCCAGCGGCCGCCCGCATCGTCGCGGAGGTGACCGGTGTAATACCACCACTCGGTCAGGCGATCGTGCGGCGCGTCATCGCGCGGGAAGACGATCGGTTGGGGGTCCGTCACCGGGGCGAACGTTGGCGGGGCGGTTGGTCGGATGCCCTCGTCGGCCGGGGGATTCGCGAGCACGGGGCCGCCGCCGCAGCCGGCGGCGAGGATCGCAACGAGAACGAGCGGCAGGGCACCGGCGGCGATGCCCGGGATCCGTCGCAGGACCGCGGCCGGTGCCCACCAGTTCCAGCGGCCCAGCAGCCGCATCGTTGCCGGCACGAGGAGCGCCCGGACGACCGTGGCGTCGAGGGCAACCGCGACGGCGATGCCCAGCCCGAGCGCCTTGATGAGGACGATGTCCGCGAATGCGAACGAGCCCGCCACGAGGACGACGATCAGCGCCGCCGACGTCACGATCCGGCCGCTCCGTTCGAGGCCATGCGCGACGGCCGTCCGGTTGTCGCCCGTCTCGCGCCACGCCTCCTGCATCCGCGAGAGGAGGAAGACCTCGTAGTCCATCGACAGCCCGAAGAGGACGCAGAACAGGATGACCGGCTGCGTGGTCTCGACGAACCCGAGCGGCGTCGTCCCGAGGATCGCCGAGAGGTTGCCGTCCTGGAAGATCCAGACGAGCGCGCCGAACGACGCCGTGATCGAGAGCGTGTTCATGACGAGCGCCTTCAGCGGCAGGATCGCCGAACGGAGGAGCAGGAACAGCACGACGTATGTCGAGATCAGGATGAACAGGCCGCTTCTCGGAAACTCCGCGGCGACGCCGGCGACGACGTCCTCGACATCCGCCGCTCCACCACCGACGAGCACGGTCATCCCGGCAGGTGGGCTCAGCGGGCTGTTGCCTGCACGGAGGTCGCGAACGAGCGCGCGCGCGTCCTGGTGGTTCGGTCCGTACGGGGTCGTCAGCGTGAACGCCGTCAGGTCGTCATGGGTCGTTGCCCTGAGCGCTTCCTGCGTGAACCGATCCGGTGGCCCGCCCGGGCTGCCGTACAGGAGCTGGTACTGCGCCAGCGTCAGCCGCCGGTCGACGTCGACGAGGCTGTCCACGGTCAGCACGCGGTCGTCCGCGGCGAGCCGCCGCGAGTAGTCGTAGAGGGCGGCGACGTTCTCGGGGTCCGTCGCCGGCCCTTCGGTCCGGATCGCGAGGACGATCGGCGCGAACGGGCCGGCGCCGAAGGCGTCGCGGAGCCGATCGAAGGCCTGGCGCGAGGGAACGCTTGCCGGCAGGATCGTCGAGTCCGGCGCGTTGAAGCGGACGTGGAGGAAGGGCGAACCGAGCAGCAGCAGGACCGCGAGCGTCGGCACGAGCACCGCGATCGGCCGCTTCATCACCCACCAGGCGAGGCGCGACCACGCCCCTCGGTCGCTCGACGTCGGCGAGATCCGGCGGACCCGGAGGGCGTCCACGCGCCGGCCAACGATCCCGAGCGCGGCCGGCAGCAGCGTCAGCGCGGCCGCGACCGCCAGCGCGACGACAATCGCACCGGCGATGCCAACCGAGCGCAGGATCATGAAGTCGAAGAGCATCAGCCCGACGAGCCCGAGGAAGACGGTCAGGCCCGAGAAGAACACCGCGCGCCCGGCCGTGGCCGTCGTCGCGCCGACCGCCGCTTCGACCGCGTCCTCCGCGTCGCCGCGCGCGGCAAGCTCCTCGCGGAAGCGGCTCGTCATCAGCAGTGAATAGTCGACCCCCAGGCCGAGCCCGAGGAGCGTCGCCAGGTTGAGCACGAAGATGCTCATCGGCGTCGCGTTGGCCGCGAGGAACACGCCGGCGAGGGCAACGACGACCGCCGTGCCGCCGACGACGAGTGGCAGCGCCGCGGCGACGACCGAGCCGAAGACGAGCAGCAGCGCCAGCCCGGCGAGCGGCAGCGAGATCACCTCGCTCCGCCGAAGATCGGACTCGGAGACCTCCTGGACGTCGCCGTAGAACGCCGGACCGCCGGCCAGCCCAACCTCGAGCGGCGGGACCTGGTGGAGCCGCTCGCGGATCCCCGGCAGGGCCGCCGGCGAGCCATCGGCGTTGATCCCGAGGAAGACGACGTCGTACGCGGTGTGACCGTCGGCCGAGACCTGCCGCGGCGCGAGGAGGTGCGAAACGCCTCCGGTCCAGTAGGGCGCGTCAGGGATGTCCTTGACGGCGGCTGCGGCCGCAAGCTCGAACGCCCGGCTGCCCGCGACGGCGGTGTCGGAATGGAAGACGATCGCGACCGCGGCCGGCGGAACGCCGATCTCCTCCTCGAGAAGCGCCTTCGCCCGGCTGGACTCCAGGGTATCGAGGACGAATCCGCCGGACCGCAGGGCTCCTGAGGCCCTGAATGCAAGCGGGACCGCACCGACGAGCACGATGGCCCAGGCCGCGACGACGAGCCAGCGCCGTCGAACGCACCACCGTCCGAGTCGCTCGAGTCGGTTCACCGGTGGAGCATCACAGGCATCGTAGCCAGCAGGGGGTCTGCTAGCATTCCGGCCGTCCAACGGGAGGCGTCGTGCAGCTCTTCACCCTCGCCTTTCAGCGCCCGATCGAGTTCGGCGCATCCGCCCTTGTCGTGACCGTGATGATCGTCGTCCTGGCCAAGGCCGCGCTCTCCTCGGACGGCAAGGCACGCTGGACGCGGCGGATCACCGGGCCGAATTCGAAGTGGCTGTTCGCCTTCCTCGCGATCGGCTGGGCGCTGGTCTTCGGTGTCGGTCTCCAGCTCGTGCCCCACGAGGGCGCGAACTCGCCCTACGGCGGGCTGGGCCTGATCGCCCTGTTCAGCGGCTTCTTCATCATGATGGGCTTCCTCTGGAGCGTGATCGGGGAGTAACCCCGTTCAGTCGCGCCTTCGCGCGATCCAGACATCCTCGATCGGCCACTGCCGCGACCAGCCGCGCGTCGCCATGTCGTGGACGACCTCGTCCGGGTCGCCGTCCGGGGCTTGAATCTCGACGAGCCGTTCGACCTCGAAGCCGTTCTCACGAAGCAGCCGGATCCACTCGCCGTGGCGCAGGTGGAATTCGACCGACGTGTCGTCTGGCCACGTGTACTTGTGGTCCCGGAAGTACGGCCGCGTCAACGTCTCGCCGGCCGGGCCGTCAGCTTCGTAGTCCGGCGTGACCATCATGAAGAGCGAGCTGTTCACCAGGAAGATGAGGCGGCCGCCGGGTCGAAGCACGCGCGCCGCCTCGGGCACCCAGAGGTACGGATCGGCCCAGATCGAGGCGCCGTACTCGCTGATCGCGAGGTCGAAGCTCGCGTCGTCGAACGGCAGCGTCTCGGCGTTGCCGAGGTGGACCGGGAACTCGATGCCGAACTCCTGCTGGAACGTCCGGCACGAGGCGATCTGGTTCGGCGAGTTGTCAATCGCGACCGGCTTCGCGCCACGTCGTGCCAGCCACGCGGAGATGTAACCCGTTCCACAGCCGAGCTCGATCGTGTCCTTGCCCTCCAGGCCGTCGGGCAGGATCCGGAGCTCCGCGTCGGGCACGGCCCAGATGCCCCAGTCCGGCTCTCGCGACCACGCCCGCCGGCCCGGCGCCACGTAGTCCGCGGCGTAGCGGTCCCACGCCTCGCGATTGGCGGCGACGTGCTCGGGGAGGTTCTCGCCTTCGGTCACGTCTGCGATGGTAAGGCGGCACGCCGTGACTCCCAGTCATCTTCGGAAGCCTCTGCGGTGCGTCGATGCCTGCAGCGGGCCTGATGTTGACTCCCAGTCAACGCGATGGCTCCGCGGCGCGCGCTTATCGACCTCAACGTGCGTTCGGGCCCCAGATCGTGACTGTGCGTCAACGCTCGCCCCTGCCTCGAGGTCGCCGATCGGCTGGACCCGCTGGGACCCTCGCGCTATGATCCGCCGACTTGCAGAGTGCATAGACTTTATGCGCTGCTGACGCCGTATCGCCCACGGAGGCGCCGAACCGCGTGACCGAGCACCCGACCAGCACGATCGCCGAAACGCCGTTCATGAACCTGCGTGACCCGGCGAAGACGCTGGGCCCCGATGGCAAGCCCGCCGTCAGCCGCCGGGCGCCGCTCTGGGCGGATGTTGCCGACGAGAAGTGGAACGACTGGCGCTGGCAGCTGTCGAACCGGATCAACACGCTCGAGGAGGTCGAACAGGTCCTCGAGCTGACCGACGACGAGCGCGACGGCCTCGGCGCACCGGACAAGTTCCGCGTCGACATCACGCCGTACTTCGCGAGCCTGATCGACCCAAAGGACCCGAACGACCCGATCCGCCTCCAGGTCATCCCGACCGGCCGCGAGCAGCAGGCCTTCACCGCGATGATGGAGGACTCGCTCGCCGAGGACCGCCACTCACCGGTGCCGGGGCTCGTCCACCGCTACCCCGATCGCGTGCTCATGCTCGTGACGACGCAGTGCGCGAGCTACTGCCGCTACTGCACGCGTTCTCGCATCGTTGGTGACCCGACCCAGAACTTCAACAGCCGCGATCACGAGGCCCAGCTCGAGTACCTGCGCCGGACGCCGCAGGTCCGCGACGTCCTCATCTCCGGCGGCGACGGCCTGACGCTCGCCCCGAAGCTGTTCGAGAAGATCCTGCGCGGGCTCCGCGAGATCCCGCACATCGAGATCATCCGCATCGGATCGCGCGTGCCGGTCTTCCTGCCGCAGCGCATCGACGACGAGCTCTGCTCGATGCTCGAGAAGTACCACCCGCTGTGGATCAACCTCCACTTCAACCATCTGAACGAGATCACGCCCGAGGTCTCGCGCGCGGTCGACAAGCTGACCAAGGCGGGGCTGCCGGTCGGGAACCAGAGCGTGTTGCTCGCCGGGGTCAACGACTGCGTCCACATCCAGCGCGCCCTGGTCCACCAGCTCGTCGCCAATCGGATCCGGCC
>DASRJS010000024.1:0-6941 GCA_035649355.1 Candidatus Polarisedimenticolia bacterium
TTCGGCCTCGGGCACATCGCCGGGGGGCCGCGTGACGCACGGTTCGTGCGTGAGCCGGGCCGAAACCCGCTCGTCGAACCGTCCCGCGGCCGGAACCCGAAGCCCCGATCCTGGTTAGTGTCGCCATTGGCGACATTTCGGAGGATGCGACGTCGGCGCAGCCGTCTCAGTGCGCCGGCGTCGTCCTGAGCCGCTCTCGGGCTAGCTGCCCGCCGGCTTGAAGAGCGCCTGGCCGAGCGACCAGAGCGTGAGGGTCGTCAGCCCGACCATGACCGTTGCCAGCGGCAGCTGCCGGAGCCGTAGCTCTCGCAACCCGCCTCCCACTGCGTCGCGCGCCGCGACGACATGGCCGCCCCACGCCCCGAGCATGTGCCCGCCGACCACCGCGGCCAGCTGGACGGTCCAGACGATGCCCGGCGGCAGCCACGCCGCGGTTGGCTGGAAGAAGGCGGTCCCGAAGACGTCGTCGCCGCGCTTCAGCGGGTCCGAGATCGCGACGATGATCCGCTGGCCCTCGATCAGCAGGTACGTCAGGTAGTGGGCCAGGAGATAGCCGATCGCGATCGGCAGCAGGCCGGCGCCGGTCGCGGCGACCCCGACGAGCCGCGAGACACCGAGCGCAAGCGCCACGATCACGGCCATGAAGACGATGAGCAGGAGCGTCTGCGCGGGCACGGCAGGGACACCGAACGCGCCGACCCAGATTGCCGTCTGCGACAGGCCATCGAACAGGATCGAGCCAACGCCGAGCGCGGTCAGCACGAGATCCTCGATCCGCCAGCCGGGCTCGAGCAGTCCACCGGCGAACGAGCGCTGCCGAAGGACCCGGATGTCACCGTCATCCACGGGGGCGAACGGCGCGAGGCGGCCAATGAGATCGAACCAGACAGCGAAGATCTCGCCCCGTGAGCGCCACTCGTCGCGGCCGAACTGGGCCATCATCGCGAGCGTGAAGAACGTGTAGCCGACGACGACGACGAACAGCGTCTTCGAACCGCCGCCCTGGGCGACGAGCTCGAGCCAGACGACCGCCGCGAAGCCAACGACCGCGGCCCAGCGCCCGATCGATGCGGGCAGTGGCGTCTTCTCGACCGCCCCCACGCCGAACAATCGGAGGCCCCGAGCGAGGAGGTCGTGAAGCGTCGAGAACGGGTCGAGCAGGCGCCACACCGGCCCGACGAATGCGCACAGGAGCGCGACGCCGACCCAGCCGTAGACCCAGACGAAGAGCCGCGTGACCTCGGCGTCGGCGGCGCCGCCACCGAAGAAGCCCTGGATGACGATCCAGATCCAGGCGACGAGCCCAAGACCCCGCAGGCCGATCCGCAGCCATGCCGGGACGCGCCGCGCGCGGCCCTCCGTCGAAGGAGCTTCGGCACGGACGTCACGCAACAGGACGAACGCGAAGGACAGCGCCACGGCTGCGGCGGCCCCGGCGAGGTAGACCGCGAGCGGGAGGCGGCTTTCCCAGCGGGTGTCGAGGGAGTGGCCGGCGACGGACGCCGGCGCGATCAGGCCGACAAGAAGGACGGTAGCAAGGGGCGCCGCGCGCGCACCAAGTCGCGAAAGGCGCGTCGTCAAGGCGCGGACGGCCGTCGCCGCACCACGAGCCACCACGCCGCGGCCCCGACAAGCGCAAGGCCAACGATGATCGGAATGATCGCCGCGCTGCCGTCGGCACCATCGCTCGGTTGCGCCGACGGTGCCGGTGTTGGTTCGGCGCTCGGGCTCGGTGCCGCTGTCGGCGCCTCGGACGGGCTCGCCTCGGGCGTCAATGTCGGTGCGTCTGTCGGCGGTTCCGACACGACGACGGCGAAATGGATCGTGCCGCGGAGGATGTCCCCGTCGTCGGCGACGCTCGTCCACTCGATCGTGTAGAAGTCCGAGGGGAGCGCCTCGTCGAAGCTGGTGAAGATGATGCGAGTGGGATCGGCCGGGTCCGGACCCACCTCTTGGCCGAACGCCCCGGTATCGGCGGACAGCTCGGCTTTGCTGCCCTCGGCGAGGGCCTCGCTGAACGTGAGCGTGATCGGCCCGGAAAACGGCTCCTGAACGCTCGTGCCATCCGCAGGATCTGCCGAGACGAGCTCGGCATGACCGAGTGCCGCCGCTGGGAGGAGTAACGAAGCGCAGAGCAAGATCGCCGGCGCGAGGAAGCGTCGCATCGCGGCCGAGTCTAGGCGACCGGCCCGCGAGGCGCGCAGTGCCGAATGGCTCAGGCTGCGGAGGCCGCCCGGTTCATCTGATCCCGCCAGGCCAGCCAGTCCGTGCCGCGGCCGACGTCCCACGCGGGTCCGTTGAAGCCGAGCGTGAACTGCCGGAAGCCCATCGCGAGGTACGTCTCGGCGTCGCGCCGCAGGAAGCGGTCGAGATCCTCCGGCTCCACGCCGAGGCCCCACTCGATGCTCGCCGGATCCCGGCCAACTTCGTCGCACCAGCGCAGCAGCGCTGCGACCTTCGGCTCGAGCTCGGACGGACGGTCCGGGAAGCCGGCGTGCCAGCCATCGGCATGCTGCGCCACCGCGCGAAGCGTGATGCGCTCGCCGCTCCCGCCAATGAGGATCGGGATCCGCCGGGTAGGCGCCGGATTCAGCCGCGCCCAGCGCTCTTTAATGACGTCGAGCGCGCCGGTCATCTCCCGGAGGCGACTCGCGAACGTCCCGAACTCGTAGCCGTACTCGCGGTAGTCGAGCGACTGCCAGCCACCGCCGATGCCGAGCACGAGCCGGCCGCCCGAGATGTGATCGATCGTCCGAGCCATGTCCGCCAGCAGGTTCGGGTTGCGGTAGCTGTTGCAGGTCACGAGCGCGCCGATCTCGATCCGTGACGTCTGCTCGGCCCAGGCGCCGAGCATCGTCCAGGCTTCGAAATGCTTGCCGTCACGATCGCCATAGAGCGGGAAGAAGTGGTCCCAGTTGTAGACGAGGTCATAACCGAACGATTCAGCGTTCGAAACAGCAGCCCGCAACCCGGCATAGTCGCCGTGCTGCGGGTGGAGCTGTGCCGCAAGTCGGATGGTGTTCGCCATCAGGGACACCCTCAGGCCGCGTTGCTGACCGCCGGGCAGTCAGCGCATTCGGCGGCGTCCGCCGCGGCCGTCACGAGCCGGGTGGGCTCGACGAACGCTGGCCGGCGCGACGCGACGAGGAGTCGCACCGCAGCGGCAACGGCGGCGGCGGAGCGCGCGATCGAAGCCAGCCGCTCACTGGCTGCCTCGAGCTCGCGCTCCCGGATCCGATCGCGGATCACCGCCTGGTTGAGTTCGGTCCATGCGTCCATCGGGAGGGCCTCCTTCCCACGAGTTGCCTGGCTCATTGTTGTCATCATCGTGTTAGTCATCGATCTAACCCTCGGTCCCGAATGTGGGCCACGGCACCGAACCGCGACCCGTGAGAGGCGCCGGCGTCAGCCGACGAGGAAGTGCTTGATCTCCGCCGACGCGTCGTCGAGCCGGTCGCGTCGCAGTGAGTAGTACATGACCTGGCCCGCCTCCAGGACCGTCACGAGCCCGGCGACGCGGAGCTGCGTGAGGTGGTGCTTGATCGTCGGCTTCGAAAGCTCGAGCTGCTGGGCGATCTCGGTGAGGTAGAGGTCCTTGCCGGCGAGGAGCTTGAGGATCCGCAGCCGCGTGTCGTCCCCGAGCGCCCGATGCAATCGGACCACCGCCGGTGGCGGTGCCAGTGGATCGGCGTTGTCGATGACGTCGTCCGAGACGGGGTACCCGAAGAACCGCCAGTCGGCGCCCGCCAGGAGGTAGTTGTAGGGCCGAGCGAAGTAGCTCGGCGCGAGGATGACGCGCCTGACACCCGGCTCGGGCAGCCAGCGCACGCCGCCGGTCGTTCGTTCGATGAGGTCCGGCCCGGCGTACGCACCGCGGTCCGCGGCGCGAAGGTCGTAGTCCTTGGCGAGGATGCCACCGATCCGGTCCTCGATCGGAACGAAGATCCCGGCCCAGGCCCGAAGCAGCGAGACGATGCTCTCCGTCGTGCCAGCCGGGTCGCGGAGGACGTCCATCCGCTCGGCCCGCTTCCACTCGGGCAGCGTCTGCTCGAGAATCGGCAGCGCCCCTGCGTCACCGGCGATCACGCGTTCGATCAGCGGACCGTTCGCCGGCTCGGCGAGGATCGCCTCCGAGAAGATCGAGCGCAGGACCGGCCCGGGGCCGGCCGCCTCGATCGCTGCGACGACCGCCTCAGCGGTCCGGAGCTCGCGACGCTCGACGACAAATGCCGCCAGGTGCACCGTCCAGTCGTGCTCGCCGAGCTTCTCGAGCTCGGTCTTCGCGACTTGCGCCAGGCTGGCACGCGCGTCGCGAAGCCAGTCGCGATCCTCAGCCGGAAGGTCGTCCGACTTGCCCGCGTCGTCGGTCAGCGAGAAGAGGAAGTCATACGCCGGGCGCACGTCCCACTCGATGACGTGGCTCGTGCCGCCGCCCGTGTAGTCGCGCACCGGCGAGCGCGAGGACCCATCGGCGAGGTGCTCGGTGGGTGCGCGGCGGGTGGTGGGTCGGGCGGACATCGGTGGCTGCTCCACGGGTGGGTCTTACGCGTGTTAGATGAGCATCTAACATCCGGCGGCTGAGGATGTCAAGTGGGGACGTGCGATACGCTGGCGCCGCCCGCGGCCCCGCGGACCGAATCGCATTCGTCCCGCGAGGAGTTCGTCGCGCCGATGCCGCCTCCGGTCATCACGTTCACGGACGAGCGCCTGTCGAACGGGCTGCGCGTGATCATCTCGGAGGACCACCTCGCGCCGGTCGTTGCCGTCAACCTCTGGTACGACGTTGGCTCGAAGCACGAGGAGCCCGGCAAGACCGGATTCGCCCACCTCTTCGAGCACGTGATGTTCCAGGGCTCGGCGCACGTCTCGAAGGCCGAGCACATGTCGATCGTCCAGGCCGCCGGCGGAACGATGAACGGCTCGACCTGGCTCGACCGGACGAACTACTACGAGACGATGCCTGCCCACCAGCTCGACCTCGCCCTGTGGCTCGAGGCGGACCGGATGGCCACGCTCCTCGATGCGCTGTCGCAGGAGAACCTCGACAACCAGCGCGACGTCGTCAAGAACGAGAAGCGCTCGTCGTACGACAACCGGCCATACGGAACGTGGGTCGAGAAGCTGTTCGGCCATGTCTTCCCGCCCGAGCACCCGTATCACCATCCCACGATCGGTTCGATGGCCGACCTCGACGCGGCCTCTGTCGAGGACGTGAGCGCCTTCTTCCGGCGCTACTACGCACCCAACAACGCCGTGCTCACGATCGCCGGCGACGTCGACCCGACGGCTGCATCCGCGGCGGTCGAGCGTTACTTCGGCGCCATCCCGCCGAACCCCGACATCCCGCCTCTCGGCGACCTGTCGTTGCCGCTCCAGATCGGACGAGAGATTCGCGAGACCGTCCCGGATCGCGTCCCGCTGCCGCGCATCTATTGGGGCTTTCGCGCGCCGCCGTACGGTGACCGGCGCGTCGAGGCCCTTGACGTCGCCGGCCAGATCCTGTCGGGCGGCAAGGGCAGCCGGCTCCACCGGCGTCTCGTCCGCGAGACTCGCCTCGCCCAGGACGTCGTCTTCACGACGCTCGGCTTCCTCCACGGCTCGGTGGCGATCGGCTGGGCAACGGCCCGGCCGGGCACGACGCTGCCGGAGCTCGAAGCCGTGTTCTGGGAGGAGCTCGAGCGGATCACCGAAGAGCCGGTGACGGACGACGAGCTCGAACGCGCCCGCGCGCTCATCGAGTCGGACGAGCTCGGCGCCCTGCAGCGCGTCGAGGAGCGCGCCGATCGGCTCTCGATGCACGCGACGCTCTTTGACGACCCGGGCGGCATCAACGACGTGCTCGCGCGCTACCTCGCCGTGACCGCGGGCGACATCCGCAGCGCGGCGCGCGAGGTGCTCCGGGCCGACAACCGCGTCGTCCTGACCTACGTCCCGGCCGGGCCGCCGGCCGATGAGGCCGCAGAGCCGGTCGAAGCGCCGGCAGCGCAGCCGGAGGACGAGGAGCCCGGCGCCGGCGACGAGGAGATCGCCGCGTGACGGTCATCGCCGAACGCCCGACGCCAGGGACACCGCGTCCCTACCTGTTCCCGGACATCGAAACCGTACGGCTGCCGAACGCGATCGAGGTTCGGTCCGTGAATCTCCCCGGCCGGCCGCTCCTGTCGGCCAGTCTGATCTTCCGGCGCGGTGCCGCGGACGAGCCGGCGGCCGTGGGCGGTGCAACGGTGCTCATGGCCCGCGCGCTGGCGGAGGGCACGCAGCGCCACGACGCGATCGAGCTCGTGGAAGCGACCGAGCGCCTGGGCGCTTCCCTCCACGCCGAGGCGTCGTGGGACGCGACGACGATCTCCCTGGACGTGCCGACGGAGCGCTTCGAGCCGGCCCTCGAGCTGCTCGCGGAGATGGCCGACAGCCCGACGTTCCCCGACGAGGAGGTGAGCCGGCTCCGGGACGAGCGGCTGAACGACCTGCTCCAGGCGCGGGTCGACCCGCGGCGCCGAGCTGAGGAAGCGTTCGCGTCGACGATCTACGCACCGTCGTCGCCGTATTCACGGCCGTCGGGCGGTTCCCAGGCCAGCGTCGAACGGCTGACGCCGGACACGCTTCGGGCGACGCTGGCCCGGATGTTCGACCCAGCCCAGCTGACGTTCGTCATCGCGGGCGACCTGCGCGGGCTCGACGTCGCAGGGATCGCCAGCCGAGCCTTTGGCGGCTGGACTGCCGGCACAGGTGCTGAGCCGCGTGGGCCGATCGATGACACACCCGGGCGGAGCCAGCGCATCGTCCGCGCGGTGCACCGCCCCGGCTCCGTGCAGACGGAGATTCGCATCGGGGCGCGCGGCCTGCCGCGACGGATCCCGGACTTCCACGCCGTTTCGGTGATGAGCGCGATCCTTGGCGGACTCTTCGATTCGCGCCTGAATCGGAAGCTTCGCGAGGAG
>DASRJS010000025.1:0-25224 GCA_035649355.1 Candidatus Polarisedimenticolia bacterium
AGCACGCGATCGTGGATCGACGCCGGCGCCCCGTCGGTGCCGTCCGCATCCGCTGAGGCCTTCGGCGTCGCTCCCGCGTTGCGGACGAGCTCGTGGTACGCCTCGGGTCGGCGCCGCATGACCGACGTCATCGCGTGTCGAACCGCGCGGATGTCCCACTCGCCGATGCCCGCGCCCTCGGCCAGGTCCACGGCCACGACCTGTCCCGAATCCGCGAGCAGGACCTCGTCTACGCCGTCGAGGTCCAGGTCCGCAAGCTCCGCCACGCTCGTCGAGCCCAGGGCGGAATCGGCCAGATCCTCGGCCGCGATCAGGTGCTCGCTAGTCGCCAGGCGCATGTGGCTGATGTAGATGCCACCGAACAGGCCGTGCCAGTAGCAATCGTTCGACTGCCCGCGGTGGAGGTGATCGAGCGCCGCTGCCTTCGACGGCCCGTCGGCCATTCGGGCGACCTTCGATGATGTCCGGAGCATCTGCTTGTGGAGGTCGTTGATCTCGCGGTACTTGACCTGGAAGTTGCGCCAGAACGCGCCACGCAGCCAGCGCACCTCGGGCTTGCCGGCAGCCTGTGCTTCGTGGAGGACCTTCGTGAATTCGGCACCCTCGTCGGCCGGCAGCGCCCATTCGCCCATCTCGGAGTACGAACCGGTCGGGACGTAGACGCGGCCGATCGGTGCGCGTCGTGAGAGCCAGTCGGACGGCGTCACGGTCGTCAGCCAGTCGGCGTTCGTCTCGAGCGCGTTGAAGAACCGCTCGACCCACTTGCCCTTGCCCCAGCAGTGCTCGAACGTGGTTGGCCAGGCCCCGAACTTCTCGCCATCGTCGCCCATCGTGCCGAGGCGGTCGCCGGCCTCGGTCGCGTGCTCGCGGAGGTAGGCGATGACCTCGTCGACCTCGCGGAACGGGATGCGGTAGCGGAGGCCCTGCTCCGTGCCGAAGACCGTAAGGAGGTTGCCCTGGTCTTCGGTGGTGTACGGGCCCCAGAGCGCTTCCTCGGGAATCGCAGCGGCCCGGAAGTGGGCGTCGTCGAGGATCGTCCAGGCGTAACCGGCGGCAACGAGCGACGTCGGGATGTCGGGCTCCCACACGCGCTCGGCCAGCCAGGCGCCGCGTGGCCTGGCCCCGAACGTTGCGGTGAGCTCGTTTGCCATCCGCTCGAGCTGACCGATGCGGTCCCGCTCAGGCAGCGACGCGAGCACGGGCTCGAAATAGCCGCCGCCGACGATCTCGACCTGGCTTCGCGCGACGAGCGCACGCAGCCGCTCGACGAATTCGGGGCGCTCGGCGCGGAGCCATTCGAGCAACGGGCCCGTGTAGTGGAGCGAGAGCCGGACGCCGGGATGCCGTTCGAGCGCGTCGACCATCGGCTCGTAGGCCTGGCCGAAGACCTCGTCGAAGACCCAGCCGAAGTTGCCGACCGGCTGGTGGTTGTGGATCGCGAGGGCGAGCGAGATCCGGCGCGTCATGCGCGCTGTCAGCTCGCCTCGGCGGCGGCTTCGACCGGCGGCGGTTCGAGCTCGTCCTCACCGTTCGGCTCGGTTTCGAGGCCGGCCGCCGGGAGGTACAGGCGTTCGGTGTACTCGTGGAGCATCCGGGTCGTCGAGAAGCGCCACAGCGTCGTCGCCATCGAGCGTTGCATCAGCTCGACCCAGCGCGTCGGGACGCCACGCTCGTCGCGCTCGTAGTAGCGCGGCACGACCTCGTTCTCGAGGATCTCGTAGAGCGACTGTGCGTCGCGCCAGTCCTCTGCGGCTTCATCGGGATCGACCTCGCGATCGCCGATCGCGTAGCCGTTGTCGCCGGTCCAGCCCTCGTCCCACCAGCCGTCGAGGACGCTGACGTTGACCACGCCGTTTGCCGCAGCCTTCATCCCGCTCGTGCCCGAGGCTTCGAGCGGCCGGCGCGGGTTGTTCAGCCAGACATCGACGCCCTGGACGAGGAACCGGGCGATCCGGAGGTCGTAGTCCTCGAGGATGAAGACGCGACCGCGGAGGCGCTCCGAGCGGGTCATCTCGAAGATCTTCTCGATCGCACGCTGGCCTGGCCGGTCGGCGGGATGGGCCTTGCCGGCGAAGATGAACTGGACCGGGCGGTCCGTGTCCCAGACCAGCCGCGCGAGTCGCTCGACGTCGCTGAAGATCATGCCCGAGCGCTTGTAGGTCGCGAAGCGGCGGGCAAATCCGATCGTCAGGATCGTCGGGTCGAGCATCGTGTCGAGCTCGCGGAGGACGGCCGGCGCCTCGCCGTGGCGGGCCAGCTGGTTGCGCAGCCGGCGGCGGGTGAAGATCGCCAGCTCGCGCTTCTGGCGCAGGTGGCCGGCCCACAGGTCGGCGACCGGGATCTCGTCGACACGCTCCCACCAGCGCGTCTTCGCGGTGTGCGGGTCGAGATGATCGAGGTTCGCGCCGAGGTGCCGCTCGAGCATGCCCCGGACGGGTCGTCCAACCCAGGTCGGCGTGTGGACGCCATTCGTGATCGCATCGATGTCCCGGGGTGCCGTGCCGCGCCACGTGTCGTTCGCGGTCACGCCGTGGAGCTTGCTCACCGCGTTCGCGCCGTTCGTCATCCGGAGGCTGAACGCGGTCATGTCGAACTGGCCCTGATCGCCATCCGTGCCGAGGCCGAGCTCGAGCAGCCGGTCCATCGTCAGCCGGTCGCCGCCCGCGTCGAGCGTCGGCCCGGCGAGCCGGCGCACGAGCGCGGCGTCGAAGCGTTCGTTGCCGGCCGAAACCGGGGTGTGGATCGTGAAGACACTGTTCCGTGCGACCTGGCGGAGCGCATCTTCGGGGTCCGTGCCGGCCTTGATGTGCTCGAGCGCGCGCTCGACGATGAGGAACGCCGAGTGGCCCTCGTTGAGGTGCCAGACCGCCGGGGCGATGCCGAGCGCCCGAAGCGCGCGAACCCCGCCGACGCCGAGGATGAGCTCCTGGTGGAAGCGCATCTCGCGACCGCGGATGTAGAGGATGTGGGTGATCGGGCGGTCGGCCTCGTCGTTCTCCGGGATGTCGGTGTCGAGCAGCAGGACGTTGACGCGGCCGACGTGGACGCTCCACACGGCGACGTGGACATCTCGATCGGGGAACGGCACGGTCAAGGTGAGCGGCTCGCCGTCGCGGCCGATGACCCGGCCGATCGGCAGCTGGCTCAGGTCGTAGTCGGGGTAGGCATGCTCCTGGTGGCCGTCGGCGTCGATCGTCTGGCGGAAGTAGCCGCGCTTGTAGAGCAGGCCGACGCCGATGAACGGCAGGGCCATGTCGCTCGCCGTCTTGACGTGGTCGCCGGCGAGGACGCCGAGGCCGCCGGAGTAGATGCCGAGCGACTCGGCGAGACCGTACTCGGCGCAGAAGTACGCGATCGGCCCACCGAGCTTGCTCGCGTGGCGCTCGTGGAACCAGTGGTCGCGGCCGTTCGAGAGGTACGTCTCGAAGTCGGCCAGGATGTCCTGGGCCTCGGAGACGAAGGCCTGGTCCTCCAGCAGCTCGGCCCAGGGCACGGCGCCGGCGAGCACGGGGATCGGATTCCGGTAGCGGGCCCAGGCCCGGGCATCGATCCGGCCGAACATGTTCCGCGGCCGTGGGTGCCAGCTCCACCACAGGTTGTAGGCGAGCTTGCGAAGGCCCTCGAGCTGCGGCGGGACGCGCAGCGTGCTCGCCGGAACCGACGGGATCTGGATGATGGGCTCCATCTGGGCCGGGATGTTAGCCCGTCCGCCCAGCGGCCGTAAACCGGTTTAGCGCGGTTCGGCAAGCGCGAAGTCTGTCGAATTGCCACCGTGTGACCGTTATGCGACCCGTTGGCCTGTTGTCGACGCGGTCGAACGGCGATCCCCGTTCAGGAGCGGCCGATCGCCGTCGACAGGACTGCCGATTCCGACCGATCGTTTGCGTAACTGTCACCAGGCGACAATCTGCCAAGATTCGGGTGTGGCGAGACTCCGTCCCAGCAACCGGCGGCTTCGGGTCGCGTTCATCGCCGCCGAGTGCGAGCCGTGGGCCAAGACCGGCGGTCTGGCCGACGTCGTCGATGCCCTGGCGCGGGCACTCGGTGACGTCGCCACGAGCGAGCTCGAGACCCCGGTCGACGTGTTCCTGCCGCGCTACCGCGGGCTCGAGATCCCGGCGGGGACGCCGCCGGGACGGCCGCTTCGGGTGCCGGATCCGTATGCGCTCGGCGGTTCGACGGACGTCGAGATCATCGACGTGGCGGCGGACGGCTACCGGCTCCGGCTCGTCGACCATGCCCCCGCATTCGACCGGTCGGGCTACTACGGCGAGGCGGGCGCAGACTTCGAGGACAACGCCTGGCGCTTCGGGCTGCTGTGCCGGGCTGCGGCCGCCGTGCTCCTCGAGGAAGGCCGCGAGCCGGACGTCCTCCATCTCCACGATTGGCACGCAGCGCCGGCGACGCTCCTCCGCGATGGCGCATTCGACGAGCCGGGGCTCGAAACCGCCGCTGTCCTGCTGACTGTCCACAACCTTGCCTACCACGGCTGGACGCCACGCGACCGTGTGGCCCAGCTGGGCGTCGTGCCCGGTGAGGTTGGCATCGCGCGGGACGCCGACGGCGTCGATCTGCTGGCGACAGCGATCGAGCGGGCCGACCTCGTGAACACCGTCAGCCCGGGCTTCGCGACCGAGGCGCTCACACCGGCGTTCGGGATGGGCCTGGACGGCCGGTTGAGGGCCAAGGGCGATCGCTTCTTCGGCATCCTGAACGGGCTCGACACCGACGGCTGGAATCCCGCGACCGACGCAACGCTCGCGGCGACCTATTCGCGCGAGGATCGAGGGGGCAAGGCAGCCTGCCGCGCCGACCTGCTGAAACGGATCGGATTCGACCCGAAGGACGGCGGGACGGTGTTCGGGATGATCGGCCGGCTCGACCCGCAGAAGGGCTTCGACCTGCTCGCGGAGGCGGCCGAGGGCCTCCTCGCCGACGGCGCACGGCTCGTCGTCCAGGGCAGCGGCGACCATGCGAATGTCGCCGACCTGCGGCGCCTCGCGAAGCGCCTGCCAAAGCGGGTCGCGATGATCGAGCGCTTCGACCGCGACATGGCCCGCCGCATCTACGCGGGTGCGGACGGGTTCCTCATGCCGTCACGGTTCGAACCCTGCGGGACGGGCCAGATGATCGGCCTCCGCTATGGCACGCCGCCGATCGTCCATGCGACGGGCGGGCTGCGGGACACCGTGATTGACGTCACCGCCCACCCGAAAACGGGCACCGGGTTCACGTTCGAAGATGCGACTCCTGACGCGCTGCGCGAGGCGTGCGACCGGGCCATCGCGCTCCATCAGGCGGGGGGCAGGGGCTGGGCGGCGCTCCTCGACCGAGGAATGGCCGTCGACTTCGACTGGCGGACCGGCTCCGCGCCGCGCTACGTCGAGGCGTACCGGCGGGCAGTCGAGGTTCGCCGGACGCGGCTTCAGCCGTCGAGCGCGCGCAAGAGCGCGACGAGGGTCGCCTCGGGCCGCATCCGCTGAGGCGAATGCGCGCCGCCGCCGACCGTCAGGACGTGGTCCCAGCCAACGCGAGCGGCAAGCCCCGGCAGCCAGGCATCAGGGATGAGCGAGCCCGACGCGGCCTCGCCCTTCACGTACCAGACCTGGACATCGCGTGCGGCCGGGTCAGCGAGCGCCGCGAGCCCTGAATCCCAGTCGCCGTTCTCGAGCACGATGGACCTCGCCGCGGCCTCGCTGAACTCGGTCAGGCCCTCGGCCTTGGCGTGGACATCACGGTCGTCCCAGGCCGGATAGGTGGCTCGCATCGCGGCCGTCGCCGCCGCGAGATCGTCGAAATGACGCTCTCCGGGATCGAGCACGTAGGCCCGGAAGTCCGCCTCGGTCCAGCGTGGCGGGTCGAGGAGGACGAGCCGCTCGGGTCGCAGCCCCGCGGCCGGCAGCGCCGCGCAGACCATCCCGCCCCAGGAATGACCGATGACCTGGAGATCCGGCTGCTCGAGTCCGGCCCCGCGGATGAAGCCCAGCAAATCTTCGGCGGTTTCGGCGAAGTGGTGCCGCCCCCGCCAGGGTCCGGTCTGGCCGTGGCCGGGCAGGTCCGGTGAGACAACGTGGCGCCCGCTCGCAGCGAGCGCGGGCCCGACTCGCCACCACGTGGCTGCGGACGCGGTGACGCCATGGATGAGGAGGAGCGGCCTCGCCGCTGGGTCACCCCACGAGCGGACCCCGAACGTGTACCCGGCCGCCGGCAGGCTCGAACGCCGCGGCGGGCCTGGATTCGCGAGGGCCTCGGCGACCGCCGCGGGCAGGTCCGCCAGGGTCGCGGCGATGGGGTCGGGCAAGCGCCCCTCGATGCCGTCAGCCAATGAGGCGAACGTACCATAGGCTCCCCGCACCTCCCTGGCCTACGGTCGTTTGGTGACCGCCGCGGGCCTTCCGGTGCGTCGCCATCCCGATCGATCCGCGTACGATGGCCGGGAAGCGAGGAGGGGTTCCCGATGGCCAACCAGTTCGTCGTCCAGCTGAAGAACGAGCCGGGCGCGATGGCGAACCTCGCCGAGAAGCTCGCTGCGCGGGGCGTCGACCTGCGGGCCATCGGCGGCGGGGGCATCGGCGGCGTCGGCCACGTGATCATGACGACCGCCGACGACGACACGACCCGGCACATCCTCGAGGAGGACGCGTACACGTTCGTCGAGGGCGAGTCGATCATCGCCGAGGTCGACGATCGGCCCGGCGGGATGGCCCGGATCGCGCGTCAGCTCGCGGATGCCGGGGTGAACATCCTCGGCCACCTCTTCCTCGGGCGCTGGGGCGATCGAGCGATGTTCGCGTTCGTCGTCGACAAGCCAGAGGTCGCGCGCCCGATCCTCGAACGCAAGGGCTGAGCCGCTCAGTCCTCCGGGATCGCCTCGCGCAGGGCGTCGATCGCGTCCAGCAGTCGAGCTTTCTGGTCGTCGCCGAGGTCCTTCGAGAACTTCTCGGCACGATCCTTGAGCGACGCTGCCGCCTCCCGAGCCTCCTCGAAGTCGCCGGCCTGAAGGGCCGAGCGGACGCGAGTCGCAAGGTTCGTGAGCTCGTTCGCCTCGCTGCCCTTGAGGCCGTTGGATCCGCCTCGTGCGGCGTCGATCGCCGCGAGAACATCGTTGACCGCTTCGAGCGCCGGGTTCGACGCGGCTGCCGTCGGGGTCGGGCTGGGCGCAGCGCTCTCGGAGGCGCCGGGCGAGCGATCAAAGGCACCGACGTCGAAGAAGCCGGACGTGTCGAGCGTGCGGCTCAGGATTGCGGCAATCACGACAAACGCCGCCAGCCCGACGATGCCGCCGGCCACCGCGAGCAGCCGCCGCTGGAGCTGAGGGTCGATCCGGAAGCCGGGCATGGGTCGTGGCGGGCGGGCGGGTGCCCTTGGCGCTACGGGGGCGACCTGGGGCTCGGGCTCCGGCTCCTGCTCCGCGACGGGCAGCAGGACGGTCTCCGTCTGCGCTGTGACGGGTGCCGGCGACGGGACCGTCGCGATCGCGATGGCGGCGGTCTTCGCGGCATCGGCGGGCTCCTCGGCGGGGGGGTCCGCCGACCCCGCCGGTGCCGAAAGCCAGTCCTCGAGCGCCAGCCCGAGCCGGCCGGCGAAGTCGGTGGGCGATGGCCGTGCGGCAGGGTCGACCGCCAACCCCTCGGCCAGGACGGGGTCGAACGGGCGCAGCTCCGGGATGACCGAAGATGCCGGAGCTGGCATCTTGCCGCGGTCGTCGATCATGTCCTTGAGCGACCCGAGCGGTCGAGGCAGCTGGCCCGTGAGTGCCTGGTAGGCCGTGGCGCCGAGCCCGTAAACGTCGCTCGCCTGCGTCGGCGCGGCTCCGGCAAGCAGCTCCGGCGCGAGGTAGGGGAGCGTCCCGACGGTCGTCCCGTCCGCGGTCAGCCGCGCCAGCTCGGCTCGATGCTCGCTGCGGGCCAGCCCAAAGTCGCCGAGCTTCGGACGGCCGCCGCAGAACAGGATGTTGTGCGGCTTGACGTCGCGATGGAGAAGGCCCTGGGCATGCATCGCGTCGAGGCCCTCGGCGATCGCGGCAATGGTCGGAATGACGTCCGGCGGCGTGAGACTGCCGGCCTCCTCGAGGCGGTCGGCGAGCGAGCCCCCGTCGCACAGCTCCATGACGTAGAACGGCTCGCGGCCGGTGGCCTGGTCACCGGCCTCCACGTCGAAGACGGCGACGATGCCGTGATGCGCCGCTCCCGCGAGCGAGCGCGCCTCGCGTTCGAAGCGCGCCGCGACGGCCGAATCCGCGGCCAGGCCCGGCAGGAGCACCTTGACCGCGACCTCGCGCTGGAGTCGCAGGTCGATCGCCTGGTACACGGTTGCCATCCCGCCCGCACCGAGGATGCCCTCGATCTCGTAGCGGTCGGCGAGCACGTCACCAACCATCGGCATGGGCGCGAGCGTACTGCGCGACCGTCGAAACGGTGGCGATCCGCGACGCAACGACGTTGCAGATGAGCGACGACGCGGACCGCTCGAACGGGGACGCTACGATGTCGTCGCCGGGCGGGAGTAGCTCAGCTGGTAGAGCGGCAGCCTTCCAAGCTGCATGTCGCGGGTTCGAGCCCCGTCTCCCGCTCCATTCCACCTAGCGACATTCCAGCGAGGTTCCGATGGGCGGCCGATTCGGCGGACTTGGTCCGGGGATGCCGGAGGCGTGGGCGGAGCCTGCCAAGCCATCCTGCAGCCATCGCGACCAGATCGGCGAGTTCGAGCGCCCGGAGCGGTTCGAGTGTCCGACCTGCATCGAAGTCGGCAGCGGCTGGGTCCACCTCCGGCAATGCCTCGGCTGCGGCCAGGTCGGTTGTTGCGACAACTCCCCGAACCAGCACGCGCGGCGGCACTGGGAGGACGCCGGGCATCCGATCATGCGCTCGCTCGAGCGGGGCGAATCGTGGCGCTGGTGCTTCGCTGACGTCACTGACGTCTGACACCGTCCCGCGCCGCCGTACCATCGGCGGCCGTGGAACGTCCTGCGGAGGCTGACGACCGAAGCCTCAACCTGATTGCGCTCGCCGGCCTCGCCGCGACCGCCATCGGCGTGGCCTGGCTCGAACCGACCGACGCGCTCGGTTTCGGCCGCAGCCTGGGATTCCTGAGCCAGCTCGCGACCACCGGACCCGCAGCCCTCCTCGTCCTGGCCGCGTTCGGGGCGAATGTCGCGGCCGGCGCCATCCTCGTCCGGCTCGCGCTGCGACGACCATTCGCAAGCATCACCGAGGCGGCGCTGACCGGCCTGGCGGGCGCCGTGACCCTGGATGCCGTTTTGCTGTTCGCGCTCGGCGCGCTTGGCTGGTTCCGGATGCCGCTGCTGCTCGCGATTCACGTCGTCATCCTGGGAGCCGGCTGGTGGCGCCGCCCGGTGATCGAGCGCGCGCGCCTTGCGCTGCCGCGCCCCGGCACGCTCGCGTGGCTGGTCTTCGTGCCGTTCGCCGGCGCGGTGCTGCTCCAGCTGGCATCACCGGTCGTGCCGTTCCTCGACGTGCTCCCGAACCATGTGGCGCCGGTCGAGCACCTGCGGACGTTCGGTGCCTACGCGACCCTGGACGTGATGCCCTCGCCGATCTACGGCCCATCGCGGGCGTTTCTCGGCTACACGAGCGTTCTTGGCGTCGTCGCGACGATGACGGGCCTGCCGGCGGCGCTCGCGGTCGCGGCCTCGATCCTGCCGCAGGCCCTGCTCGTGGCGCTCGGAGTCCGGCGGCTTGCACGCAGCCTGGTTGGCGTAGACGCCGAGATCTGGGCCCTCCTCGCGTTCCTCCTCACGGCGTCGTTCGGCCGGCTGACCGACGCGCGGGCGAACATCCTCGTCCTGCCGCTCCTGTTCTGGGCGCTCGCCCGGTTCCACGACCGCTGGGCCGACGCACCGGCTGATGGCGATGACGACGCTGAGGCGGCAGTGGCGCCCGATCGGTTGACAGACGGCCGTCTCATCGGTCTCGGCCTCGGAGCGGCGTTGCTCGTCCATCCGCTGCTCGCCCTGTTCGGCGCCGCCGTGATCGCGCTCGTCAGCGTCATCGAGGCCCGGCGCGCGGCAGACGTGGGCATCTCGGCGTTGGCCCTTGCCGCCGCGATCGCCATCCCGCAGGCGGCCACGACGCTCGGCACCTCCCTCCCGGCGTGGGCCGGCATCATCGCAATCCCGGCCGTCGTCCTCGCCGACGTCGCGGTCCGCCGTCTCGGGTTCGTCCGCGATAGCGTCGTGTGGGCCGGCTGGATCGCGCTGCTCGCGGCCGTTCCGGCGTCGATCGTCTTCATCGACCCGCTGTTCCGCGGCCTGGTCGGCGGTCTCGGCCCGGTGCTCACGACGATGCCGCTCCTGCTCGTCGCCGCGACGGCTGGCGTGGTCCTGGCGCGAGCGAGTGCGCTCTCGCCGGTCATCCTCGCCGGGTTTGGCGTCGGCGCGGCCGTCGCGGCGCTCGCGCAGCTCGCACCCGACGGCGACCTGCTCGGCCAGACGATCCACTTCGAGCTGCCGAAGGAGCTCGACTACTGGCTGCCGGCACTCATGGTCTTCCCGGCGGCGGCAGGGCTGGCGGCCCTCGCTCGCGGGACGTCAACGGCCGGTGATCGATCTCGCGCCGCGCTGCTGGCGGTCTTCGTCGTCACGGCGGCGCTGCCTGTCCGTTCGACCGCGATCGACGACCACCACCGCGGCGAGCACCGCTTCAGCGAGGCCGTCGCGATCGACCTTCGCTGGGCCGACCGCGGCTACTGGCACAACTACCCGAACTCGCGGCAGATCGTGGATCCGCCGCGCCAGGCGCTGCTCGACGCGGTCCGGGCGGAGATCGCGGCGGGTCGGATCGGGCCAACGACGTCCGTCCTTCACGTCGCCTCGAGCTTCCAGCAGTGGGTCGCGACGCCGCTGGGGGTCTTCACCGGCGTCATCGAGACCGACGTCACGCCGGACGCCGTGGTCGAGATCCACACGATCGGCGGCCGCCTTCGGCCGCTCTCGGACCTGAGCGGCCTCCTCGCCGACCGACGCTATTCGTACGTCCTCTTCGAGCCCGCCGGCCTGGAGGGCCCGGGCGTGCGTGAGTCAATCGCGAGCGCTGGCTATGCGTCGATCTTCGGCAATTCCCAGGGCGAGCTGTTCAGTCGGCACTAGTACCTCCCGCTCATCGCCGCGACGTGACAAGGTGTGGATAATCGCCAGGCATTGCACGGGCGTCTGCCCGCCACCGGGGGTGCAACCGCACATGAACCTGCGCCGCAACCTGCTTCTCGCCTGCGCGTGCCTGCTCGCTGCGTGCGGCGGAACGACGAGCACCGCGCCGAGCGCGACGCCGAATGGCCCAACGCCGACACCCATCAACGTCGAGCGTGCGTTCCTCGATACGGTGACCGACAGCGGATTCAGCGGCGGCGGAACGATCTCGGGGACGGTTGCGATCGGCGAGGCCGCCGGAACGATCGACGGCACATTCAAGGGCGACGCCGACACGTTCGAACAGGTCTGGAACCTGAAGAGTGGCACCACGATGGTCGCGACCGACCGGATTTCGACGGCGGACGGTGGCTGGGAGCGGGTCGGCGCCGGGCCGTGGCTCGCACTGCCGCCGCCCACCGAGCCGCCACTCGTCGCCACGTCCCTGCCAGGCTGGCTGGCGACCCTGACGACGCTCGCGCCGTCCAGTGCCGACGACCGTGGCGGAACGCCCGTGACGCATCTCAAGCCCCCCGCTGACGCGCCGGCGATCCCACCCGAGGTCGTCGGGTTCGACACGAACGAGGTCACGACTCCCTCGATCAGGATCGACCTCTATGCCGCGACGGCAACCGGAGCCCCCGTCGCCGCCGACGTCCAGGCAACGTGGACCCAACTGGTGCTGGGCGTCCCGACCGCCGCGACATACACCTTCACGTACACGTTCACAGACGTCGGGTCGGATGTAACGATCGAGCCCCCGACAGACGTCTGGACGTTGACCGCGAACGCCGCCCTGGGCTACCAGATCGCGATGCCGTCCGGATGGAAGGTCGCGGCCGACGGCGACCGAGACGTGTTCAGCACAGGCGGTGTTCCGACCGTCTTCGTTCGAGCGAACGGCAACGCGACAGGGCTGACGCTCGACGAGTTTCGAGCCGCGATCACTGCGACGTACCACGCGACATTCGGGGAGCCACAGTCGATGACCGTGTCGACGCTCGACGGCGCCAAGGCGAACTACCTCAAGTACGGCGTCAGCGCTGGCAGCGGGACGCCCCAGGCCCTCCTTGACCGGATCACGATGCACGGCGCCGGCTGGGAAGTCTCGATGGTCACGCCGGCCGGGCCGACTGCCGCCGACGAGGACCTGTTCGACATCTTCTGCGCCTCGTTCGCCTTCACGAAGTAAGGCTCGCGCCGCGGCGTCGCGGCGATCCGTTCCGGGCCGTCGACCGTACGAGTTGACGGCTGCGTCCTGCGAGCCGATGCTATCGCAACATCTTGCATTTGCGGAGGGACGCGTGTTCGAGGAGCTGGTCCGAGGCCACGAACCCGCCGTCCTGGCGGCGGCCGCCGGCGGCGTCGGCTTGCTGTCGACCGCGCTCGTCCTCGGGATCCGGCACGGCTTCGACTGGGACCACATCGCGGCGATCGCCGACATCACGTCCACGTCGGCCGCGGCCGACGTCGCGGAAAGCGCGCACGCGAGTGACCACCGGGCGACACCGCACGAGCACGGTCACGGTGGCGCATCGGAGCTGCATGCCCACGCCACGGTCGCCACGCGACCGGCAGGCGGGGAGTGGGCGGTGGCGCTGCGCCGCGAGCGCTACGCGGCTGAGCAGCGCCGGGCGATCCTCCTCGGCACCCTCTACGCGCTCGGGCACGCCGTCGTCGTCGCGCTCCTCGGGCTGGCCGCGCTCGCGTTCGGGCGCCTGCTGCCGAGCTGGATCGACCCGATCATGGCCCGGATCGTCGGCCTGACGCTCGTGATCCTCGGCGCGTGGGTCTTCGTGTCGCTCTTCCAGTACGCCCGCCACGGGACGGAGTTCCGGCTCCGGAGTCGTTGGCTGCTCGTGTTCGACGGCGCTCGCATGCTGCGACGCCGGTTCGGTGCGTGGTGGCATGGCCACGAGCACGTCGAGCCGCTCGAGATGAGCTCGTACGGTCCGCGAACCGCGTTCGCGGTCGGGATGGTCCACGGCATCGGCGCCGAGACCGGCACGCAGGTCCTGCTGATCGCGGCGATCGGCGGCGCGGCGGGCCAGGGCCTCGGGGTCCCGATGCTCTTCGCGTTCGTGGCCGGGCTCCTCGTATCGAACACGCTCGTCGTCGTCGTGAGCGCGACCGGATTCATCGCCAGCCAGGCGCGCCAGCGGATCTACATCGCCATCGGCGTCGTCGCCGGGACATTCAGCCTGGTCATCGGGCTGCTGTTCCTCTTCCAGCTCCAGGACCGGTTGCCGGATCTCGGCAGCGCCCTCGGGATCCTCGGAGCGTGAGCACATCGTCGCGGCCGCCGCTCGACGTCGAGGTCGTGCGCGCCCGCCTGCGCGACCGCGGCCTGCGCTGGACACCCCAGCGCCGTTCGCTCATCGAGGTCCTCCGCACGGCCGACGGCCACGTGACCGGCGCCGAGCTCGTCGACAGGCTTCGCGACCTCGACCCCGAGACGACCCCGTCCACGGTCTACCGGACGCTCGACGTCCTCGAGGAGCTCGGGCTCGTCCGCCACGGCCACGGTGCCGATGGCCGGGAAGAGTTCCACGTCCTGCCCGCGGCCGATCACGGTCATCTGCATTGCGAGCACTGCGGCGGGTCGTGGGAGATCGGCTCAGATGAGGCTGCAGCCCTCGTGGCGTCGCTGCGGGCAAGCCGCGGTTTCGAGGTCGACCTGACGCACGTCACGATCGTCGGGCGATGCGCCTCGTGCCGCGAGCCGTCCGGCCCCGGACACTAAGCGACCCGGAGCGGAACCCCGCCCCGGGCCGGATCATTCCCCCGGCGAGCCTCGCCGGCGCAGTCACTCTAGGGCATCGCCGGATGGGCTGACTAGTCCTGGAGCGGCACGCCCATGATGCTGAAGCCGCCGTCGACGTAGACGACCTCGCCGGTCACCGCGGACGCGAGATCCGAGCACAGCCAGAGCGCCGTCTTCCCGACGTCCTCGGGGGTGATGTTGGCCCGCATCGGCGCGACGTCGGCAAACGACGAGTAGAGCTTTCGGAAGTCCCGAACCCCGGACGCCGAGAGCGTCCTCACCGGGCCGGCGCTGATCGCGTTGACGCGAACGCCTGCGGGCCCGAGATCGGCCGCGAGATAGCGGACGCTCGCCTCGAGGGCGGCCTTGGCCACGCCCATGACGTTGTAGTTGGCGACCACGCGTTCGGCCCCGAGGTACGACAGCGTGAGGATCGCGGAACCGGGACGGAAGAGATCACGGCCGGCGCGCGCCGTGGCCACGAGGCTGTACGCCGAGACGTCGAGGGCCGTCGCGAACGCCGCCCGCTCGGTGTCGAGGAACTGGCCCTCGAGCGCCTCGCGCGGCGCGAATGCGACGGCGTGCACGAGGATGTCGAGCTGGCCGTAGGCGGCTCCCCATTTCGTCATCACTGCCCGGATCTCGTCGTCCGACTGGACGTCGCAGGCCTCGACGAACTTGGCCCCGATCGACTCGGCCAGCGGCCGGACTCGTCGCTCGAGCAGCGACTCGACGGACGCGAAGCCCAGCGTCGCGCCTTCGTCATGAAGCGCCTTCGCGATGCCCCACGCGATCGAATGGTCGTTCGCGACACCGAAGATCAGCGCTCGCTTGCCGTCGAGCAGTCCCATCGTCAGCCCTCCTCCGGCCCGAGACTACCATCCGGCCACCGTGTCACTCGCCACCGATCGGACCGCCCTGAGCCGCGCGGTCGCCGGCGTGCGCGGCTTCGTCCTGGATGCCGACGGCGTCATCCTGCTCCGGGGTGAGCCGCTGCCGGGCGCGGCAGAGGCGATTGCGCGACTGGCCGAGCTGCGGATCCCGGTTCGGGTCGTGACGAACTTCTCGTCCGCTCATCGCACGACGCTCGCGGCCGGCCTCACCCGGCCCGGCTTCGCTCCGGACCCGTCGAAGATCATCACGGCGGCGTCCGCGGCGGCGGCCTACACCGCGAGGCGCTTCACGGGCCGGCCGCTGTTCGTCATCGCAAACAGCGACGCCCTTCGCGAGTTCGAGGGCCAGAGCGTCCTGTCGGCCGAGGCCGCCGCGGCGCCCGGCACGGAGGTCGCGGCGGTCGTCATCGGCGACGGCGGTGACGCGCTCTCCTATTCGAACCTCGATACGGCGTTCCGATTGATCCGTGGGGGCGCCGCCTTCCTCGCGATGCACCGCAATCCGTGGTGGCTGACGAAGCGCGGCGTGACCCTTGATGCCGGCGCGTTCGTGGCCGGCCTCGAGCACGCGCTCGGGACGAAGGCCACGATCCTCGGCAAGCCGTCGCCGGTCGTCTTCAGGCTGGCGCTCGCGGGCCTGGCCGCGGAGCTCGGACTGCCTCGCCTGCCGGCCGCGTCCGTGGCCATGGTCGGTGACGATCCGGTCGCCGACATCGCGGCCGCTCAGCGTGTCGGCCTCCGTGCGATCCTCGTGCTCAGCGGCAAGGTCAGCGCCGAGGCGGCCGCCGCGCTGCGGCCGCGCCGGGGACGAGGTCCGGACGCCATCGCCGCGTCGCTGGCCGCGGTGGTTGCCGCGCTAGACTGAGGCCCTTCTGCCGAGCCCGCCGAGCGAGGATCCACGAGCCCGATGACGACCGAAGCCAGGCCCCGCATCAAGATCACGTACGCGACGCTCCGAAACGACAACGAGGAGCTCCACGCCCTCTACGACGCCGGCGTCGAGCAGTCGCGGGCCGGGCTCGGCCGGTCACACCCGAACATCATCGACGGCAAGCCGGTCGATGGTTCGGCCGGGACGTTCGAGGCCCGTTCGCCGATCGACTCGAACATCCTCCTCGGGACGTTCGCGAAGGGCGACCGCGCAGACACGCAGCGGGCGATCGAGGCGGCCCGCCGGGCGCAGCCGGCCTGGCGGGCGATCCCGTGGCGCGAGCGGCTAGCGATCCTGCGGCGGGGCGCCGAGCTCGTCTCGGAGCGCCAGATGGTCTACGGCGCGGACATGGCGTTCGAGGTCGGCAAGAACCGGCTCGAGGCCCTCGGCGAGGTCGAGGAAGCCGCCGACCTCATCCGCTACTACGCCCAGACGATGGAGGACAACGGCGGCTACGACCACCCGATGGACAACCTCGGGGACATGGCCGTCCACACCCGGACCGTCCTCCGGCCGCACGGCGTCTTCGCCGTCATCAGCCCGTTCAACTTCCCGATGGCCCTCGCCGCCGGGCCGATCTCGGCGGCGCTCATGGGCGGCAACACGGTCGTGTTCAAGCCGGCATCGGCGGCGCCGCTGTCGGCGGTGAACCTGATCCAGGCATTGCGGGATGGCGGCGTCCCGGCGGGCGTCGTGAACCTGGTCATGGGCCCCGGGGACACCGTGGGTGACGAGCTGCAGACCAACCCCGGGATCGACGGCATCGTCTTCACCGGCTCGTACGAGGTCGGGTTCAAGCTCTACAAGAGCTTCTCGACCAGCTGGCCGCGGCCGTGCATCGTCGAGATGGGCGGCAAGAACCCCGCGATCGTGAGCCGCAAGGCGGACCTCGAGGAGGCCGCCGAGGGGATCATGCGCTCGGCCTTCGGGTTCGGTGGCCAGAAGTGTTCGGCAAACTCACGCGTCTACGTGGAGAAGCCGGTCCACGACGAGCTCATCCGGCTGCTCGTCGAGAAGACCGAGAAGATCACGATCGGCGACCCGATCCCGCGCGAGAACTGGCTCGGGCCGATCGTCGACGCAAAGGCCGTCGCGCGCCACCAGCAGGCGGTCAGCGAGGCGCGTCGCGACGGCACCGTCTTCACAGGTGGCGAGCACCTGACCGATGGCGCCCTGGCCCGCGGCTTCTACGTCGAGCCGACGGTCGTCGGTGGCCTGCCGGCAACGCACCGCCTCTTCAAGGACGAGCTCTTCGCACCGTTCACCGCCGTCCACGCCGTCGACTCGCTCGACGAGGCGCTCGCGCTCGCGAACAACTCGCAGTACGGCCTCACGGCCGGCGTCTACAGCGAGGACCGGGCCGAGGTCGACCGCTTCCTGGACGAGATCCACGCGGGCGTCCTGTATGTCAATCGGCGGGCCGGCGCGACGACGGGCGCGTGGCCCGGCGTCCAGGCGTTCGGTGGCTGGAAGGGCTCAGGTTCCACAGGCAAGGCCGGGCTCTCGATGTACTACGTCGCCCAGTTCATGCGCGAGCAGAGCCACACCGTCGTCGACTGATCCCGAGTCGCACTCGACGGCTGTCGCGACTGGACGACGCTGGGCGCGTTGGCGCCTCCGGTCCGCGCTCACGCACCCCGAGGTGCGCTCGCTTTCGGTCCTCGGCGCCGCCTTCCCAGCATCGCCCATCCGCAACGAATGCAATAGAACGCGGGAACCAGCGCGCCTCAGCAGGTGTACCAGGGGCACGAACCACCCCTGGAGGTACCGCAGATGGTCCGCCGGCTCGCGCCTCTGATCGTGACGTTGCTTGCAGCAGCCTTCGTTCTCGTACCCACCGCTGCCGCCGGCGATCCGTGTTTCCACGAGATGAACAACCGGCCGCCGACATCGAGCGTCAGCACGAGCCACGTCGAGATCGATGACTGCGTCTTCCTGCCGACAGTCGCGCGAGTCCCGGTCGGAACCACCGTGACCTGGGCGAACGGCTCATTCCAGGCCCACGAGATCGTTGGTTCGAACCTGACCTGGGGTGCGCACGACAAGCTGCTCCAGCCCGGCGATTCGATCGGCTGGACATTCGACGCCCCCGGCGTCTACGCCTATAGCTGCATGATCCACCCGGGCATGAGCGGCGCGATCGTCGTCGGTGAAGCGACGTCGACGGCCGCAGGCGCGGGATCGGCTGCACCGACGGATGCGACGCCAACGAGCGCGAACGGGTTGGCTGGCGCGATCGGTCCGCTGGCGGCCGGCGGCTCGCTGCTCGCGATCGCCGGGCTTGCCGTGATCGCATTCCGGCGGCGCGCCGCCGACGAACGAGCCTAGACGGCGACCACCTGGTCGCGGCCGCCGCGCTTCGCCATCGCGAGGCCGGCGTCGGCGATCCGGAGCAGCTCGGACAGGGTCTCGCTGCCGTCATCGGTCGTCGCGCAGCCGGCCGAGACCGTGACAGCGATCTTCTCGCCGGCGCCCTCGAAGCGCTTCGATGCGAACTTCTCGCGGATCGCCTCCGCGACCGTGACCGTCTGTGACCGGCTGGCGCCCTCGAGCAGGATCACGAACTCCTCGCCGCCGTAGCGGGCGACGATGTCGGCGGCCCGGGCCCGGCCCCGCAGGATCTCCGCAAAGCCCCGCAGCACGACGTCGCCGACCTGGTGGCCATGACGCTTGTTGAGGTCGCCGAAATGATCGAGGTCGAAGAGGATCGCGCTCACGGGCTGGCGGTCGACGACCTCGAGGCGCGTCCGCGCCGCGTCCATGCGTTCGAGCGTCGCGTCGAGGAAGCGCCGGTTGTAGAGACCCGTCAGCGGATCGCGCAGCGAGGACTCGGTCACCTGGGCCAGCAACGAGGCGTTCGAGACCGCCAGCGCGGCCTGTGACGCTACGAGCTGGAGGACCTCACGCTCGTCGATGTCGAACGGCTGCCCGACCGGGCGAACGATCGTGAGCGCTCCGATGACAACGTTGTCGCGGAGCAGCGGCACGGCGACACCGGCGAGGGCCGCGGGCAGCTCCTCGTCGGCCTTCATCCGTGCCAGCGCCGCCTTCGGGAAGCGACTGCGCTCCCAGTTGTCGTCAACGACGATCGCGCGGTCCCGAATGGCCCGGCCGGCGAGGCCCTCGCCGACCTGGATCTCGGTGCCGAGGAACTTCGGATCGAGGCCGGACGCCGCCCGGACAGCGTATCGACCGGTTGCAAGCTCGAGCGTCGTGAGCGTCACGATCTCGGCGCTGACGAGCCCGCGTACGCCGTCGACGACGGAGCTGTGGACGGCGTCGACATCCAGCGTCGCGGTGACGCTCGAGGCGAACCCGATGAGCTTCCGGAACGTCTCCGCTCGATCGGCGAGGGCGGCTCGCTCCTGGGCCAGGGCGAGCGCAGCGGCGACGCGGTCAGCGACCAGCCGGACGGTGGCGACGTCGGCGTTGTCGAGGAGTGAGTTCGATTCGACATTGATCGTGCCGAGAAACGTCTCGCCCGCCATGAGCGGCGCGCAGATCTCGCTCGCGATCGTCGACTCGGCCGACCAGTAGTCGGCGTCCGTTGACGTGTCCCGGATGAACTGCAGCTCGTGGGTGCGCATCGTTCGGCCGGTGACGCCGCGAGAGTCGTCGATCTCGTGGATGGGGTTGTTGTAGCCAACCTGTGCCCCCAGCCTGACGAGCTTGTCACTTCCCAGGTAGATGGACACGTATTGGTAGCCGAGACGTCGCTCGAACAGGCCCATGATCTCGTCGAGGACCTCGGGGGTCGGCCCACTTCGCGCGAGCAGCCGGCTGACCTCGTCGACGGCGGTCAGGTGAGCCCGTCGGCGGCGATCCTCTGCGATGAGCCGCCGCGCATGCGCGAGCGCGCTTTCGAGCGCGGTGACCGTCCGTCGCGTTCCCACGATCATGAGCCCGGCCGCCGTGAACAGACCGATCGCCCGCTCGACGGTCAGGGGATCGTGGCCCTGCGGGATGACGATGAGCGGAATCGCGGTGAGGGCGGTCGCAAGACCGGTCGTCCAGACGGCCTCGCGCTGGCCGATGGCGGCGGCGAGGGCGACAATCGGCACGAACAGGGCGGGCACAGGCCACTGTCCCGGCGGTCCGAGCACGGCGTTCGCGATCGCGACGAACGCCAGGGCCGCGGCCAGTCGCAAGGTGTCGCGTACGGATCGCCCGCGGAGGCCCTCCGAGCGCGGCGAGAGCATGACCTGGACGACGAACAGGGCGAGTCCAGCCCCCACGACCACGGGCATCGCGCGTGTATGGCCGACGATGCCAGCGGCAAGCGACGCGCCAACGATGCCGACCGCGACGAGGATGTGCGGATCGTTCTGCAGCCGGCTGAGGTCGCGCCGTCGGGCGGCGTCCACCAGGACACGCGGAGACGCGCGGTCAGCTGGGGCGATCACGACAGGGACGGTACGGTTCTGAGGGGTTCAGGGGACATGACCGAATGGTCCCCCTGACTGGTCAGCCGAACGGGTCACCCGCTCTGCTAGACTCGCCGCCGACTATCCAGTCTGCATAAACCGTATGCGTCGAGGTGCCTCGTGGCCCACACCCCGTCGCGGCTCGCCGGTGGCCGGCCGGTGCCCGACATCGTCACCGAAATCCCGGGTCCGAGGGCCAGAGCCCACGTCGAATTCGACGAGCTGTGGACGTCACGCAGCCTGCCGCGCGCGTACCCGCTGGTGCCGGTCCGCGGCGATGGGCTCGTGGTCGAGGACATCGACGGCAATCTCTTCCTCGACTTCGCCGCCGGTATCGCGGTCACATCCACAGGGCACAGCCATCCGGCGGTCGTGGGTGCGATCAAGGAGCAGGCTGCCGAGCTCATCCACTTCTCGGCGTCGGACTGGTACCTGCCGATCTACGCCCAGGTCTGCGAGCGGCTCGCGGCGATCACGCCGATCAAGGGCGGTCGCGCGAGGGCCTACCTCGGGAACAGCGGCGCCGAGGTCGTCGAGGCGTCGATCAAGCTCGCGCGCCATGCGACGGGCCGCCAGAACGTCGTCGCGTTCCTCGGCGCGTTCCACGGCCGGACGTACGGCGCGGTGAGCCTGACGGCGTCGAAGGCGAAGTACCACGCCGGATTCGGCCCGCTCCTGCCCGGCGTCCACCACGCGCCGTTCGGCACCGAGGCGAGCCTGCGCTGGTTCGACGAGGTGCTGTTCGAGAAGCTCGTGCCCGCGACCGAGGTCGCCGCGATCATCGTCGAGCCGATCCAGGGCGAGGGCGGCTACGTCGTGCCGGACGACGCGTTCCTGCCCGGCCTGCGCGAGCTCTGCGACCGCCACGGGATCCTGCTGATCGCAGACGAGATCCAGACCGGCGCCGGCCGAACCGGGACGATGTGGGCCGTCGACCTGTGGGATGTGAAGCCGGACATCCTCCTCTCGGCCAAGGGCATCGCGTCCGGAATGCCCCTCGGCGCGATGGTGGCGCGGGCCGACCTGCTCGAGCACTGGGGCGCCGGCGCGCACGGCTCGACGTACGGCGGCAACCCGGTCGCGTGCGCGGCAGCGCTCGCGACGATCGAGCTTCTGGAGAGCGGCCTGATCGAGAATGCCCGCGTCCGCGGTGAGCAGGCGAGAGCCGGCCTGCGGCCGATCGCGGATCGCTATCCCGCGCTGCTCCGCGACATCCGGGGCCGCGGCCTCATGATCGGCGTGGAGTTCGACTCGCCGGAGACGGCGGATGCGGTCCAGTGGGCCTGCTTCCAGGCGGGGCTGCTCGTGCTGGGTGCCGGCAAGTCGGCCGTCCGGATGTCTCCGGCGCTGACGGTGACCGTGGACGAGATGGCGACGGCACTCCGAATCTTCGAAGCCAGCCTCGCGGAAGTCGCCGGGGACCGCGAGGGTCAGCTGGTGGAGATGGCGGCGTCGGCGGGCACGCACTCGGGAGGTGGCGCCGGTCGCTGACCCGGGCGACCCGCCGTGCCGGATACTTCGCCGGTGAGCACCTCGAAGGTCGCGTCGATGCGCGACGCGATCGCCGATCTCGTCCGCGATGGTGACACGGTCGCGATCGAGGGTTTCACGCACCTCATCTCGTTCGCGGCCGGGCACGAGATCATCCGGCAGGGCCGGCGCGACCTGACGCTCGCGCGCATGACACCGGACCTCATCTACGACCAGATGATCGCCGCCGGCGTCGCCCGGAAGCTCATCTTCAGCTGGCTCGGCAATCCGGGCGTCGGCGGGCTCGGTGCGATCCGGCGACGCGTCGAGAACGCCGACCCGGCGCCCCTCGAGCTCGAGGAATACAGCCACTTCGGGATGGTCGCGCGCTACACCGCCGGCGCCGCGAACCTGCCGTTCTTCCCGCTCCGCTCGTACTTCGAGACGGACCTGCCGGCGGCCAACCCCCTCATCCGGGAGATCGAGTCCCCGTACGGTGACGGCAAGGTCTACGCGGTTCCGCCGTTGAAGCCGGACGTGACGATCGTCCACGCCCAGCGCGCTGACGCCGCCGGCAATACCCAGGTCTGGGGCCTGCTCGGCTGCCAGAAGGAGGCGGCCTTCGCGGCGGAGCGGCTGATCGTCGTCGTCGAGGAGCTCGTCGACGAAGCAGTTGTCCGCGCGGATCCGAACCGGACGATCATCCCCGGCCTGATCGTCGATGCCGTCGTCGTCGAGCCGTTCGGGGCGCACCCGAGCTATGTCCAGGGGGCCTACGACCGCGACAACCGCTTCTACCTCGACTGGGACGCGATCACGCGCGACGAGGCCTCGATCCAGGCGTGGCTTCGCGAGTGGGTCTACGACCTCGACGGCCGGGCGGCCTACGTCGAGAAGCTCGGCGCGGAGCGGATCGCCTCGTTGACGCCCGGGCCCGCGCCGTCCGGAAGCGTTGACTACGGGCGCTACGGATGAACGACGTGGCGTTCTCGAAGTCCGAGATGATGATCGTCGCCGCGGCCCGAGAGCTCGCCGGCCAGCACGTCTGCTTCGTTGGCGTCGGACTGCCGAACATCGCGGTGAATCTCGCCCAGCGGACGGTGGCGCCTGACCTGGAGCTGGTCTACGAAGCGGGCGTCTTCGGGGCCCGGCCGGCGCGGCTGCCCCTGAGCATCGGCGACCCGACGATCGTCACCGGCTCGACCGCGGTGACGAGCATGTTCGAGCTCTTCGCGTTCTACCTCCAGGGCGGTCTCGTCGACGTCGGCTTCCTTGGCGCGGCTCAGATCGACCGCTTCGGCAACATCAATACGACGGTCATCGGCGACTACGCGCACCCGAAGACCCGGCTGCCGGGCAGCGGCGGGGCCTGCGAGATCGCGATCAACGCCCGCCAGGTGTTCGTGATCATGCGCCAGAGCCAGCGCTCGTTCGTCGAGAAGATCGACTTCCGGACCTCGGCCGGCAATCTCGGCGGGGCCGCGCAGTCCGAGCGCATCCGGCGCGAGGGCGGCTGGATCGGTCGCGGGCCATCGGTCGTCGTGACGGACCTCGGGATCTGGCACTTCGGCGATGACGGCGAGATGCGGCTCGACTCGCTCCATCCGGGTGCGACCGTCGACGACGTCCGCGGGTCGGTGGGCTGGGAGCCGCGGATCTCGAGCGCCATCAAAGCGACCCCCGCGCCAACGGCCGACGAGCTTCGACTGATCCGCGAAGAGCTCGACCCCGGCGGGGCCTACACGGCATGACCGGCAAGGCGGACGTGGCGATCGTCGGCGCCGGCTTCGCCGGCCTGAGCGCGGCACGCACTCTCACGAGAGCCGGCGTGTCGGTCATGGTGCTGGAGGCGCGCGACCGTGTCGGCGGACGGACGTTCGACCTGACCCTGGACGACGGCACCGTCCTCGAGATGGGCGGCGAGTGGATCGGGCCGAAGCAGGCGCGGATCCACGCGCTCATTGACGACCTAGGCGTCGGGACGCTGCCCCAGTACATCGTCGGTGACACGATCACGGTCTTCGAAGGCCGCCCCAGCCGGCATCCGGGCGAGCTGCCGACCAACCTCGGCGCCGAAACGACGGCTGCGATCAACGCCGCGCTCAACGAGCTCGAGGCGCTCGCGGAGACGGTCCCGATCGAGGCGCCGTGGGCGGCGCCGGACGCCGAGCGCCTGGACGGGCGGACGATGGCCGACTGGCTCGACGCGAGGGTCGCCGAACCCCGCGCCCACGCGTTCATGCGGGCGATTGTCGAGTCGATCTACGTCCGCCCGGCGGGCGAGGCGTCCCTCCTCGACTTCCTGTTCCATGCCCGAACCGCCGGTTCGTTCGCCGAGTCAATCGGCTTCGAAGGGGCCGCTCAGCAGGATCGGATCGTCGGCGGCCCGCACGACGTGGCTCGCCGGGTCGCCGCGGAGCTCGGAGATCGCGTCGTCCTCGAGGCGCCGGCGCGGCGGATCGAGCACCGGCATGGCTCGGTCGCCGTCGAAACCGACCAGGGGCGGTTCGAGGCCGGGCGCCTCATCGTCGCGCTGTCGCCGATGCTCGCGGGCCGCATCCAGTTCGGCCCGCCGCTCTCGGCCGTGCGGGACGGCCTGGCCCAGCGGATGCCGCACGGCTCGGTCATCAAGGTCCAGGCCGTCTACACGACGCCGTTCTGGAAGGACGCCGGCCTGTCGGGGATCTGCTTTTCATCTGACGGGGCGGTCGACTTCACGGCGGACAACTCGCCGTCGAACGGCCGGGGCGTCCTCGTCGGCTTCATCGGCGGTCGCGAAGCCCGTCGCCTCGGTGCGGTCTCGGAAGGCGAGCGGCGGACAGCGATCATCACGAGCCTCGTGCGGGCGTTCGGCCCGGAGGCGGCCGATGTCGAGCAGCTGTTCGAGCTGGACTGGTCGGCCGAGCCCTGGACACGCGGCTGCTACTCCGGCCACATGTCGCCCGGCGCCTGGACGGCGTTCGGACCCGCGCTCCGCGAACCGTGCGGCCGGATCCACTGGGCGGGGACGGAGACCGCGACGTGGATGAACGGCTACATCGACGGCGCGATCGCCTCTGGCGAGCGCGCGGCGGCGGAGATCCTGGCCGACCGGGGCTGAGCTAGACCTTCGAAAGCACGAGCACGAATTCGAGCGTCGCGTCGTCTTCGACGCTGACGAACCCGCCAATGCTCGGTGGCGTCATCCCGAAGTCGGAGAACGGGAACGTCAGGCTGCCGAGCACGTTGATCTTGCCGTCTGCGGTCAGCTGGGCCTGCGCTGGGATCGAGACGCTCTTCGTCACGCCGTGGATCGTCAGGTCGCCGATGAGGGTCACCTCGACGGTCGCCCCTGCCAGGGCTACTGACGGCACCTCGACCGGGCTCGTGAGGACGAACGTCGCCGTCGGGAAACGGTTCGACTCCAGCCCGATCTCGCGGATTCGGTTGTCTCGGCGACCTTCGTCGCTCGTCAGCGTCGTCAGATCGGCCTCGAAGCTGGCGGCCGTGACGGTCACCGCGTCGCCGGAGGCTTCGAGCGTCGCAGAACCCGTCACGCTGTTCGTTCGGCCCACCGCGTCGCTCTGGGCGGACAGGCTGGCGAGCTTCTCGCGGAC
>DASRJS010000026.1:0-6394 GCA_035649355.1 Candidatus Polarisedimenticolia bacterium
TCGCCGTGCCGCTGAAGTCCGGTTCCGTGGGCGAGGCGAGATAGAGGCGAATCCCGGCGGCGTCGAAGAAGGCGATGCCCGGGAAGCGCATCTGCAGCGGCAGTCCGAGCGTCTCGCCGTAGAAGGCGACCGCGCGGTCGAGGTCCGTCACGGGCACGAGGATCTGCCCGATCCGGGCACCCTCCAGGCGGAACGCGGGCCCCGACGTCATCGATTCACCATAACTGCGAGTGCAAAGCGTACCGACGACGTCCGGCGCCGGCCAGGTGATTGGCAGCTAAGCGGGCCTTCGTATCGTGCCGGCCATGAAACCAAGGGAGCAGCGCCGGCGGAAGCGCGAGCAGCGACGGCAGGCGCGTTCGTCGCGGCCGAGCATGCGGCGAGTGCTCGCCAACGGGCTTGAACTCGAAGCTTTCGAGGGACCGCCCCTCGGCCCGGGAATGACGACGGCTTCGCCGGAACACGTGCTCGCGGCACTCGAGGGCTTTGACCCGGCGATGGATTGGGCGAAGGCCCGCGAACTGGTCAAGCCGTTGCTGCCCAGAAGGCGGCCGTTTCCGGTCGACATTCCCGACCGAGTCACCGTCATGCTCCCGCCGGGGATCGCCGTTGGCTTTGGACTGGATCTCGGTCCCGCGTTCGCGTTTGTGGGCGAAGAGCTCATGAGGTCGTGGGGCGTCGATCGACTCGCTTTGACCGACGTGGCCCTGGCCAACGTTCGAAGGATCGCGGACGGCCTGGACAGCCGCACAGTCGTTCGCATGTCGGTCCATGACATCCCGGTGCTCGCTCTCCAATCCGGGATGGGCATCTCCTCAACGTTGCTCCTCGCTCCGGATCTCGTGCCTCGACTCTTCGGTCGCGGGCCACACATGCTCCTTGCGCCGATGCGAGATCTCCTTCTCGCCCTCCCGGGTGATGTGGACCTCGACTTTGCTGAATGGCTGTCCGACGAGTTCGAGGCGCTCGATCCGAATCATCTGCATCTCGGTGGCTTCCTTCACGAGAACGGCGCGATCGTGGCGCGACCGCTCGGCGCGTTGCCTATGCTGGCATCTTGACATCTGATGCGTACAAGAACAGCATCACGCATCATGTCTCGTACGACCATCGACATTGACCCGTCAGTTCTCGCCGCTCTGCGTGCGAGAGGTCGGCGAGAGCGGAAGCCCTTGGGACGACTTGTGTCCGAGTTGTTGACCGTTGCACTGGACCGCGACGACGGGGCGCCGATCGAGCGCCCCTTCAATTGGATCACTCGACCGATGCGTGCCCGGATTGACCTCGAGGACAAGGACGCCGTGCGCCGCGCGACTGAGGGTTCGTGAGCGCAACCATCGACGCCAACATCCTCGTGTACGCATCTGATGCCGAGAACCCACTTCACGAGTCCGCACGTAGCTTCGTGACGAAGATTGCCGCCGGGCCCGAGATCGTCTATCTCTTCTGGCCGACGGTGATGGCCTATCTGCGATTGGCGACGCACCCAGCGGTCTTTCGGGATCCGCTGCCGCTGAAGGCCGCGTTGGCCAACATCGAAGGGCTGCTCGGACGGCCCCACGTCCGTGTGGGTTCCGAGGGCACGCCGTTCTGGCAGCGTTTCGATGCGCTAGCGCGCACGTCGTCCACAAGCGGGAATCTCGTCTCCGACGCCCACCTCGCCGCGCTCATGCTCGAGCACGAGGTAACAACGATCTGGACGCACGATCGCGACTTCCGGCGGTTCACCGGTATCAAGGTCCGCGACCCGTTCAAAGCCGCCTGAGCCCTCGCCTCGAAACGTCCGCAAAGCCTTCACGGCAGGTTCACAGGCTAACGTCCGCGAGCCCGTACCATCGCCGGCATGCCCGACGGACTCGCCCTGGCGACGCGCGGCCTGCGCAAGGCATACGGCAAGCGAACCGCGCTCGACGGCCTGGACCTCACCGTCCCCGAGGGCGTCGTCTACGGCTTCCTCGGGCCGAATGGCGCGGGCAAGACCACGACGATGCGCCTCCTCACCGGGCTGATCCATCCCGATGCCGGCTCGATCGAGCTCCTCGGTCGGCCATTCGCCCGCTCTGACCGCAAGCGCCTGTTCGACATCGGCGCGCTCGTCGAGACGCCGGCGTTCTATCCGTATCTCTCGGGCCGGGCGAACCTGCGCGAGCTCGCGTCCAGCGGCGCGCGTGTCACCCGCGGCCGCATCGACGAGCTCCTCGAGCTCGTCGGCCTCCGCGACCGCGCGACCGACCCGGTCTCGCGCTACTCCCTCGGGATGAAGCAGCGTCTCGGCATCGCCGGCGCGCTCCTCAGCGACCCGAAGCTGCTGCTCCTCGACGAACCCGCGAACGGCCTTGACCCGGCCGGCATCGTCGCGATGCGCGACACGCTGCGGCACCTCGCGGCGACCGGCAAGACTGTCTTCGTCTCGAGCCACATCCTCGGCGAGGTCCAGCAGCTCGCCGACGTCGTCGGCATCATCTCGGCCGGCAAGCTGGTCCGCGAAGGGACGCTCGAGTCGCTGCTCCACTCCGGCGAGGCGCTGCGCGTCCGCGTGGCGCCGGCCGAAGCCGTATCCGCGCAGGAAGTCCTGGCCGCGCTCGCTGGCGCCGACGCCGTTCGCGTCGACGACGCCGAAGCCGGATGGCTGATCGTCCTGTTCGAACCTGCGCGCGCACCCGAGGTGACGCGTGCCCTCGCGGAGCGCGGTATCTACCTCGCCGGGCTCGAAGCCGGCAGCGACCTCGAATCGATCTTCCTCGAGCTCACCGGCGACACGACGGCGAGCCACGAAGGCACGTTCGTCGGCTTCGGAGGCGCCCAGTGAGGATCTTCCTCTCGGGCGTCCGAAAGCTCCGCCGCCGGCTCGCGACGTTCGTCACGTTCGGCCTCCTCGCAGGCCTGCTCGTCCTCATCCTCGTCGCGACCGGCGCCACCAGCAACGCCACCGGCGGCGGCCCGGGCGCCGCGGCCGCGCGCCGTGCGCTGCTCACCTTCCCGGCTGCGTATGACAGCGTCGTCGCCTTCATCGTCGGGCTCGGCGGGCTGCTCGCGGTTGTCTACGGGGCCGCGGTCGCCGGCTCGGAGTGGACGTGGGGCACGCTCAAGAACGCGATTGCGCGCGGCGAGAGTCGGACGCGCTACATCGTTGGAACGTTCGCCTCGGTCGCCAGCGTGACGATCATCGGGCTGCTGGTGACGTTCGCGATCGGGATCGGCGCCGCGTACGTCGGGGCCAACCTCGCCGGGATCTCGACGAGCGGGGTCAACGACGCTGAGACGCTCGGCAAGCTGCCCGAGCGCCTGGCTCGAATGGCCTTCGCGGTCACCGAGGAGGGCGCGCTTGGATTTGCGATCGCGACGCTCTTCCGCAGCCAGCTCGCCGGCATCGGTGTCGGGATCGCGGCCTATTTCGGCGAGCAGTTCGCCGGCATCTTCCTCGAGGACATCACGAAGTGGCTGCCGTTCGATGCGGCGACGGCGGTCCTTGGCAACCCGGGCGAGATCGCCGGTGGCGGAGGTGGCGTCCAGGTCGCGGCGCTCGAGCCGAATACGGCGCTCGTCGTCGTCGCGGCCTGGCTCATCGGTGCGATCGTGGTGTCGGCGGTCTTCACCGAGCGCGCCGAGATCACCGGCTAGGCGTCCGCCTCGGCCTCTTCTTCGAGGATCTTCTTCAGGTTGTCGAGCGCGGCCATCTCCGCGTCCATCGAGGCCTGAACCGAGCGACCGATCAGCAGCCCCTTGAGCCAGCCGAGCTGCGCCGTGAGCGAGAACGTGACCTGCGTCCCGTCCGGCGTCGCTTCGAACCGGTACTCGCCGGTCGGCCGGACCGGGCCGGCGATCGCGCGGAACGCGATCCGGCGGTTCGGTTCCACGTCGTAGACCTCGTAATCGGCGGCGATCCGGCGGCCACCGGGGCCCTTGACGCCCTGGCGATACGTGGCCTTGAGGCCCGAGCCGCCGACGCGCTCGACATCGAGCACCGCGGGCCGCCAGCGTTTGGCGATGGCGCCGTCCGCTACGAACGCGAAGACCGCATCGACCGGCCGGCTGATCGTGATGGAGCGCTCGGCGCTGGGCATACCGCCACTCTAGCGCGCCTGCCGATGCGTCCGAACAGCGCGGTACCGTGCCCGGATGAAGATCACGGCGTCCGGCATCTCGCTCAACGTCCAGGACGTAGCCGCGTCAGCGGACTTCCTGCAGCGCTATCTCGGTTTTGAGGTCGAGATGGCCGCGGACGGGTTCGTGTCGCTCTCACGGCCCGACGCGGGCTTCAACGTCGTGTTCCTGCGGACCGGGCTGGCCACGTTCAAGCCCCATTCGCTGGCTGGTCACCGAGCCGACGGGCTCCTGCTCGTGTTCGTCGTGGATGACGTCGACGTGGAATACGAGCGGCTGGTCGCCGAAGGCGTCACGATCACGACGCCGATCGAGACCGAGCCGTGGGGCGAGCGCTACTTCCAGGTCACCGACCCGAACGGCGTGGTCATCCAGCTCGTGCAGTGGCTGCCCGGCCCCGTGAGCGAGAGCTAGGGCTCCGCCGTTCGACGCCCAAGTGATCGGCTCAAGTCGTCGCAGGAGCCTTTGCGCGATCGGACTCCGGCGGATTCTCGTGTGATGGCAGTTATGCAGGGCTTCGAGGCTGATCTCTCGCCGAGCCCCGCGTTTGCACGCACGGGACGAAGCGCTGCGATCGCCTTCTCGCCCCGGAGAGGCCGGTCCGTTCGCATAACTGCCGTGTGACGGCAATCTGACGGAGATCGAACGCCAACGGCCACAGCTCCCCTTGACAAGCTCCCCTCGGCGTGTATTATTCCGATGAGTTAATTAACCGAGAGGCGAAATGCAGGCATCTGGATCGACCGATCACCTCAGCGTCACCTTCGCGGCCCTCGCCGATCCGACCCGGCGCGCCATCCTGGCGCGACTTGCGAAGGGCGAGGCGAACGTGACGGAGCTCGCTGCCCCGTTCGATCTGAGCCTGCCCGCCATCTCGAAGCACCTCAAGGTCCTCCAGCGCTCCGGGCTCATCGAGCAGGGGCGCCAGGCCCAGTGGCGACCGTGCCGCCTCACGCCGGAGCCGCTTCGCGACGCGGCCGACTGGATCGGCCAGTACAAGCGGCACTGGCAGGAGAGCCTCGAGCGCCTCGACGACTACCTGCGCGAGCTGCAGGAGACAAAGAAGGAGCAGCGCGATGACACTGGACGTGATTGACGCGACACAGGAAGGAGCCGCAGCGATGGCGACGAAGCAGCTCGGAAACGAGCGCACGAAGGTCTACGTGGACGGCCTCGACGTCGTCTTCGAGCGCGTGTTCGATGCGCCTCGCGACCTGGTCTGGAAGGTCTACACGGACCCCGAGCGGATCGCCCGCTGGTGGGGCACCCACGATTCGACAACCGAAGTCGTCCGGATGGATCTCCGCGTCGGCGGCGGATGGCACTACATCAGCCACGCCCCGGACCGCGAGCCGATCGGATTCAAAGGCGACTACCTCGAGGTCGAGCCGCCGATCAGGATCCTCCGCACGTTCACGGTCGACGTCCCCGGCTTCCCGGTCGGGCGAGAGACGATGACACTCGAGGATCTCGGCGATGGCCGAACGAAGATCACCGAGCGCGGCCACTTCGGGTCGCTCGAGGAGATCGAGCAGCAGGTCGCGGTCGGAATGGTCGAGGGTGCGCTCGGCATGTACGACCGCCTGGCGGACGAGATCGCCAGGGGCTGATCCTCCGCAACTCCCAGTCATCCGTTCGTTTCGGCCCGCCGGGCAGCCCGCCCGGCGGGCCTCCCTGTCTCGTCGAATGAATTCGCGCCGCCCGAGCGACTCACTCCCAGCGGCCGAGTATCGGGTCGTAGTCTGGATTCGTGCCAAGGGTGAGAACGAGCTAGATGACTGAGCGCGCCGCGACCGCCGACGGCGTCGATGTGCTGCAGATCGCGCTCTCGACCGACGGCGCATTCGAGTCGTGGTACCGGCGCACGCTGCCGCGCGTCTACTCGTATCTCCTGAGCCGCTGCGGGAACGATCCCGCGCTCGCCGAGGAGCTCGCGCAGCAGACGTTCATCGCCGCGATCGACCGACGGTCGCGCTTCGACGGTCGGTCGGACACCGTGACGTGGTTGTGCGGCATCGCTCGCCACAAGCTCGCCGATCACTTTCGCGCGGCCGAGCGAGAGGAACGCCGACGGATGCGCCTCGAGGTTCGGGATCTTCGGCTTTCCGAGTACGCGGTCCGCGGGCCGGATCTCGACCACCGCGCGGCGATCGAAGCCGCCATCCGGTCGCTGCCGGCGGCCCAGCGCGCGGTTCTCGTCTTCGTCGTGCTCGACGACCTTCCGGTGGCCGAGGCCGCGCGCCTGATGGGCAAGTCGGCCGCAGCGACGCAATCGCTCCTGCATCGCGCG
>DASRJS010000027.1:0-4630 GCA_035649355.1 Candidatus Polarisedimenticolia bacterium
GTCCCTGACCGCCTCGGCGATGTCGACGACGTCGGTGGGCAGGACGACACCGGTCCGCTGGCCGCCCGAGTCGATCTCGATGAGGACGCTGGGCCGTCGCGCGACGCCGCCGACGGCGGCCGCAAGCGCGTGGACGCCCTCGATCGAGTCGACGCCAACCCGGAGCTGCGCGACATCCGTCAACGCCCGCAGGCGTTCGGCCTTCGAACCGACGAACCACAGCGGATACGCGATAAAGAGGTCGGTCAGCCCTGCGGCCGCGAAGACCTCCGCCTCGCCGAGCGTCCCGACCGTCAGGCCGGCCGCCCCGGCGTCCATCTGCAGCCGCCCGATCGCGACGCTCTTGTGGGTCTTCGCATGCGGGCGGTTCCGAACGCCGCGCTCGTCGAGGGCTTTCTGGAGCCGGGCGATGTTGTCGTCGAGGATCTCGCGATCGACGACGAGCGCCGGCGTCTCGAGGTCCGCGGGCAGAACGACGGGGGCGTTCATCATGGCCGTTCGACCACCGGACTCGTGAGCGTGCCCAGCCGCTCGATGGAAAGGGAGACGGTGTCACCGGGCTGCAGCCAGCGCCCGAGTGCTTCGTCCTTGATCTCGAGCAGGCAGCCACCGCCGACCGTGCCGGAGCCGAGGATCTCGCCGGGCCGGACGTGAACATCGGCGCAGGCGCGGGCGAGCATCTCTCCGAACGAGAAGGCGATGTCCGACCAGGCTCCGCTCGAGGTTCGAACGTCGCCGACGTCGGCGGTCATCGCAAGGTTGTAACCCTTTCCGGCGCGTTTGTCCGCCAGCTCGTCGGGGGTCACGAGCCACGGTCCGATCGACGTCGCGAAGTCCTTGCCCTTCGCGGGGCCCAGACGCACCGATGTTTCGTCGCGCTGAAGGTCGCGCGCGGACCAGTCGTTCATCACGAAGTAGCCGCCGATCGCCTGCTCGGCCCGGTCAGCGGGGAGGTTGAAGGCCGGTGTGTCGACGAGCGCGCCGACTTCGAGCTCGTAGTCGAGCTCTATCGACGCTTCTGGCGCCCAGACGGGCTCGCTCGGCCCGCGGATCTCGGACGTGTTCGAGAAATAGAAGATCGGCAGTCGATACCAGGCATCCGGGACCTCCCCGCCACGGCGCTGCCACATCGTCGCGACGTGGCGCTCGAACGCGTAGAAGTCGCGGAACGCGGGCGGCCGAAGGATCGGCGGTCCGAACCGCAGGTCGCCGACGTCGAGGACGGCGTCGTCGTCAGCGGCGCGGGGTTCGAACCCGTCAACGAGCTCGCCCAGGACAGCGACGCGGAGTGAGCGGTCGAGGTGATCGTCGAGAGTCGTCACCGTCTGACGATGGAGCGTGCTGTCGTGAGCGAGGTTTGGGTCCGAGGCGTTGGCGCGCCGGCGCGCGACCTCCAGGTCGAGCCATTGCCCGTTGTCGCCGTCGAGCGCGGCCGCAAGCCGCCACGGCGTGCCAGCCGGTGCCGTTCGCTCTCGAACGTGGGCGATTCTCATGGGCCGAGTGTAGGGTTCCGGCATGCGCCTCCAGCGCCGCCGGTTCTCGGGTCAAATCTGCGTTTTGAGGACGCCGGCTCGTTCGAGCTGAAGGGGCTCCAGGGCGCCCGCCAGCTCTACCGGCTGGCGTAGCGAGATGGCTTCCTAAAAAGGCTTCGCCAGCATCAGCCAGAAGAGCAGGATCAGCCCCGCGACCCCGACGCCGGCGGCCAGCTCGGGCCTGAGGGCCGCGCGGGCTGCGGCAAGCTCGGCATCCCCCGGCGGCACGGCCGCCGGCTCGCCCTCCTTCGGCTTGCCCATCTGCATGCCGAGCGCGGTGCGGACGGCTCGCATCGGGTTCGCGGCGAACGGCGTCATGGCGAGCGTGACTCCCACGAAGACGACGAGCGAGGCCCAAATCCAGAGGCGGCCCCACCAGCCGCCCATGAACCCGAGGATGATCCCGGCGACCAGGACGACCAGCAGTGCGAGGAAGGCCACGATCAGGGCCGTTCCCGAGCGCGTGAGGATGTGCGTGAGCTTCGCGCGATCGGGTTCCGCGCGGACCTGGAAGATGGCGGCTGCCGAGACGGCGTGAGCGGCGATGAACACCAGCACCGCCACGATATGGATGAGGACGACGATTCCGTACATCGGTCGCGGCCCCTAGCTCTCGTCGCCTTCGGACATCGGGCGCTCGGGCGCCGCGGGCGCTGCTGGTACCCCGGTCGGTGCCGGCGCTGAACGCGTCTGGCGCCGGGCGACGTAGATCGCGGCGCCGAACAGCAGGAACGCGTTCGCCGGGTGGAGCGCCGCGATGATCGGCGACCCTTCGGCGAACAGCGGCAGCGACGTCTGGATGATGTACAGGACGATCAGCCCGCCGCTCAGCAGGATCTGCGTCCGGCCCAGTCGGGCCACGAGCGCCGTTAGCAGCACGATGAGCGCCAGGAGACCCGGCACCGAGTAGCCGACCCCGATGTGGGTGCTGAAGTCGCCGTCCCCGCCAAGCTGCAACATCGCGATGCCGGCCAGGAACGCCTGGACGATGACGCTTGCCGCGAGCAGCCACGCCGCAAGCGAATGCAGGCTCCGGACCATGGTGGTCACGCCTAACTCCTCCCTCTCCTCCCCGCCGAACGGCAGGATACGTTCCCCGCGCTCAACGAATGGCACCATCTGCGCGCTGGCGGAAGACGCGGCTCAGCAGCCACGCCCAAACCGGCAGCACGATCTGGTAGCCGACACCGCCCACGTAGGACAGCGGGTGGTTGACGCCTCCGAGCAACAGCCCGATCGACATCACGATCGTTCCGACCCCGGCCGCGACGCCCAGCCAGCGCGTGACGGCCGGCAGCCACGGACCGGCGAGCAGGCTTGCACCCGCGATCCACAAACCGATCACCACCTGCAAAGCGCACGAGATCGCGAAGGCGCCGGTCGCGGCGTGCTCGTAGTCGAACGTCACGAGCCCGAGGATCATCGCGCCGAGGATCGCCGCCCAGGCAGCGACGGCGATGGCCGACCCGACGAGACTGAGCCGGGCGGGCCACAGCGGCACGATCCCGCCGAGCTCGTAGTGCGCCAGCATCACCGGCAGCAGCGACACGGTCATGATCAGGAGCGCGAGGTCGTTGACCGTGCCGAACGGCTGGCCGACGTTGAAGAAGAGCAGGATCGCAACGAGCGCGACACCACCGGCGACGGCCATGACGACTGCCGCTCTCGATCCGGCGGCGACCCGGGTTCGGTTGATCACGAGGCCTCCCTTCCGCTCCGCTTGCTCTCGATTGCCACGTAGCCCAGGACGAAGTCCTCGACGATCCGAGCGGCTCGATCCGGGGACGCACCACCCTGTTCGAGCTGCCAGAGCATCGAGCCCATCGTCGCGGGATGGATCACGGCTCCGATCGCCGTCTGGAGGTTTGCGTCCGCCGCGAGGTCAGGCCCGAGGACCGCGGCCTGGAGCCGGGCCAACGCGGTCCAGTACTCCATCTCGCGGGCCTTGACGACGGGCCGCTCGAGCTCCGATTCGAACACTGGCCACCAGGACGCACTCCGGCGAAAGAATGCGACCATCGCCGCCACGTACGTGCGGATGCGGTCGTCGCGCCCGGTGATGCCCTCGAGGATCCGCTCGTCGGGCAGCTCGAGCGTTGCGAGGATCCGCTCGAGGACCGCGTCGAGCAGCCCCTCCGCGTGGCCGAAGTGATTGAGGATCGTGCCGCGCGAGACATCGGCCCGATCCGCGATGGCCTTCATCGTCGCGCCGCCAATCCCCTTCTCTCGATACACGGCGACCGCAGCGTCAACGATCGCCTCGCGCGTGGCGGCGGCGCTGTCTGCACGTCGGCGTTGGGCGTAGCGGCGAGGCGTCATCCGCGGTCGATCTGCGCCTTTCGGCCTGCAGGTTGATTGACTGATGGTGTCAGTCAATATAGGGCGTGACGAAATATAGGGCGTGACGAATTACTGTCAAGACCCCGGAGCCGCCAGGACACGCGTTAGGTCGGAGACCGCCCCGGCATCAACGGCGCATGGCGCAGGGCTGCCGGACGGAAGAGGATCGGCGCGGGCAGCGGGACGCGGGCTCGATCAAGCACGCCACGATGGACCTCATGGATCCGCATTCGGTCGCCTAACTCTCAGCCTCCGAGCAACCCGGAGCCCTGGACTGTGATGTTTCCCTTCGTCAGCGCCCCCGCGGCGGCATAGCCGTCCGCAAGGACGATCCGGAACGTGTCCGCTCCGGTCTTGCCGAGATCCTCGACGTCGAGGACGAAGGCCACGCCAGGGACACCATCGACGGTCGCCCGGCCGGTGATCGTGGCGCGCGAGCCTGTGATCGTCAGCGAGTCGATCGCCGTCGCCTGAACCCTCCGGTCGAGGGCCTTGTCCTGGAACGTGAAGGTCCCGGTCGGCGTCGCGCCGCCAAGGAGGTATCGGATGTCCATCCCGAACTGGGCCTCACCACCCGGCGCTGAGCCGCGGAGGATCGTGAAGGTCGCGAAGTCCTGCTCGAGCTTGCCGCCGCCGCCGACCGAGCCCGGGGTGTTCGTGGGCCGGACGACGCAGCCGGCATCGACGCAGGTCGTGAAGCTGTAGACATCGAAGCCGCGTGCGATGTCGCTCGCGTAGATGTAGCCCTTGTACTCCTT
>DASRJS010000028.1:0-8696 GCA_035649355.1 Candidatus Polarisedimenticolia bacterium
TCCCCGTTGAGCAGCGCTTCGATCGCGCGGGCGTTCTCGTCCGGTGAGCCGCCGCCGAGCGCTTCGGTGGCGACGTGTTCGAACCCGAACGCCGCGGCGTCGACGGTCCGCGTTTCGATGCCGTCCGCGGTGACGTCATGGAGGATGCCGCTGCCGTCGAGCGGCAGCTCGTCGACGCCGGCGCCGTGGACGACGAACGTCCGTTCCGTGCCGAGCCGCTGCGCGACGGCGGCGACCTTCGGAGCGGCTGCGGCATCGCCGACACCGAGGAGCATCCGCGAGGCCCCGGCCGGGTTCGTCAGCGGGCCGAGGAGGTTGAACGCTGTCCGGACGCCGATCTCGCGGCGCGTGGGGCCGGCGTGCCTCATCGCCGGATGGAACGCCGGCGCGAACATGAAGGCGAAGTTCGTGGCCGCCAGCTCCGCAGCCGCGGATTCGGCGGTGTGGTCGATGCGCACGCCGAGCGCCTCGAGGACATCCGCCGAGCCGGCCCGCGACGTGATCGCGCGGTTGCCGTGCTTCGCCACGGGCACGCCCGCGCCGGCGACGACCAGCGCGGACGCCGTCGAGATGTTGAACGTGCCCGAGCGATCGCCGCCGGTGCCGACGACGTCGATGGCGCCCTTCGGAGCGGTCACCGCGAGCACGCGGGCCCGCATCGCCGCCGCGAAGCCGGCGAGCTCATCGACCGTCTCACCGCGCATCCGCAGCGCCACGAGGAGCGCCGCGAGCTGAGCCGGCGTGGCCTCCCCGTCCATGACGGAGCCCATCGCAGCCAGTGCTTCATCGAAGGTCAGTGTTCCACCATCGATGACAGCGGCCAGCGCGGCGCGGACGGGCTCGCTCACCGGGCGCCACGGGGCACGACGGGGTCCTCGGCCAGGCCGTGCGTGGCGAAGGAACCGGTCGCGTCGTCGAGCCTCGAGGCTTCACCTTCACCCGCCTGCCGCAGGAAGTTTGCGAGGAGATGGGGGCCATCGGGCGTGAGCACGGATTCGGGGTGGAACTGGACCCCTTCGAGCGGCAGCGAGACGTGACGCAGGCCCATGATCACGCGATCGACCTCGCTGATCGCGGTCACGCGGAAGACCTCCGGGACCGTCTCGGGGTCGACGCACAGCGAGTGGTACCGCGCCGCCATGAACGCCGGCGGCATGCCCTCGAGCAATCCGGCGCCGTCATGGCTGACCTCGGATGCCTCGCCGTGGACGAGCGTCGGCGCGCGGATGACACGACCGCCATAGGCCGCGGCCATCGATTGCATCCCGAGGCAGACACCGAGCAGCGGGATCTCGCGATCGGCGGCGACCCGGATCGCATCCATCGAGACGCCGGCGTCGTCGGGGTCGCCGGGGCCCGGGGAGATGACGATGCCCCGAAGGTTCGCCTCGGGATCATCCGCGAGCGCCTCGACGCCGGCCTTGTCGATCGCGTCGTTTCGGAGGACCTTGACCTCGGCCCCGGCCGCGAGCAGCGCCTGGACGAGGTTGAAGGTGAAGCTGTCGTAGTTGTCGACGACGAGGATCATGCGGGCATCCTCGTCGATGCGGCTGCGCCCGATGTCGCCGGCGCCGAGCCCGGCACGGCTTCTTCGATCGCCCGCCGGAGGGCCGCGGCCTTGTGCTCGGTTTCCTCGAACTCCCGCTCCGGCACGGACGCGGCAACGATGCCGGCGCCCGTGTGAACGTGGGCCTGGCCCTCCCGGAGCACGGCGGACCGGATCGTGATCGCGGTGTCGAGGTTGCCGTCGTAGCCGAGGTAGCCGACGGCGCCGCCATAGAGGCCGCGCTGCTCGGCTTCGGCGGCCGCGATCAGCTGCATCGCCCGGACCTTCGGCGCACCCGAGAGCGTGCCGGCCGGGAAGACGGCCCGAAGCGCATCGAGCGCGTCGACGTCCGGCCGCAACCGACCCTCGACGTGGCTCACGAGATGGAGGACGTGGCTGTAGCGCTCGACCTCCATGTATTTGCTCACCGACACCGTGCCGGCCCGAGCGACCCGGCCCAGGTCGTTGCGGCCGAGGTCCACGAGCATGACGTGCTCCGCTCGCTCCTTCGGGTCCCGCTGGAGCTGCTCGGACAGAAGCTCGTCCTCGGCCGGCGTCGCGCCGCGCGGTCGCGTCCCGGCGATCGGGTGCGTGGTCAGGCGATCGCCGTCCACCTGGAGCAGCAGCTCCGGCGACGCACCGACGACCTCGAACTGCGGCGTCCGGACGAAGAACAGGTATGGGCTGGGGTTCACCCGCCGCAGCGAGCGGTAGAGCGTGATGCCGTCGAGGTCTCGCCCGGTCGCAGGATCGAGCGGCAGGCGGAACGACTGGCGCCGGGCGAGCACGACCTGGATCGCCTCGCCGGCGGCGATCGCATCCTTCGCGACCTCGACGGCGCGGATGTACTCCTCGCGGCCGAGGCTCGTCTCGACGAGCGCGCTCGGCTGCATGTCGGCCGAGGCAGCACGCGGCGAGCCAGCCATCTCGCTCGCCGACGGGCGGCTCGTACGCTCGAGCGCCTCGAAGATCGCCTCCTCGGCGATCCGGTAGCGCCGTTCGAAGTCGGGCGCCTCGGTGTGCAGCGATGCGATCGCAGACAGCGTGTGGTGCAGGTGATCGAAAACCAGGACGAGGTCTGTCTCGATGAACGCCGCCGTCGGGACGCCGATCGGGTCGCGCTCCGGCAGCGGGACGGTCGGCTCGAAGATGGACACCGCGTCGTAGGCGAGCGCGCCAACGGCGCCGCCGGTGAAGCGCGGCATGCCCTCGCGCGGCGCCACGCGCCGCCGCCCGACGAAGCTCCGCAACGCTCCCAACGGATCCGCTGCGTCGACGGTCTCAACCGGGAGGTCCGGCGCGTACTCAGTGACGGTGACGGGCCGCGTCTGGATCCGAGCCTGGCCGTTGCGGACCTCGAGGAGCTGCCGTGGGCCGACGCCGAGGAACGAGTACCGCCCGAGCCGTTCGCCGCCCTCAACCGATTCGAGGAGATACGCCGGGGTGGATCCGTCATCCAGGCGTAGGAACGCCCCAATCGGGGTCTCGAGGTCTGCGGGACGCGTCGCGCGCAGCAGGATCGTGTCGGCGTTGCCGACGAGGCGCTTCGCTTCGGTGAGGCTGAGCGGCTGGGGTGAGCTGGTCAAGTCGCGGGTCTCCGGAGAATCAAGAACGACCTTCGTCCATCCGGGACGAAAGGCCGTGCCTTCCGCGGTGCCACCCTCATTCGGCTGTTGCCGCACTCTCCTGACCGACGGACGGCGGTTGGCTGTCGATCGGCGCTGCCCGATAACGCTGGCGCTCTGCGCCGGAGCCTACTGGCGTCGGCTTGCGTACACGTTCGCAAGCTTCGCGTTCGGTCCGGAGGCTCCCGGGTCCATTCGCCGCCGCCGCCGTCCCGGTTCGCACCAGCCACCGGGTCTCTGGTTCGGCCTCGACGGGTACTCGTCCCGATCACAGCCCGCTATTCGTGATGTGGTCGGGAGTATGGGAGCGGCCCGGCCGGCCCGTCAAGGGACAGTCGACGGGCGTGCGCCGTCAGGCTTCGGCGGCGAGCTCGTGCGGAGCCTGGGCGACCTCGGGTGCCTCGGCGGCGGGTCGGCCGCGTTTTCGGACCTCTCGGCCGATGACGCGGTTGCGGCCGGCCAGCTTCGCCCGATAGAGCGCCTCGTCGGCCGCCTTGAGGAGCATGACCCGCTCGTTGCCGTCTTCCGGTGCGGCAGCGATGCCGATCGAGACCGTGAGATGGGCCGTCCGGCCCGGTCCGAGCGGAATGATCGTCGATTCGGTGCGCTCGCGAATGCGCTCCGCAACCTCCCGAGCGCCCTTGCCATCGAGGCCGGCGAGGTAGACCGCGAACTCCTCGCCGCCGTAGCGAGCGGCGATGTCGTGCTCGCGGACGCTCGAGGAGAGCACGTGGGCGAAGACCCGCAACGCCTCATCGCCCGCGGGATGGCCGTAGCGGTCGTTGAACTCCTTGAAGCGATCCAGGTCGAGCATGAGCACGGCGGCGCGTTCCGTGTCCGGCTTCATTGCGAGGCGGCGCTGGACCGATTCGTCGAAGGCGCGGCTGTTCGTGAGCCCCGTGCGAGCGTCGGTGTTGGCCTGCCCGTGCAACGCCGTGAGGAGTCGCCGGTTCGCAATCGAGAGCGCGGCGTGCTCGCTGACCCTGGTGATCGCAAGGCGCAGTGGGAGCGACAGCTGCTTTGGCTTGTCCCAATGCAGATGGACCGCCCCGACGGTATCGCCGAGCGCCACGAGCGGGACGCAGACGAGCGTGCCGGTATCGGCTCGATACACCGGGCAGTGGTAGCTGAGGCGGGCCGAGACGTCGTCGGTGACGAAGAGGCTGCTCCGCCGGATCGCCGGGCAACGCCCGAGATCCCGCAGCGTCAGGGTCTCGGCCTCACGGCTGCCGAGCGTCGCCTGCGGGACGGCCCGGTCCTGGGATTGGTTCGAAACGTGGAGCGTGGCATCGGCGGGTCGGACGAGCTCGTCGAGCGTTGCGAGCGTCGCGTTCGACAGCGCGATGTCGTCCTCGGTGAGCGCAGTCAGCTCGGTGAACTGGTTGACGATCGCCGCTTCGCGAGCCAGCTCGGCGCTCGCTCGGCTCGTCTCCTCGAGCTCGGAGTTCGTGGTCTCGAGGCGCTCGTTGAGGCCGGCGAGACCGGTGTTCGCACCGGCCATCCGTCGCGCGAACCAGCCCATCAGGAGGATCATCAGGATGATCAAGGGAGCGGCGGTCACCCCGAGATTTAGCAGCGCCCGATCCACGTCGGCGTACAGCTCCGCGGTCGGGCTGATCACCGCGACGATCCGGTCCGAGCCCGCGACCGGCTGGTAGCTCACGCGGTAGGTCTTGCCGCCCTCGTCGAACGTCGTCGCGCCGATCTGGCCCGAGACCATCCTCGCGACCGCGTCCCGCCATGATGGCGAGCCCGAAATGGTCGCGAGCGGGAATGGCGCGGTGGTTGGATCGGTCGAGGTATTGGCTGCCGTCCGAAAGTCTGCGAGGAACGGCGCCACGAGCAGCTGGCCGTCGCGATCGAGGAGGATCGAGTAGCTCGAGCCACCGAACGACAGGTCCGCCATCACGGTCGCGAAGCGCTCGATTGGGATCTCGAAGTGGAGGATGCCGGCGTGGTCGCCGGACGGGAGGACGATCGGGGTCGCGATCCCGATGACCCAGCGACCGGAGTCGGGCGAGACGTAGGGCTGGGTCTGGAAGAACGAGTCATCGGCGAGCGGGAGCGTTGCCAGGACTGCTGGGTTGCCCTCGCGCTCATCGGGTGACAGATCGCTGACCGGCGCGACGCCTTCGCCGCCGACCCATCGTGCAGCTTCGAGGCCGGACGACCGGATCAGGCAGATCTCATCGACCTGGTAGCGGTCGCCGAGGTAGGTGATGGCCGCTTCGACCGCAGCGCGGTCCGCCGGAAGCAGCTGACCCTCGGAATCCGCGAGCGCCTTCTCGAAGATGACGTTTCGGCGCGCCAGCCGAATGTCGCTGGAGGCCCGGTCCATCGTGTCCTGGAGCGAGTGGCCGACGGTTGATGCGTGCGCGTCGAGGCGCGTGTCTGCCTCGTGGCGCATCTGGCCGGTGACCTGGAAGACGACGACGATCGCGGCGATGACCGCCAGCACGGCGACAGCGGCGACGACGATGGACGCGCGGGCACCAAACGGCGAAAGAAGCCGTCGTGCGAGGCCGGACGGCCCCGTCTGACTCGAGCTCTCTTCGATCAAGCGGCTATCACCCGTTGGCTAGGCGTCCCGTGAGGGCCAAATGTGTCGGGTTTCGGTGCGTCGGGACAGCCGCAAAAGGTCCTCAGGACATGGGACCTTAGGCGGCTCCGCGCAGGGTTGCGGGAACCCTCAGCTCGCCGGTGGGGCGGTCAGGCGCAGGGTTGCGGGAACCCTCAGCTCGCCGGTGGGGCGGTCACGCGAAGGCGCCGACGAGCACGCGAGCGAGCGCATCTGTGGATGCGTGAGCGAGCGCGCGGAGGAGGCAACGCACGCGTGGGCGTTCCACCGGCGAGCGTGATGGCGGAGAGGGTGGGATTCGAACCCACGGCGTCTTGCAACGCGACGGTTTTCAAGACCGCTCCAATCGACCGCTCTGGCACCTCTCCGCGGTCGAGGATAGCGCGGCGATCAGGCGGTCGGCTGCTCCGAGGTCGCCGCGACTCCGGCATCCACCGCGGCTTCTTCGCTGCGCGATGCGCCGGCGGGTGCCGGTGTTGCCGAAGCCGTCGCGCCGCCCATCGCGGCGCGTAACCGCGCGAGGAACGGCTTCGCTCCGAGGCGCTCGAACGTCGCCTCGGCGACGCGCGCAGCCTGGATCACATCGGGCTCAGCGGAACCGATCAGCGTCGCCATGTCGATCGCGGTGACGGCCTCGTCCCAGGCCAGGCCGAGATCGCGCCACGCCTGGAGCACCTCTCGATAGCGGGATAGCGCCGCCGGTCGTGGCCCATCGAGCGCAAGGAGTCCGGCGTCGATCTCCATCCGGCCAGCCGTGATGGCCGGGCCATGCGTTCGAGCCTGGAGGTGGGCCAGGGCGTCGGCAGCCTGCTCGGTGTTGCGGCGCCAGAGCGCGCTTCTCGCCGCCGTGAGAAATGCCGTGGGTGCAAGCCACGGCATCAGACCACCGGTCTCCAGCGCCAGGTCGTACGCGGCGTCGAGACGGCCTTCGGCGAGGGCAACGTGGCTCTCGGCATCCCGCACGACCGCGATCGACTGCCGGTCGGAGACGTTGTCGATGTAGTCGTTGAGCCTGGCGAGCGTTCCGTCCGTGTTCTGGCCCCGTAACCCGGCGACGATCACGAGGATCGTGTCGACATTGAGCCGGTCGGCTTCTTCGATCAGCGCCTCTCCGACGGCGGTGGACTCGCGGACGGCCCAGTCCCAGTCGCCCGTTCGCAACGCTCCGTAGGCGCCGTTGATCGCCATGATGCCGAGGTAATCGATGCGCCCGACACGTCGGCATTCCGCAAGTCCCTCGCGCCCGGTCTCGAAGGCAGCCCTGGGGTCCCGCGGGATCTGGGCATCGGAAAGGTTGGCCGTCGCCCGAAGCGCACCGAGCGTGTCGCCATGGGCGACAGCAAGCTCGCGGGCGCTGCGGAGCGTCCCGACGCCCTCGTACCCACGCCCGACGTAGCCAAGCGCTCCGCCCTTGGCGACGAGGCCCGAAACGACGAGCGGCAGGAGATCCGCGCCTTCCGCGGCTTCGAGCGCGCGATCCGCCCACGGGATCGACTCCCCAGGGTCATCGGACAGGACGAGCGCCTGGGCCTTGCGGATGAGAAGCTCGACGTGCTCCGGTCGGCCCTCGAGGTCGGTGAAGCGCTCGAGGGCCTCATCCATGAGACGCATCGCCTCCGTGGAGCGGAGGACGCTCGTCGTGCCTCTCGCCTGCAGAATCACCGCGCGCAGCTCGCCCACGCGGTCGCCTCGCGCTTTGTGGATTGAGACAGCCTGCTCGGCGAGCTCGATCGAGCGCTGGTAGGACCCGGAGGCGGTCGCCTCGATAGCCGCCCGCTCGAGGAGCTCCGGCTGCCGGGTCGAGTCCGACTCGATCGCAATCGCCTGACTCAGGAAGTCAAAGGCCTGCGAGTGCGAACCGAGCGCCGCGGCCCGATCCGCGGCGCCGGTCAACGCGATCCGAGCCTGGATCGCAAGCCCATCGGCTTCCGGTCCGGCCGGGCTGTTCTCATGGGCGGCCAGGTACTGACCGGCCAGGGCGCCGGCGAGCTCGTCGTTGCCGAGGCCCTCGAAGAAGCGCGCTGCAGCGAGGTGCCGCTCGCGGCGGTCCTTCTTGGTCAGCGTGTTGTAGGCGACCTCGCGGATGAGCGCCTGGACGAAGGCGTACTGGCCCCGCTCGGGCGATCGGGCGTCCAGCCGGGCTGCAAGGATCTCGCGCCGTGCGAGGCCGGCCAGGCGTGTCTCGATGTCGCCCGGCTCGCGCCCCGAAACAGCAGCGAGGCCAGAGACCGTGAAGCTCTGGCCCAGCACCGCGGCATCCTGGAGGAGCGCCCGGTCGGTGGGATCAAGCGCATCGAGCCGCGCACTGATCAAGGCGGTCAGCGTTTCCGGGACCGCCAGGTTCACGAGGTCGCCGACGATCTCGTACGCGCCCTCGGACTCGCGCAGGCGCCCGTCGGCGACCAGCATGCGGACCGTTTCCACGGCGTAGAGCGGCATCCCGTCGGCGCGGTTGATGATCGCCTGGAGCGCCGCCTCGGGCAGCTCGCGGACGAGGCCGGCGAGAAGCTCGCGCATGGCGGCCGGCGGAAGGGGCTCGAGCCCGAGGCTGAGGAAGTTCCGTCGGCCGGCGCCCCAATCCGGCCGCCGTTCGAGCAGCTCCGGACGGGCGAGCGTCAGGACGTAGATCGGCTGGTCGCGCGACCACTCGAGGAGGTGGTCGATGAAGTCGAGCAGGCCGGTGTCGGCCCAGTGGAGGTCTTCGAAGACGAGCACGACCGGGCCGGTCACCGTGAGCCGCTCGAAGAACGTGCGCCAGGCCGCGAACAGCTGGTCAGGCGGCAGCTCACCGGTCGAGATCCCGAGCAACGCCAGCAGCGCCGGCTCGATCCAGCGCCGCTCGGACTCGTCCGGGATCCGCTCCTCGACCATGGCCGCGATCGCCGCGCGAGTGGTCGCCTCGTCCGCGGTTTCGACGACGTTCGCGCGACTGCGGATCATCTCGCCG
>DASRJS010000029.1:0-43066 GCA_035649355.1 Candidatus Polarisedimenticolia bacterium
CGCTCGGTCGAGGCGCTGCGCGGGGCCACGGTCGCGATCGAAGGCGACGAGGAGCTGGCCGCCGCGCTCGGGCAGATGGCCGAGGCCATCGGTGCCGTCCCGGTTCGCCTCGCCGCCGGGTCGAAGGCCGCGTACCACGCGGCCGCGGTCCTCGCCGCCGGCGGCTTCGTGGCTCTCCTCGACGCGATTGCCGAGCTCGGTCGCGTTGCCGGCCTCGACGAGCCGGGCGCGCTCGCGATCTACGGCCGCCTCGTCGAGCAGACGCTCGCCAATGCCCGTGCGCTGGGGATCGCGAAGGCGCTGACCGGCCCGCTGGCCAGGGGCGACGTCGGGACGCTGGACCGGCACCTCCGGACGATGGCCGCGGCGGCGCCGGCGGCCCTGCCGCTGTATCGCGCGGCGGCCGAGCGCGAGATCGCGCTGGCGGTGGGGCGTGGCACGCTCGCAACGGAGGCCGCCGCGGCCCTGCGCTCGCGCCTTGCGCAGCCGGACTGAGGCGGTACTATTCGGCCAATGCACCACAGCATCGCCGCCCGCTTTGCGGCACGCCCTGCGGCGAGGTTTCCCCGTCCCTCCGCCCAGATCCGCGAGCGCCGTCTCGGCCTCCGGACCTCGGCCGCGTTCCGCGCCGCGCCGGCACTGCCGACCGTGCTGCGGAGCGCAGACCTTGGTCCGCTCGCGCAGCTCCGGGCCGGGTGGCGGGCCGTGACGCCGGCACGTTCGACACGTCACGCCACGGGGCGGCTGCGGCCCACCCCGATGGCCTGGACGCGCTCCGCCGGCGGCCGTCGCCAGCAGCCGAGCGCCGTCCCGGCGCCGTGGCGAGACTGAGGGACACGACCGCCACTTCCGCTGGCGGAATCGTCGTCGGCTACGAAGGCCAGCGGCCCCGGCTCGTTGTCGGAATGCGCCGTCGCGAGCGCAACTCGGTTCGATGGACGCTGCCGAAGGGCACGCCCAATCCGGGTGAGACGCTCGAGGAGACGGCCCTGCGCGAGGTCGGCGAGGAGACGGGCCTGAACGTCCGGATCGTCGAGCCGTTGACCTCGATCGAGTACCGCTTCGTTCTCGATGGCGCCCGGATCCACAAGACGGTTCACTACTGGCTGATGGAGCCGACCGGCGGCGACCTTGCCGATCACGATCACGAATTCGAGCAGGTTCGCTGGGTCGCGTTCGACGAAGCTCCCGCGCTGCTGACCTTCGAGACCGAGCGTGAGCTTGTCGCCGTGGCCGCCCAGCGACTCGGCGGCCGGCCGCCCGCCGGCACGCTCGACGAGGAGCCCGCGACGTGAGCGAGGGCGACGCCGCAGACCTCCAGCAGACCGCGCTCAACGCCGTCCATCGGCACCTCGGGGCGCGCCTCGTGCCATTTGCCGGCTGGGAGATGCCGGTCCAATACTCGGGCATCCTCGACGAGCATCGCGCCGTCCGCGAGCGAGCCGGCCTCTTTGATCTGTCGCACATGGGCGAGCTGTTCGTCGAGGGCGCGGACGCGGGCGCGATGCTCAACGCGGCCCTTGTCTCGGACCCGGCCAGCCTCAAGGTCGGGCGGGCCCAGTACTCGATGATCTGCGGACCCGACGGCGGGATCCTCGACGACCTGATCGTCTACCGGCTCGCGGTGGACCGCTTCCTCGTCGTCGCCAACGCGAGCAACGCGGCTGTCGTCTCAGACGCCCTCGCCGAGCGCATCGGCAGCTTCAAAGCCGTGCTCGACGATCGGTCCCTCGACACGTCGCTCGTCGCGGTCCAGGGCCCCGAGGCGGCGGCCATCCTCGCGCGCGTGACCGATGTCGATCTCGCGGCGCTGCGCTACTACGCCATTGCTGAAGGGACGGTCGCCGGGCAGCCGGCGCTCGTCGCCCGAACGGGCTACACCGGTGAGGATGGGTTCGAGGCCTTCGTCGACTGGGCCCGCGGCCCCGACGTCTGGGCGGCGCTCGAAGAGGCCGGCCGGGAGCGTGGGCTCCAGCCCTGCGGCCTTGGCGCCCGCGACACGCTGCGCCTCGAGGCCGGGATGCCGCTCTACGGCAATGAGCTGGACCGTGAGACGACCCCGTTCGAGGCCGGGCTCGGCCGCGTCGTCAAGCTCGAGAAGGATGGCGACTTCGTCGGCCGCGATGCGCTTGCCAGGGCCGCTGAGGCACCCCGCAAACGCCTCGTGGGGCTGCGCGTGACCGGTCGCGGCATCGCGCGCCACGGTCATCCGCTGTGGTGCGACGACCGGCGGACCGGCATCGTCACGAGCGGCACCCAATCGCCGACCCTCGGCTATCCGATCGCGATGGGCTACGTCGCCCCCGGCGATGCCGAACCGGGTACGATCGTGGAAGTGGAGATCCGCGACGCCCGCGTCGGCGCCGAGGTCGTCCCGCTGCCCTTCTACAAGCGCCCCCGCTGAGGAGGACCGTGCCCGCGATGGTGCCGACGGACCGGCGCTATACGAAGGACCACGAGTGGGTCCGCGTTGACGGCGAGATCGCCACCGTCGGCATCACCCAATATGCCGCGGAGCAGCTCGGGGACGTTGTCTTCGTCGAGCTGCCGGACGTCGGTCGCGCGCTCAGTCAGCACGCGACGTTCGGCGTCGTCGAATCGGTCAAGGCCGTGAGCGACCTGTACGCCCCGATCGCGGGCGAGGTCAGGGCGACGAACGGCGAGCTGGGCAAGGCGCCGGAGCTCGTGAACCAGGACCCCTACGAAGCGGGTTGGATGATCCGCGTCAGCGTGGCCGATCCCGGTGAGGTGGATCGCCTCCTTGACGCGACGGCCTACGAGCAGCTGATCGCCGAGGCCTGACGGCCGATGGCCTACGGTCCCCATACCGATGCGGATCGGGCACGGATGCTCGAGACGATCGGGGCGGCCTCGATCGACGACCTGTTCGCGGACATCCCGGCGGCGCTTCGAGCATCGGAGCTGCGGCTCGACCCACCCGAACCCGAGCTCGAGCTCGCGGCGCGGCTCCAGGGCCTGGCGGCCCGCAACCGAACCGACCTGGCGTCGTTCCTGGGCGCCGGTGCCTACCGGCACTTCTCACCCGCCGCGGTCGACCAGATCCTGCTCCGGGGCGAGTGGTACACGGCCTACACGCCGTACCAGCCCGAGGTCTCGCAGGGCACGCTCCAGAGCATCTACGAATACGAGTCGCTGATCAGCGAGCTCCTCGACCTCGATGTCGTCTCGGCATCGCACTACGACGGCGCCGCCGCAACGGCCGAGGCGGCGCTCATGGCCTGCCGGGCGACGCGCCGCGAGCGTGTCCTCGTGAGCCGGGCGGTCCATCCCCACTACCGGGCCACGATGGAGACGTACTTTGCGGGCTCGGGGCTCCGGCTGGATGAGATTCCGCTCGTCGCGGACGGACCCGGCGCAGGCACGACGGATCTTGCCGCGCTCGAGGCGCTCCTTGCGGACGAGGCGGCGCCCGTCGCCGGCGTCGTCCTCGCCCAGCCGAGCTTCTACGGGCTCCTCGAGCCGATGTCCGAGTCCGGTCGCCTCGCCCACGCGGCCGGCGCACTATTCGTGGCCGTCGTCGAACCGGTCTCGCTCGGCGTCCTCGCGCCGCCCGGTGCCTACGGCGCCGACATCGCGGCCGGAGAGGGGCAGCCGCTCGGCATCCCGCTGCAGTACGGCGGTCCGTACCTCGGCATCCTCGGCTGCACGGACGCGCTCGTCCGGCAGCTGCCCGGCCGCCTCGTTGGCATGACGACGGACGTCGACGGCAAGCGCGCGTTCGTGATGACGCTCCAGGCACGCGAGCAGCACATCCGCCGTGAGAAGGCAGCGAGCAACATCTGCACCAACCAGGCGCTGCTCGCGCTTGCGGCCAGCGTCTGGCTGGCGACCCTCGGGCCGCACGGCTTGCGCGATGTCGCCGCGATCGGCGCCGCGCGGGCTTCAGAGCTCGAGGCGGCGCTCGGCGCGATCGGCGTCGAGCGTCTCCACGCCGGGGCCTACCTGAACGAGTTCGTCATCGACGTCCCGGACGCGCGCGCCGTCCACACGCGCCTGCTCGACCGGGGCGTGCTCGCCGGACTCGTGCTCGCCGATGCCGTGCCCGACGATCCGTCGGTCGCCGATGGGCTCCTCGTCTGCGCAACCGAGACGACCACCTCTGCCGATATCGTCGCGTTCGCCGGCGCGCTTGCCGCGGAGCTTGGGCGATGAGCGTCACCGGCCCGCGCCTCCAGCCGACGATCTTCGAGCGCTCGCGACCCGGCCGCGGCGGTGGCAAGATCCCGCACGCACCGAAGGACGCCCTCGCGCGCGTCCCCGCCGAGCATCTACGGGCAACGCCGCCGGCCCTGCCGGAGCTGAACGAACCCGAGCTCGTTCGCCACTACGTCAACCTGTCGCAGCTCAACTACGCCGTCGACACGGGCTTCTATCCGCTCGGCTCGTGCACGATGAAGTGGAACCCGAAGCTCAACGAGTGGGCCGCTCGACTGCCCGGCTTCGCCGGCCTGCACCCGCTCGCGCCCGATGCGCTCGCCCAGGGCACGCTGCAGCTCCTCTGGGAGCTCGAGCAGATCCTTTGCGAGGTCAGCGGCATGCGCGCGGTCTCACTCCAGCCGGCGGCGGGTGCGCACGGCGAGCTGACCGGCATCCTCATGGTCCGCGCCTACCACCACGCCCGCGGCGACCACGGTCGGAACGAGGTCGTCGTCCCGGACTCGGCACATGGCACGAACCCGGCGACGGCGACGATGGCCGGGATGCGGACCGTCTCCGTGCCGACGGCGCCCGACGGCGGAGTCGACGTTGCGGCCTTCCGCGCGGTCCTGGGCCCCCAGACCGCGGCGATCATGATCACGAACCCGTCCACGATGGGGCTGTTCGAAAGTCGCATCGAGGAGCTGCTCGAAGCCGTCCATGCCGTCGGCGCGCTCGCGTACATGGACGGCGCGAACCTCAACGCGATCCTCGGTCGCTTCAAGCCCGGTGAAGCGGGCTTCGACGTCATGCACATCAACACCCACAAGACGTTCTCGACGCCGCACGGCGGCGGCGGCCCGGGCGCGGGCCCCGTGGGCGTCGGGCCGGCGCTCCTGCCGTACCTGCCCGCGCCGCGCGTCCTGCGCGAGGCCGACGGCCGGTTCCGGCTCGAGCGGGCAGGGGAGCGGCCGACCTCGATCGGCCGGCTGCGCAGCTTCATCGGGAGCAGTGGGGTTCTCGTGCGCGCGTACGCGTACCTGCGCACGCACGGCGCGAGCGGCCTCCGTGAGGTCACCGATGATGCGGTCCTTGCGGCGAACTACCTGAAGGCCCGCATCGCCGCCTCTGGCGCGTACGACATCCCGTTCGAGGGCCCCTGCAAGCACGAATTCATCGCGAGCGCCGCGTCACTCAAGAAGAAGACAGGCGTGCGGACCCTCGACGTCGCCAAGCGCCTGCTCGACCACGGCTTCCACGCGCCGACGATCTACTTCCCGCTCACGATCGACGAAGCCATGCTCATCGAGCCGACCGAAACGGAGTCGATCGAGACGCTCGATGCCTTCGCGGACGCGCTGGTCGCGATCGCGGAGGAAGCCGAGCGGGAGCCCGACGTCGTCACGAGCGCTCCGCACACGGCGCCGGTGCGGCGGTTGGACGAGGCCGGTGCGGCCCGCAACCCGAACCTGCGCTGGCGGGGCATGACCGGTGAGCTCGCGCCCTGCCCCGATTGAGGCTGGTCGGGCCGACGGCGCCGCATCCGGTTACAGATCAATAACGAATTGATCGTCGAGTGAACCCTCGACGATCCGACGCGGTATGGTGCAGCGAGAGGCGCGCGCCATCGAGCGCCGCGGCTGGAGTACGACGGCTGAGCAAAGACCGGGATCGTCCGCCACTTCCGCTCGACCAGCAGCCGGACGGGGAGTTGATCCGGCGCATCCGGGCCGATGAGCTCGATGCCTTCGAAGCGTTCTTCGAGCGCCATCGTTCCCTGATCTTCCGGACGGCCTACGGGCTGACCGGCGATCGGACCGCGGCCGAGGAGGTCCTCCAGGACACGTTCATCCGTGCGTATCGCCATCGCGGCACGCTGCGCGACGACATCTCTCCGGTGCCGTGGCTCCATCGCGTCGCATTGAACCTGTGCTACACGCGGCTGGGGCGGCGAAAGCTCGTCACCGATCCGATCGACACGACCGCCGCCGGCGAGCTCCGCGACAGCGCGCTCGAGCCGCCCGACTGGGCGATCCGCGAGGAGCTCCGGCGCTCGATCCGCGCCGGGATTGCGGAGCTTGCGCCGAAGCACCAGGGCGTCATCGTCCTCTACTACCTGCACGGCCTGTCGCTCCAGGAGACGGCGGCGACCCTCAACGTCGCGCTCGGCACGGTGAAGTCGCGCCTCCACTACGCCCTTCATGCTCTGCGCCGGCAGCTCGAAGGCGAGCCGCGCGATCGGCGCCTCGTGCCGGATGGGGCGCTGCGGCCCGTGACGGCGAGCCGGCCGAAGGGCTCACGATGACGCTCGAGCTCGCACCCGCGTGCCTGCGCCACCGCGGCACGCTCCTCGCGCTCGTCGACCGCCAGGAGCGCGGCCCGGCGACGGAGAGCGCGCTGGAACACCTCTCGACGTGCGGCCGCTGCGAAGACGAGCTCACGCGACTCGCGCTCACGATCCATGCCCTGCGTCGCATCGGCCAAGCCGCCGCCGCCGTCGCGCCGTCGGACGCCGCGTGGCCGCGCCTGCGGGCGCATCTCGAGCGATCGCGACGACAGGCCCGCGAGGCCGCCTGGCGCTGGCGCATGAACCTCGGCGGCGTTCTCGCCGGGACGCTCATCGTCGGCGTCCTGGTGGGGCCGCTCGCGGTCCACGTCAGCCTTGGCACGGCCGGTGGTCGTGAACCGACCGGCTACAGCGCCTCCGAGCTCGACCGATATGCCGCCCAGACGGAGGCGCGCTACCTCGACGCCTCGAGGATGGGTTCCCTGACAGCAACGCGCAACGAGACGTCGACCTCGACGTCCGGATTGCGCATCTATCCGGATGAACTCCGACCTGGATGGAAGGAGGTGGCCGCGGAACGACCGGGCGGAAGCCCGCCGGAGCGGAGCTAGCGCACGCTCACCGTGAGTTGACACGTTCAGGCGGCCTGCCCATAGTACCGGCAGCGCAGAAGGCTGCTGCTCACCCGCGCTACTTCCCCGTGTCCCGGCGATCTCCGCCGGAGCCCGTGGCCGGAGCCCGGAGCGGCCAACCCTGCGAGTGGGAGAAGGCGACCAATCGCCGAAATTGGAGGACCATTCATGCGGAAACGTCTGTTCGCCATGCTCGCGACCGCGGCCATCGTGGTTGCAGCCTGTGGCGGAACGACCAGCGTCGCGCCCTCAGAGGGTGCGAGCCAGGAGCCGTCGGTCGAGCCGACGCCGACCCCGGAGGTCGTGCGCCTCGACGACTCGACTTACAAGGACCGCGTCGAGGAAGGCGTCGACGGCGGCCAGATCCTCATCGGTGACTGGCAGGAAGCCAACCAATTCAACCCGTTCTACCTCGGCCAGGTGACCGAGGCGAACGTCGCATCCGCCGCGTGGGCGAGCCTCGTCGTCCTGACCGACGACTACCGCTACATGCCCGACCTGGCGACGAGCATCCCGACCGTGGACAACGGCGGCGTGGTCGTCGACGGCGACAAGATGGATGTCACCTGGGAGCTCCGCCCGGACCTCAAGTGGTCCGATGGCGAGCCGCTCACCTGTGATGACTTCCTGTACGCCCAGGAGTGGGTCCTCAATCCCGACAACGTCGGCGTCGTGACCACCGGCTACGACATCAACGAGGCGGAGTGCACATCGCCCACGACGTTCGTGCAGCACTTCTCCGAGATCTTCGAGGGCTACATCACCCTCAACGTCGCGCCGCTGCCGCGCCACTACCTCGAGGCCATCCCGATGGCCGACCAGGTCAACGGCGCCGGCTTCCGCGCCGAAGAGATCGCGGACCTGCCCGTGTCGGGCGCGTTCAAGTTCGAGTCCGTGACGCCGCTCGCCGAGCTGCGCCTGGTCAAGAACGAGAACTACACCAGCTTCTCGACCGGCAAGCCGGCTCACCTCGATTCACTCATCTGGAAGTGGTACGGCGATGCCGACCTCATGATCGCCGGCTTCGCGGCCGGTGAGGTCGACTTCGCGACCGACCTCCAGGACTCCGACATCCAGAAGCTCGACGAGCAGGGCCTCCACGACCAGACGAGCGCCATCCCGGCACTCCTCTACGAGTTCCTGCGCCCGAACTGGTCGGAAGGCCCGTTCAACGCCGACACCAAGACCGGTGGCTGCTCGCGCAACCCGGTCGTCCAGGATCGCGGCGACCTCTGCCCGATGTCGGACCCGGCGGTTCGCCAGTCGATCGCGTTCGCGGTCGACAAGAACGAGATCAACGAGCGACTTCTGGGCGGCACCGTCCAGATCGCGAACACGAGCATCTCGCCGAGCGCGTGGTTCTTCGCGGACCAGCCTCCGGCGACGTTCGATCCCGAGAAGGCAAAGCAGATTCTCGAGGACGCCGGCTGGAAGGACTCTGACGGCGATGGCGTTCGCGAGAAGGACGGCACCAAGCTCAAGATCGAGCTCTGCACGACGACCCGGCAGGTCCGGATCGACACGCTCGGCCTGATCTCCGACTGGCTTGGCGACGTCGGCTTCGAAGCGATCCCGAACCCCGTTCCGGCGGCGGACATCTTCGCCGACTACAACGAGGCCACGGTCGACACCCCGTGCGCGCTCGCGACGAGCAACTTCGACCTCGCCGAGCACGCCTTCAGCTCATCGATCGACCCGCTTGGCAGCTACTTCAGCTACCACAGCAGCCAGTTCGAGCCCGACGGCGCGAACGACGCACAGGTCGTCGATGACGGCATCGATGCGGCCCTCGACACGGTCAAGACGAGCGTGGACTTCGTCGCCATCCGCCACGCGATGGCCGACTTCCAGCAGATCTACGCCGAGAAGACCGTCGAGATCCCGCTGTACTACCGGAAGAACGTCGAGCTGCGCTCGGCCAACCTGGGCAACTTCTTCGCGAACCCGACCCAGGCCGGCCCGACGTGGAACGCCGTCGACTGGTACTTCAAGGGCTGATCGCCATCACGGCGAGCTGACCGAACGACATGAATCGGGGCGCCCGTTCCGCGGGCGCCCCGAACCTTATCGGCCACCTGCCGGTCGTGTACCGTACGCGCCGCGGCGTCGCGAACAACTGCAGCGGCGACGCGTACGGAACCCGATCGACAAGCCGCCACAACGGCTGAACGGGTAGGAGCGAACGATGGCCAAGTACACGATTCGGCGGGTCATTCAGGCGATCCCGGTCCTGTTCCTGATCTCGGTCGTCACGTACGCCATCATGCTGGCCGCCCCGGGCGGTCCCCAGCAGCGCTTTGCCCAGAACCCGAAGATGACGAATGAGCAACGGGCGAAGTTCATCCACGCCTGGGGCCTGGATCAGCCGATCCCGATCCAGTACGGCCGCTGGATGGGCATCCTGAATCCCGACGCTGAAGGCATTGCGGCGCTGGTCGGACCGAAGGGCCTGCCGAACTTCCTCCCGAGCGGCCTCAGCGGCGCCACGAACGGCCTTCTCCACGGCGACCTCGGCTACTCGATCGACTCGGGCAACGCGGTCGGCACGACGATCGCCAAGGCCGCCCTGCCGACGCTCATCCTCGCCGGCTTCGCGCTGATCCTGTGGATCGGGATCGCGATCCTCATGGGCGTCCTCGCCGCCGTTCGGCGCTATTCATTCTTCGACCAAGCAACGACGGTCTTCGCCTACATCGGCTTCGCGATGCCGACGTTCTGGCTCGGCCTGATGCTCATTTACCTGTTCGGCGTCAACCTCCACTGGTTGCCGGTGAGCGGCATGATCGAGACCCGCAACTCGCCGCCGTTCGGAACGGACAAGTACTGGGCCTACCTCGGTGACAACCCGATCAAGGCGCTCACGGACGTCGGGCGGCACCTGATCCTGCCGGTGATCACGCTCGTCGTGGTCAACATCGCGGGCGACTCGCGCTTCGTTCGGGCGAGCATGCTCGAGGCGCTCAGCCAGGACTACGTCCGGACGGCCAAGGCCAAAGGCCTCGCCGGCCGCAGCGTGACCTTCAAGCACGCGCTCCGGAACGCGCTCCTGCCCGTCGTCACGAACATCGGCCTCGAGCTGCCGTTCCTGTTCAGCGGCGCGCTGATCACCGAGACGATCTTCGCGTGGCCGGGCATCGGCAAGCTGACGATCGACGCGACGAACAACTTCGACTACACGATCCTCATGGGGGTGCTGTTCATCTCGGCGGTGACCGTCGTGCTGGCAAACCTGCTCGCTGACGTGCTCTACGCCTTCGTCGACCCGCGCATCAAGTACTGAGGGCTGCCACGATGGCCAAGGAACTGGAGCAGCCCATCGGCCCGGGCGGCGCCCTCGCGGATGAGCTGAAGCGCCGCCAGGAAGAGGCGGGCGCCGACTACGAGATCAACCTCGAATCGCTCAGTCAGTGGCAGCTTGCCTGGCGGAAGTTCCGCAAGCACAAGCTGGCCCTCATCGGCGTCGGGATCATCCTGTTCTTCGTTGGCGTCGCGCTCATCGGGCCGATCTTCCTGCCGTACTCGTTCAGCAACATCGCGCGGCCGGACCAGATCGTCTATGCCGGTCGCCCGCCGTCGCTCGCGCATCCGTTTGGTGAGACCGGCGGACTCCAGCGCGATGTGCTGACGCTCGTCATCAACGGCGCCCGCACGTCGCTGCTCATCGGCTTCTCGAGCATGGCCATCGGTGTCCTCATCGGGACCGTCGTCGGCTCGATCTCGGGCTACCTCGGCGGCATCGTCGACAACCTGCTCATGCGGATCGTCGACGTCATGCTCAGCCTGCCGACGCTGTTCGTGATCCTCGTCGTCGCCCAGTTCTTCAAGAACCAGCGCGACAACGTCTGGTCGATCATCCTCGTATTCGGGGTGTTCAGCTGGATGGGCGTGAGCCGTCTCGTCAGAAGTCTCTTCCTGTCCATTCGCGAACGCGAGTTCGTCGAGGCGGCGAAGGCTGTCGGGGTGCGCGACCGGCGGATCATCTTCCGCCACATCCTGCCGAACGCGCTCTCGCCGATCGTCGTTTCGGCGACGCTGCTGATCGCGGGCAACATCATCACGGAGGCCGCCGTCAGCTTCCTCGGCTTCGGCGTCAACCCGATCAACCCGACGTGGGGCAACATCCTGAACAACGCCCGCACGTTCCTGCTCGTCGGGAACTGGTGGTGGCCGGCGTTCCCGGGGATCGCGATCATCCTGACCGTCATGGCCGTCAACTTCGTTGGCGACGGCCTCCGCGACGCCTTCGACCCGCGAACGCGGGCGTGACCGAGACGCTGTCGGCCCCGGCGGTCCGGGGCGTTCCGCCGGCGCGCGACGTCCTCCTCGACGTGCGCGACATGCGGACCCATTTCCGGGTCCTCGACGGCGTCGTCCCGGCCGTTGACGGGATCTCGTTCAGCCTGCGTCGCGGCCAGACGCTCGGCATCGTCGGCGAGTCAGGCTCGGGCAAGAGCGTGACCGCGCTCACGATCATGCGCCTCCTCGACATCCCGCCCGCGGAGATCGTCGAGGGCAGCGAGGTCTGGTTCGACGGCCGGGAGATCCTCTCGATGCCGATCGACGAGATGCGCCGGATCCGTGGCAAGGACATGGCGATGATCTTCCAGGAGCCGCTGACGAGCCTGAACCCGGTCTTCACCGTCGGCGACCAGATCAGCGAGCAGGTCAAGCTCCACCTGAAGGTCAAGCCGAAAGAGGCCAACGAGCGGGCGATCGAGAGCCTGCGGACCGTCGGGATCAACAGCCCGGAACGGCGCGTGAAGCAGTACCCCCACGAGCTCTCCGGCGGCATGCGCCAGCGCGTCATGATCGCCATGGCGCTGTCCTGCGAGCCGAAGCTGCTGATCGCCGACGAGCCGACAACCGCCCTCGACGTTACGATCCAGGCCCAGATCCTGGAGCTCCTCAAGACCGTCCAGCAACGGACCGGCTCGGCGCTCATGCTCATCACCCACGACCTCGGCGTCGTTGCCGAGATGGTCGACAACGTCATCGTCATGTACGCCGGCCAGGTCGTCGAGAACGGCACGGTCCATGAAGTGCTCCTCGAGCCCCGGGCGCCGTACACGATGGGCCTCCTCGAGTCGATCCCGTCGGTCGAGAAGCGTGGCGGGCGGCTCTCGGCGATCCAGGGCGTCGTCCCGTCGCCGTTCAACCTGCCGCCGGCATGCCGGTTCCAGCCGCGCTGTCCGTACGCCTGGGAGCGCTGCTCGCAGGTCATTCCGAACCTCTACTCGATCGGGACGTCGGGCCGAGCGTCGCGCTGCCACCTCCACACGCCGGAGGGTGCGTCACGACTGCCGGGTGCGCTCGAGCAGCACCGCCTCGCGATGACCGTCGGACGAACACTGCCAACAGGAGAGGCGCGATGACGGCCGGCACGACCTTCCGGGCACCGAAGGTTCGGAGCCGCCTGCGGACGCGTCCCCCGGAGCGCCTGCGGAATGCCAAGGGCCTCCTGTACGGCGTCATCGGCATCGTCGGGATCGTCGTCGTCCTGCTCTTCGCCGCGTTCTTCCTCCTGTCCTCGGAAGGTGCGCTGGACATCCTGATCCGGTTCCTGCCCGGCGTCGGGATCGCCATCGTCGCGTTCTTCGCCGCGCGCTCGTTCCGCGACCGGACCCTGTGGTCGTTCGTTGCCGCGACGGCGATCGGCGTCTTCCTTGCCGGCTTTGGTGCGGCCCTCGTCTTCTGGGTCGTCTCCGGACGCTCCGGTCTCGACGGCAACAGCGGGTTCTTCATCGTCCTCGGCGCGCTGTTGATGGCCGGCATCGGTCTGCCCATCGCGACGAACATGGCCGGCTCGCGGAAGTGGTTCCTGGCCAAGCAGGCCGGCCCGGCGGTCGTCACCGCCGACGAGATTCTTGCTGAGACGTCCGAGATCGTCGGGCTCGAAGAAGGCATGGCCGCGATCGCCGCCGAGCCGGCGAAGGGCGGGACGCTCATCTCGGTCCGCGGCCTGAAGAAGCACTTCCCGATCCTTGGCGGCATCCTGCGGCGCCGCGTCGGCACGGTCTACGCCGTTGACGGCGTGGACTTCGACGTTCGGGCCGGGGAGGTCTTCGCCCTCGTGGGCGAGTCCGGCTGCGGCAAGACGACGCTCGGCCGGACACTCCTCCAGCTGACGCCCCCGACCGCCGGCAAGGTCGTCTTCGACGGCTACGAGCTGGGTGACGTCGAAGAGGACGACATGCGGCCCCTTCGGCGCCGGATGCAGATCATCTTCCAGGACCCGTTCGGCTCGCTGAACCCGCGGATGCCGGTGTCGGACATCATCGGCGAGGGCCTGTTCGCCCAGGGCGTGACCGACCGCAAGGAACGCGACAAGCGTGTCGAGGACGCCCTCGAGGTCGTCGGGCTGCGGCGCGACTACACGCGTCGCTTCCCGCACGAGTTCTCCGGCGGCCAGCGACAGCGCATCGGCGTCGCGCGAGCGCTGGCGCTCAACCCCGACTTCATCGTCTGCGACGAGCCTGTGTCGGCGCTCGACGTGTCGATCCAGAGCCAGGTCCTCAACCTGCTCCTCGACCTCAAGCGCGACTTCAACCTGACGTACCTGTTCATCAGCCACAACCTCTCGGTGGTCGAGTATTTCAGCGATCGGATCGGGGTCATGTACCTCGGCAAGATCGTCGAGCTCGGCACGGTCGAGGACCTCTACCGCGACCCGCGCCACCCGTACACGGTGGCCCTGCTTTCGGCCATCCCGGAGCCAGACCCGCGCCGCCGCAAGAAGCGCCTCGTCCTCAAGGGCGACGTGCCGTCCCCGGCAGCGCCACCGTCCGGCTGCCGTTTCCACACCCGCTGCTGGCTGCGTGAGCAGCTCGGCAACCCGGAGATCTGCGCGACCACGGAGCCCGAGCTTCGCAATCTCGGCGGCGCGGAGCACCGCTCCGCCTGCCACTTCGCCGAGCAGATCAACGACGCGACCGTCGAGCGCGTCGCGGCGGCACAGTCGGTGGTGGAAACGGCGGCGGCCGACCCGGCGTGAGCCGCGCGACCCGGGCACGCCGGGTCATCCCACGCAGCACCATCCTGGGGATCGCGGCGGCGGTCGCCGTCGCCGTCGCGCTCGGCGCCTGCCAGGGCGCGGTCGGGCCGTCTGGCAGTCCCGGAGCCTCCGCGACCGCCTCGGGGCCCGTCCCCAAGCCGACGCACTGGCCGACGACGACCATCGAGGGCACGATCGCGCTGGGCGCCGCCGACGGCGAGATCTGGAAGGCGGGCGTCGATCTCCGGAGGGCAGCCGAAGCCGAGGACGTCGAGGCGATGTGGGGTGCCGCGGACGGGCTCGCGAAGCTCATCGAGGGCATCGAGCCGAACGTACCGCGCCTGCAGTCCTACTCGGCGACGAAGGACCTCGGCGACAAGCTCGAGGTCGCGTACAGCCAGCTGCACGACGCCGCGGTGAAGATCCGCGACTCGATCACCGGCGGCGACTCGGACGGTGTCGTTGCGGGCTTCACGAGCCTGACCGGCGCGATCGACACGTACGCCAACGCGCGCCCGGCGCTCTCCGACGCCACGACCCAGGCGATCTTCATGAAGCGGACCTTCAGCCTGTAGAGACGCCCCGCGACGGCGCTGCGTAGCGGGCCAGGCGCCCGCTAGGCGTCCGGCAGGGGATCGACCTTCTGGGCGGCCGCGGCCAGCTTGCTGGCGGACAGGGCCGCACCCTCCGCCTGGAAGTGGCAGGCCGCGAGATGGTCGCTGACCTCCGTGCTCGGGCTGAGCTGCGGGCGCTCCGTCGCGCAGCGCTCGGGGCTGCCGAGTGCGACCCGGAGCGGGCAGCGCGGATGGAAGTGGCATCCCGCCGGCGGATTGACCGGCGACGGCACGTCGCCCTTGAGGATGATCCGCGTCCGCCGCTGGGTCGGCTCCGGGATCGGGATCGCTGACAGCAACGCCTGTGTGTATGGGTGCTTCGGATCGCGGAAGCACGCGTGCCGATCGGCGAGCTCGACGATGCGCCCGAGGTACATCACTGCGACGCGATCGCTGATGTGCTCGACGACGCCCATGTTGTGGGCGACGAACAGATAGGTCAGCCCGAGCTCGCGTTGGAGCGAGCGGAGCAGGTTGAGAACCTGCGCCTGGATCGAGACGTCGAGCGCGGAGACCGGCTCGTCGCAGACGAGGAGGTCTGGCTCCAGCACGAGCGCGCGAGCGATCCCGATGCGCTGGCGCTGGCCTCCCGAGAACTCGTGCGGGTAGCGCCGTCCGTGGTACGCGGCGAGGCCCACGAGCTCCATCATTCGGCGCACCTTGGCGCGTCGCTGCGCGGGCGTGCCGAGGCCGTGAACCCGAAGGCCCTCACCGATGCTGTCTTCGATCGGCAAGCGCGGGTCGAGGGACGCGAACGGGTCCTGGAAGATGATCTGCATCCGGCGTCGGAACGGCTTGAGCGCCCTGCCGCGAAGGTTGGTGATGTCTGTACCGTCGAAGTGGATGGTGCCGGCTGTCGGGTCGATGAGCCGGAGGAGCAACCGCCCGACGGTCGTCTTGCCGCAGCCCGACTCTCCGACCAGGCCGAGCGTCTCTCCTCGGCGGATCTCGAGGTTGACGCCGTCGACGGCCTGCACGACGGCGACCGTCCGGCCAAGGATCCCGCCGCGGATCGGAAAGTGCTTGACGAGCCCGCGGATCTCGACGAGCGGCCGGGTCGCGACCGCCGGCGCGGCGGCGGCCGGAGACACGCTCGACGTGCCTGCGTTCCCGATCATGATGTCAGCTCGGCTGCGGCTCGGAACGAATCCGGGGCCGTGGTTCGAACGACGCGGCCCTCGCGGTCGCGATACAGCCAGCACCGGACGAGATGGCCGGGCGCGACCTCCGCGAGGTCCGGATGGACCTCGGTCGCGTCCACGACGTTCTCCGCGACTCGGGCACCGCAGCGAGGCGCGAAGCGGCACGCCGCCGGCAGGTCGATGAGGTTCGGGACGTTGCCCGGAATGACCCGGAGCTCGTCGCGGGTTGCGCCGAGAACCGGGATCGAGTCGATCAGGCCGCGGGTATAGGGATGGAGCGGCTCTCGGAAGAGCGGACCGGTCGCCGCCTGCTCGACGATCTCGCCGGCGTACATGACCGCGACCCGGTCGCACATCTCGGCAACGACGCCGAGATCGTGGGTGATGAGGATCACGGCCGTGCCGGTCTGCGCCCGCAGGTCGCGGATGAGGTCGAGGATCTGGGCCTGGATCGTGACATCGAGGGCGGTCGTCGGCTCGTCGGCGATCAGGAGCTCGGGTTCGCAGGCGAGGGCCATGGCGATCATCACGCGCTGGGCCATGCCGCCCGACAGCTCGTGGGGGTACGCGGCGAGCCGTCGCTCCGGGTCGGGGATGCCGACCATCCGGAGCAGGTCCGTCGCCCGCGAGCGCGCGGCTTTGCGCTTCATGGCGCGGTGGATCTCGAGGACTTCGCCGAGCTGTCGTCCGACGTCCCAGACGGGGTTCAACGAGCTCTGCGGCTGCTGGAAGATCATGCTGATCCGATCGCCGCGGATGTGGCGCATCTCGTCCGTGGTCAGATCGAGCAGGTTGCGGCCGTCGAACATCACGCGCCCAGCCTCGATCCGGCCTGGCGGCGCGATCAGCCGCATGATCGACATCGAGGTCACGCTCTTGCCGCAGCCGGACTCGCCGACGAGCCCGACGATCTCTCCGCGGCGGACCTCGAAGTTGATCCCGTCGACCGCTCGGACCACGCCGTCGCGCGTGTGGAAGGACGTCCGAAGGCCCTGGACCTCGAGCAGCGGCCGCTCGTCGGGCGAATCGGAACGATGGCGCCGGCGCTGCAGCTCGGGATTGATCTCGCTCAGCTCCGCGGCTTCCCGGGCCGGCTGCCGACCGAGCCTCATCGGTTCAGCCTCGGATCGAGCGCGTCGCGGAGGCCATCTCCGAGCAGATTGAAGCCGAGGACGGTCAGGGTGATCGCCAGCCCGGGAATGATCACGACATGCGGCGCGCTGAACAGCTGGCCGCGTTCGATGCTGATCATCGAGCCCCACTCCGGGATGCTGATGTCGCCGGTGACGCCGATGAACGCGAGTCCGGCGATCTCGAGCACGGCGCCGCCGATGCCGAGGGTCCCCGCGACGATCAACGGTGTCAGCGAGTTCGGCATCACGCGCCGGATCAGGATGCCAAGCGAGGACTCGCCGAGGGCCCGCGAGGCCGTCACGAACTCGCTCTCGCGGACGGACAGCACGGAGGCGCGAACGATCCGCGCATACACCGGGATGCCGACGATGCCAACCGCGAGCAGCGCGTTGAAGAGCGTCTTTCCGAGTGCGACCGTGATGACGATCGCCAGGAGGAACGACGGGAACGCGAGCAGGACATCCATGATTCGCATGAGGACGTTGTCGAGCTTGCCGCCGGCGTAGCCCGCGATCGCGCCGATGATCGTGCCGATGATGATCGCAACGCCGATCGCTCCGAACCCGGATGGAACGGAGACGCGTGTGCCGTAGACGACGCGGCTGAACAGGTCACGGAAGTTGCCGTCCGTGCCGAACAGGTGCTCCGGCTGGGTTGCAGGGCAGCCCAGGGCGTGGATGCATGGTCCGCCTCGCCGCTGCAGGCCCTCTTCGCCGGGCTGGCCAAGCAGGGAGAGGGTCGGGTCGTGGGTCGCGATGTGGATGCCGCCGGGCTGCGTTCCGACGGGCGGCCACGAATCGACGAGTGCGCCGTTCACGGTCGAAACGGAGGGCCCGGCGAACGCCGCCACGATCACGAGAAAGACCAGGACACTGAGCCCGACCACGGCCGACCGCTGCCGGAGGATGTTGCCCGCCGTGTCGCGCCAGAGGCTCGCTGGCTTATCGGTCAGCAGCGTGTCGGCGACGGGCGCGGTGATCGTGCTCATCGCAGTCGGACGCGTGGATCGACGTAGCTGTAGGAGACGTCGACGACGAGGTTGACCACGACGTAGATGACCGCGATGACGAGCGTGAAGCCCTGCACGACGGCGTAGTCGCGCCCGGTGATCGCTTCGACGATCGACCGGCCCACGCCGGCGAGGTTGAAGGTCGTCTCGGTCAGGATGGCGCCCGACAGGAGGGCCCCGAGCTGGAGGCCAATGACCGTGACGACCGGCAGAAGCGCGTTCCGCGCCGCGTGCTGGAGGATGACGGAACGTTCACGGACGCCCTTCGCGCGGGCTGTCCGAACGTAGTCCTGGCCGAGCACGTCGAGCAGGCTCGAGCGGGTGATCCGGGCGATGATCGCGAGCGGGATCGTGCCCAGGGCGATCGCGGGCAGGACGAGGTGCCGCAACGCATCACCGAGGGCCCGCCACTGGCCCGTGATCAGCGCCGTGAACGTGTAGATCCCGGACAGGAAGTCGAGCAGGACCCGCAGCGGGCCCGTGAGGGTCGTCAGGCCCCAGACCTTGACGAGCGGGATGACCTCGACGCCGGTGCTCAGACGCCCGGACGGTGGGAGCGCAATCGGCGTGCCCTTCAAGGCGACGGCGAACACATACGCGAGCACGAGGCCGAGCACGAATACGGGCATCGAGACGCCGAGGTTGGCAAACGCCATTGAGCCGACGTCGACGGACGAGTTCCGGCGATAGCCGGAGATGAGGCCCAGCGGGATGCCCACGATCACCGCAAAGATGAGCGCGAGCACCGAGAGCTCGATCGTCGTTGGCAGTCGCTCGATGAGCATGGTCGTCACCGGGCGAGACTGCTTGATCGATTGGCCGAGGTCGCCCCTGGCGACCTGACCGAGGTAGCCGAAGAACTGGTTGTCGACAAGCGTCGGGATGACCCTCGCCGGTGTAAATGTCAGCTCGGCGCCGTCCCGGAACAGACCCGGCAGGATCGCCTTGTCGAGGCCGTAGCGCTTGATGAACTCGTTGCAGGTCGCGTCCGTGGCTCGCTCACCGAGGATCGCGCGGCAGGGATCGCCGGGAATGAGGCGGGCGGTCGTGAACACGACGAACACGATCCCGAACAGGACCGGGATGCTCAGCAGCAGCCGCCGAAGGATGTAGCGCGTCACCGCCTCGACCTGGGCTCAGGGGACCGATTGGGAGAACGAGAGGGGGCGTCGCACAGTGCGACGCCCCCTCGGCTACGCGCGGTCTGAGGTCAGCTGGCCGGTGGGTTCAGGTACCCCCCGAAGAGGCCGGGGAAGTACTCGAAGTTGCCGGTGTTGCCGACATGAAGCTCATGCTGCGTGTCCCACTGGACGGCGTAGCTGAGCACGACGTCGTTGGCGTCGAGGTCGCCGCCCTGATGGAACTTCACGCCGTCGCGCAGCGTGCAGGTCCAGGTCAGGAGGTCGGCGCTCGGCGTGCACTCGGTCGCCAGTGACGGGATCGTCGCCGTTCCGCCCACGGTGTAGGCGTACAGCGACTCGAACTCCTGCTCGCAGGCGCGAAGCGATTCGCCGTCCGTCTCGTCGCCACAGTAGAGGCTGAGCGGCTCGGCGTTCTGCATCCAGACGAGCGTGTCTCGGTCGGCAGCCTTCATCACGCTGAAGATCTCCGAGCCGATCGGCGAGGAGTGAGCCCCTTCGACGTCCGACTTGAAGGCGGTCCCCGAGCCGCCGTGGGCGACCACGATCATCGGGACGTGTTCCTTGAGGAGGTTGTTGGCATCGGTGTAGGCGGCCTTGCGATCGGCGTCGCCCGGCGACGTGGCGCCCCGGTTGAGCGCTTCCACGACGTCGTCGTACGGCTTGCCGAACTTGGCACCCGAACCGCTGCCGAAGTGGTAATCGAGGAAGTTCGTCGCGTCCGGGAAGTCGGCGCCCCAGCCGAGGAGGTAGAGGCCTTCGAAGTTCCCGTTCGCGGCGTTGTCGAGCATCGTGCCCGACTCCTGGAGGTCAAGCGTCGCGGTGATGTTGAGGTTCTGCTTGAGGTAGCCCGCGATCGCGGTCGCGATCGTCGGCGGATCCGGCAGGTAGCCGCGGACCGCGGCCCGGAAGGACAGCGTCGTGGTGAAACCGTCCGGGAAGCCGGCCTCGGTCAGCAGCGCCTTGGCTGCCGCCGGGTCGTAGTCGTACCACGCATCACCTTCGCAACCGAAGGGGATCGCGCACGGCGTGAAGTACTTCGCAACCTCGGAGCCCGGCGGGTAGTAGTTGTCCACCAGCTCCTGGTAGTTGATCGCCTGGGCGAGCGCCTGGCGGACCTTCACGTTGTCCCACGGCGCCTTGAGGTTGTTCATGCCGATGTACAGGGTGCTCAGGCCCTCGCGCTCGTAGAACGTGAGGCCGTCCGTGCCCTTGATCGTTTCGATGTCTTCCTTGCCCGGGTTGTCGATGCCATCGGTCGTGCCGGCAATGAGCTCCTGGGTCCGGGTGACCGACTGGTCGCTCCAGCGGAACTCGAGGTTCGGCGTCAACGGCGCGTCGCCCCAGTAGTCGGCGAACGCTCCGAAGACCATCCGGTTGCCGCTGTCCCAGTTGGAGAGCATGTACGGCCCGGTGCCGTTCGGATCGCGCAGGAGCGTCTTGTCCGCGGCATGGGCCGTCAGCCAATCCGAGTCCTGGATGCCATTCGAGGCAAAGGCGATCTTGGCCAGGAACGCGACGTCCGGCCGGCAGAGGCTGAACTCGACCGTGAGGCGGTCGATGGCCTTGATGCTCTTGAACTCGGACGTGTTCTTCGTCGCATCGTCGCAGGCAGCGTCGCCGTCCGCGGGATAGGCGAGGCCGTCGTAGGGTGCGACGGACTCTGCGGCCGACGGTGACGGCTCCACAGAGGCGGGCGGCGAGCTCGCCGCTCCACCACAGGCGCTGAAGATGATCGCACTGACGGCGACAAGCGCCAGCAGCGGCGACCGCTTCGAAAGGGTCATCCTTGGCTACTCCTCCACGTGGCCCCTGGCCCCCAGCATGACTCCCGAGCTGGGCAGCGGGGCTCTCGACGCGCACGTTGGGCCGAACTGGCCACTCGGTCGCGAGTGCCCGGAAGCCTAGCACCCACGATCGAACGCGTCACCATCGTTGTACACGTGGATTGAGCGTGAGGTTCGGTTCGCGGGTCGGTTGCTATGCTCGGCTCGTGCAGTCGATCCGGATCGCGCTGGGCCAGATCGCGCCGCGTCTCGGGGCGCTCGGGGCGAACCTGGAGCGGCATCGCGAGCTGATCGCTGAAGCGCGGGCCAAGGGCGCCGATCTCGTCGTCTTTCCGGAGCTCGGATTGACGGGCTATCAGCTCCAGGACCTCGCCGCGGAGGTCGCAATGCGGCTCGACGATCCGCGGCTGTCTGCGCTCGCGGCGGCCACCGCTGACCTGTCCGTTGTCGTGTCGTTCGTCGAGGAGTCCGCCGACCACCGGCTGTTCATCGCCGCCGCCCTGATCGAGGACCGCGAGATCCGGCACGTGCACCGGAAGCTCTTCCTGCCGACCTACGGGCTGTTCGACGAGCGACGCTTCTTCGCCGCCGGTGATGTCCTGCGGGCGACGCCGTCGCGACTTGGGCCAGGCGTCGGCCTCGCGGTCTGCGAGGACTTCTGGCACCTCGGCGTGCCACAGCTGCTCGCGCTCGATGGCGCCCAGATCCTCATCAACGTCTCGTCCTCGCCAGGCCGCGACCTCGCGGCGACGAACGAAGTCGGCCTCGGGACGGCCGCGTCGTGGCGGACGCTGATCCGCACGTATGCCCAGCTGACGACGTCGTTTGTCGTGTTCTGCAACCGCGTCGGCGTCGACGAGTCGATCTCGTTCTGGGGCGGCTCGGAGGTCATCGCGCCGTCCGGCGCGGCCGTGTTCAGCGCGCCGCTCTACGACGAGGGCCTGTTCGTCACCGAGATCAACGCCGGCGACGTCCGCCGCGAGCGGGTTGCGCTGCCGGTCCTCCGCGACGAGCGGCCCGAGCTCCAGCTACGCGAGCTCAACCGGATCGTCGCCGAGCGGGCCGGCCTCGAAGCCGATTCCACGGCCGAGCCCGGCGCGCTGCCGGGAGGCGACGTCGCCGCGGACGACGGCAAGGGCGACCCGATCGGCTTCCGCTCGGTCGCACGATGACGATCACCCCGACGTCCGGCGCCGCAGCGGCGGAGCGTGGCCCGGCGTTCGAGCTGCCGCCCGAGCTCACGATCGACACCGACATCGCGACACGCGTCATGACCGAATTCATTCGCGGCCAGCTCGAGCAGGCCGGCTTCGAACGCGCACTGCTCGGACTCTCGGGCGGGATCGATTCGGCGCTCGTCGCGTACCTGACCGCGGCGGCGATCGGCCCGGAGCGGCTGCTCTGCGTCTCGATGCCGTATCGGACGTCGTCGTCGGCGTCGCTGTCGGACGCGGCGGCGGTTGTCGCGGCGCTCGGCTGTGCCCACGAGACGGTCGACATCAGCCCGGTCGTCGACGGCTACTTCGGTTCGAATGGCGCGGTCGGCGCGGGCGGTTCGGAGGCTTCGCCGTTGCGACGCGGGAACTTCATGGCCAGGGCGCGGATGGCGGTCCTCTACGACCGTTCGGTGACATGGCGCGGCCTCGTCGTCGGGACGGGCAACAAGACGGAGACGCTGATCGGCTACACAACCCTGTTCGGCGACTCCGCGTCGGCGTTCAATCCGATCGGCGACCTGTACAAGAGCCAGGTCCGCCAGCTCGCCGCAGCGATCGGGGTACCGGACGCGATCCTGCGGAAGGCGCCGTCGGCCGACCTGTGGCCGGACCAGACCGACGAGGCCGAGGGCGGCTTCAGCTATCCCGTCCTGGATCGGATCCTGTTCTGGCGGGTCGACAAGCGGTTGCCGGTCGACGAGGTCGCGGCGCTCGGGTTCGACCAGGCGCTCGTCGAACGCGTCGACGGCATGGTTGCGGCCGCCGAGTTCAAGCGCCAGGTGCCACCGATCGCGAAGCTCGGGCCGCGCACGACGGGCATCGACTACCTGTATCCCCGCCGGCGGCCGGGCTCGGCGCGTCGTTGAGCGGCCGCCTCTTCGTCGTGGCGACGCCGATCGGCAACCTCGGGGACGTGACGTTGCGGGCGCTCGAGGTCCTGCGGGCCGTGCCGCTGATCGCGGCGGAGGACACCCGACTGGCGCGACGGCTGCTCGACCGCAACGCCATCTCGACCCGGACCGTGAGCTACCACGCCCGATCCGGTCCGCGCCGGGGCGCCGAGCTGCTCGCGCATCTGCGCGCGGGCGCGGACCTTGCGCTCGTGACCGATGCCGGCACGCCCGGCGTGTCCGACCCCGGCGACGCGCTCGTGACCGCGTGGGCTTCCGAAGGCGGTGAGGTTGTCCCGCTGCCGGGAGCCTCGGCGGTGCTCGCGGCGGTCACCGGTTCCGGGCTCGCCGGTCCGCGCTGGTCGTTCGAAGGGTTCCTGCCGCGTTCCGGACGGGAGCGCCGCGAACGGCTGGCGGCGATCGGCGCGGATGGCCGCGGCAGCGTCATCTTCGAGGCGGCGAATCGCCTCGGAGGCACGCTAACGGATCTTGCCGCAGCAGCCGGGGCGGGACGGCCGGGTGCGGTCTGCCGCGAGCTCACGAAGATGCACGAACAGATCGTCCGCGGAACGCTCGGCGAGCTCGCGGACCGGGTTGCGAGCGGCGAGATCCCCGCGCGCGGGGAAGCGGTCATCGTCGTCGGCTGGGATTCTTCCGTTGCGGTCGCGGGCTCTGCGCCGGATGCGACCGCCGAAGCCGCTGCCCGAGCGGAGGTCGATGCACTCGTCGTGGACGGCCTCGGGCGAGCAGCTGCCGCGCGCCAGGTCGCGGCTCGGACCGGGATCCCGCGGCGGCGCCTCTACGGTGAGCCGGCGCGCCGGGCGGCCGGGCAATGACCGCCGGACCGGCGCCTCGGGGCGGCCTGTCGCGCGTGCCCGTGCTCGGTGTCCTGACGCCGCTCGGCCAGGCGGCCGTCATCGTGTCGGTCGCCCTCAGCGTCGCGGCGTTCGGGCTCAACGCCGCGCACGCGGATTCGTCGCTCGTCTTTGTTGTCGCAGCGGCCGGGATCCTCGGGCTCGCCTACACGGTTGGCCTCGCGACGGAGCGGCTCGGGGCGGTTGCCGGACCCCACGTCGGCGGCATCCTCAACGCGACGTTCGGCAACATCGCCGAGCTGATCATCGCGTTCTTCGCGCTGCAGGCCGGCCTGATCGAGGTCGTCAAGGCCTCACTCACGGGCTCGATCATCGGCAACCTGCTGCTCGTCCTGGGCGCGAGCGTCCTCGTGGGTGGCCTGCGCCACGGAACGCAGAAGTTCGACCAGCGGGTCGCCGGCTCGAACGCGTCCCTGCTCGTCCTCGCGGCGATCGGCATGTTCGTCCCCGCGATCTTCGTCCTGAGCGGCGGCGGCCGGAACGAGGCGTCGCTTCGCGAGGAGTCGCTGATCGTTGCCGTGATCCTGATCGTCGGCTACGGGCTGTCGCTCATCTGGCAGTTCACGAACCCGGAACGCGCCCTCGGGGCGCACAGCCCGGCCGAGGCTCATGAGGGCCCGAAATGGTCGATCCGGACCGCGCTCGGCGTGCTCATCGCCGCGGCCGCCCTCCTCGCGGTCGCCTCGGAGATCCTCGTCGAGTCGATCGAGCCGTTCATCGACACGATCGGACTCTCGGCGTTCTTCGTCGGCATCGTCCTCGTCCCGACGATCGGCAACCTCGCCGAGCACCTCGTGGCGGTCCAGCTCGCGGCGAAGGACCGCATGGAGTTCGCGATGGCGGTCTGCTTCGGATCGAGCCTCCAGGTCGCGCTCTTCGTCGCACCGGTGCTCGTCATCGCAGGCGCGCTGCTCGGCCAGCCGATGGATCTCGTGTTCACGCCGCTCGAGGTGGCTGCCGTGGGTGCGGCGGTCGGGATCAGCGCGCTCATCGCGCTCGACGGCGAGTCGAACTGGCTCGAAGGTGCCCTGCTGGTCCTCGTCTACCTCATCCTCGCTGGCTCGTTCTTCGAGCTCAGGGTCTAGCCGGGTCAAGCGGCCGGGTCGTCTACCAGCGGTCGTAGGCCGGGTGGCCCGGCTTGACGGCCACGAACGCCCCGCTGCCGTTCGCGGTGATCACGCCGCCGGACGAGATCTCGACGTCGATCGTGGCGCGATCCTCGGTCTGCTCGCTGACGCGCGAGCGCAGCTGGATGGGCGCGTCCGATGGCGTCGGCCGGCGCAGGCGGATCGAAAACTCGAGCGTGACCGTCGTTGGCGGATGGTCCAGGCCCCGGGTCCGCATCAGGGCCCAGGCCGCCGTCCAGTTCGCATGGCAGTCGAGCAGCGTCCCGAGGATCCCGCCATTCACGACGCCGGCGAACGCCTCGTGCTGCGGCTTCGGGCGGAACTCGGCGATGAGGACCGACGGATCTGCGGGATCCGGCCGGCTGCCAATGTGCAGCCCGTCGGGATTGGCCGGACCGCAGCCGAAGCAGCGGCCCAGCGGCGCGAACTGCTCCTGGAGGCTCGGCTCGATCGCCTGCGGGGTTGGGCTGACCGCCATCACGGCCGAGTATCGCAGGATCGCGGGCGCGGGCTGACGGCGGTGCCGGAGGGAGGAGCGACACCGCCGCGTGACCCGCATCAGGCGGGGAAGGGAGGTCTCGTCAGGCAGCGACCTCCTCGGCGATCGGCTCGTCGGCCGGGATGCCGCTGGCGGCGACGCCATCCTCGGACGCCTCGTCGTCATCGCCCGCGGCGATCCCGAGCTTGTCGGCCTGGGCGGTCAACGCGTCCGCGGCCGTTTCGGCCGCGTAGTCCTTCTTGCGCCGCCCGGACAGCATCTCGACATGGCCGGCGACGACCTCCGTCTTCCAGTGCCGCGCGCCGGCCGCGTCGTCCCAGCTGCGCGTCTGGAGGCGACCCTCCACGGCGACCTGCTGGCCCTTGCCGAGATAGCGGCCGCATGTCTCGGCCAGCCGGTCCCAGGTCACGATCGTGTGGTACTCCGCGCGCTCCTTGCCGGCGGCGTAGTCATTGGTTGCGATGCTGAACTGCGTGACGTGCTTGCCGGTTGCCGTCGCGCGCATCTCTGGGTCGCGCGTGAGGCGGCCGGTCAGGACGACCTTGTTCACGGTCCGAATCTCCTCTGGCCGACCGACGGGTCACGGGCCGGCCCTGCGTGTTGGCGGGTCGTGGCGGAGGCAGCTCGCCGGCCCCGGCGGGTCGGGCCCTCGACGGAACGGCGGGGCCGGCGGAGCACTGGCGGGCGTCTGGGACCGTAGCAGGCAGGGCTTCGCCAGCGATCACGCACGGATCAACCCGGGATCACCCGCGAATTAGCTGCGACTCTGCTGCGACTCTCCGCTGGATCCCAGCGATCAGGCGATCCAGTCGTCCCAGTCGCCCGGCAACGGGCGGCCCTGGGCCCGCAGGTACACGCTGACCTTGGCATAGAAGATCAGCAGCGCCTCGCGATAGACGTCAGCCTGTGCGGGGATCGTGAGGGCGAACTGGCCGGGCCGCTCGATCCGGCGGCCGGAAGCCACGTCCTCCTCCGCGATCGCGTCGAGCGCCGCCTCGAGGTCGCGATCGAGCGCGGCCCACCACGCGCGCAGCGCGGCCACGCTGCGTTCCACCGCCGGGTCCGGATGCCGATACTCGAACGTCTGGCTGAACGTTCGGAACGAGTCGATGTACGACTGCTCGACCTCGCCGATCTCGCGGCACAGCGCACCGATGGTCAGCGTGGTCCCGCCAAGGGAGCGTTCGAGGTCTTCGTCCGTCAGCGCGTTGAGCAGCTGCTCGCGGAGGGCCTGGTACTCGACGAAGAACGTTGCGCGGAGGTGATCGCCGAGCAGGGCGTTCATCGACTCAGGATACGAGCCGGGTCCGCACCGGGTTCGCCAGAGGCGCCGCCGCTGCTATACTCGCCCCCGTCGCTCGAACCACCGCCCAGGCGGCTCGGACAGGGAGGTCAAGCGATCGCGCGTGGAGGGCGCATGGGTCGTCCAGTGAGGCGGCCGGGCACCCGGGCTCCTGCCGGTGGATCCGTCAGCAGCCAGCCGCGGGAGAGGTCTAACCAGGTCCCCGGATCATCGGTCCGGGGTCTTTTCATGTCCGACGGCCCGGCCGGCGCCGCGCCGGAGGCATGCTGATGCCCGCCACGGTCATCGTCGGCCTCCAGTGGGGCGACGAGGGCAAGGGCAAGACCACCGACTTCCTGGCCGAGCACGTCTCGATGGTCGTCCGCTACCAGGGCGGTGACAACGCCGGCCACACCGTCGTCGTCGGCGACGAGACCCTGAAGCTCCACCTCGTGCCGTCCGGCGTCCTCTACCCGCACATCACATCGGTCATCGGCAGCGGCGTCGTCGTGAACCCCGCGACGCTGATCTCCGAGCTCGACATGCTCACCGGCCGCGGCGTCGACACAAAGAACGTCCGGGTCAGCCGCTCTGCCCACGTGACGATGCCGTACCACGTCGCCCTGGACCGCGCGAACGAGGGCCGGCTCGGCGACTCAAAGGTCGGCACGACCGGGCGCGGGATCGGCCCGACCTATGGCGACCGAGCCTGGCGGCTCGGCCTGCGGATGGAGGACCTCCTCGATCGCGAGGCGATCCGCGAGCGCGTCGCGCGCGTCCTGCCGGACAAGAACGCCGCGCTGCACGCGATGGGCGACGGGACGTTCGAGATCGAGGCGCTCGTCGCTGAGGCCGCGGCATGGGGCGAACGCCTCGAGCCGCACCTCGACGACGCGACCTGGCTCGTCCAGTCGGCGCTCGCGCGCGGCGAGCACGTGCTCCTCGAGGGCGCCCAGGGCACGCTGCTCGACCTCGATCACGGCAGCTACCCGTTCGTCACGTCGTCGAACCCTGTCGCCGGCGGCGCCTGCACGGGCGGTGGCATCGGGCCGCTCCAGGTCGACGAGGTCATGGGCGTGATGAAGGCCTATGCGACGCGCGTCGGCTCGGGGCCGTTCCCGACGGAGCTCACGGACGAGATCGGCGAAGGGATCGCCTCGCGGGGTCGCGAGGTCGGGACGACGACCGGGCGGCGGCGTCGCGTCGGCTGGTTCGATGCAGTCCCGCTGCGCTACGCGATCGCCGTGAACTCGGTGTCCTCGATCATGCTGAACAAGCTGGACATTCTTTCGGGCATCGAGTCGATCCAGCTCTGCACGAGCTACGAGATCGACGGCCGGCCCGTCGATCGCTGGCCGTCGAGCGGGGCCCTGCTCGCCCGCGCGGTGCCCGTCTACGAATCGTTCGAGGGCTGGGAAGAGCCGATCAACGACGTTCGAACGCTCGCCGACCTGCCCGAGAACGCGCGGCGCTACGTCAGCGCGCTCGAGGCGTACGCGAACGTCCCGATCGTCCTCCTGTCCGTGGGACCAGAGCGGACGCAGACGATCGAACGGGCGTGGCGGCCGCTTCGACGGCGGTCCGGATTGGCCGTCGGATGAGGCCCGTGATGCCGACGCGAGTGCTGATCGTTGGCGCCGGCGGGCGCGAGCACGTGTTGGCCTGGAAGCTGGCCGCGGAACCCGGGATCAACGCGGTGTTCGTCGCGCCGGGCAGCGCAGGCATCGCCGAAGAGCCGAGGACCACCAGCCTGCCGGACGTGGAGCCGCTCGAACCGGCAGCGGTCGTCGTCGCGGCGAGGGCCCGCAGCGTCGAGCTGGTCGTGGTCGGGCCGGAGGGGCCGCTCGCCGCCGGGGTCACTGATGCGCTGCGGGCGGCCGGGATCGCCGTCTTCGGGCCGGATCAGGCGGCGGCGAGGATCGAAACGTCGAAGGCGTTCTGCCACGAGATCGCAAACGCAGCTGGTGTTCGGATGGCCCGTGCTCGCGCGTTCGGTGGCAGCGAGGTCGCTGCGGCGCGCGCGTTCGTGTCCGAGCTCGGAGCGTCCGGTGACGGCGTCGTCCTCAAGCAGGACGGCCTGGCGGCCGGCAAGGGCGTCACCGTCTACGACGATATCGAGCTCGCGCTCGAGCACGTACCGTCCTTCCTCGCAAGTCGCGATCCCATGGCGCCGGCGCTGGTTATCGAAGAACGGCTGCACGGCCGGGAGGCGAGCGTCATCGCGATCTGCGACGGCCGAATCGCCGTGCCACTGCCTGCCGCCCGTGACCATAAGCGGCTGTGCGACGGCGATCTCGGCCCGAACACCGGGGGCATGGGCGCGTACTCGCCGCTCCCGGACCTCGACGACGCGGCGGTAAATGTGGTGATCGAGACGATCCACCGGCCGATCCTTGCGGAGCTCGCGCGCCGGGGGACGCCGTTCCGCGGCTTCCTCTACGCGGGCCTGATGCTCACTTCGGAAGGTCCACGCCTGCTCGAGTGCAATGCCCGGCTCGGTGACCCCGAGGCGCAGGTGATCCTGCCGCGGCTCGCCGGCCCGATCGGGCCGCTTCTCCTCGCCGCCGCGCGGGGAGCGCTCCCGGACGCCCGACCTGCTGTGCTGCCCGGCGCCGCGGTCGGCATCGTGCTCGCCGCCGAGGGCTATCCCGGGACGCCGAAGCGAGGCCGGGCCATCGACGGCATCGAGGCCGGGCGCGAGGCCGGCGCGCTCATCTTCCACGGCGGCACCGTTGGCCGGCCGCAGGGTGGCTTCGGGACGAATGGCGGACGGGTGCTGACCGTCGTGGGCCGTGGCCCGGATCTCGGTGCCGCGCGGGACGCGGCGGAGCAGGCCGCGGACCTGATCGCATTCGAAGGCCTCCAGCGCCGCCACGACATCGCCGCAGACGCCGCGGTTCCCGCGGTCGTTGGAGCCGGCCGATGATCCCGCGCTACACGCGGCCCGAGATGGGGGCGCTCTGGACGGACCAGGCGCGCTTCGAGGCGATGCTCCGGGTCGAGCTCGCCGTCGCGCGCGTCGAGGCCCGCCGCGGGCTCATTCCCGCCGCCGCCGCAGCCAACCTGGAGTCGAAGGCAAGCGTCGACGTCGAGCGGATCGCCGAGCTCGAACGGACGACCGACCACGACGTCATCGCGTTCGTCAGCCAGGTCGCCGAGCGTGTCGGTGCGGACGGACGCTATCTCCACCACGGCCTGACGAGCAGCGACGTCGTCGACACGGCGCTCGCGCTGCAGCTCCGCGCGGCCGGCGAGCTGCTGCTGCGCGGCTGCGACCGCCTGATCGCGGCGATCTCGGCACGGGCCCGCACCGAGGCAGCCACGGTGATGATGGGCCGAACCCACTCGGTCCACGCCGAGCCGACCACCCTCGGCCTCAAGCTCGCCGGCTGGGCATTCGAAGCCGACCGCGGCCGGCAACGCCTGGCGGCCGCGGTCGACGAGATCGGCACCGGCAAGCTGTCGGGCCCGGTCGGGACGTACAGCCACCTCGGGCCGGAGGTCGAGACAGAGGTCTTGGCCGAGCTGGGCCTTCACGCCGACCCCGTCTCGACCCAGATCGTCCAGCGCGACCGCCACGCCGGGCTGCTGACCGCGATCGCGATCCTCGGTGGCAGCCTCGAGCGCTTCGCGACCGAGATCCGGAACCTCCAGCACACCGAGATCGGCGAGCTCCAGGAACCGTTCCGGGCGGGTCAGAAGGGCTCCTCGGCGATGCCCCACAAGCGCAACCCGATCCGCTCCGAGCGCGTCGCCGGTCTCGCACGAGTCCTGCGCGGACACGCCCAGGCGGGCCTCGAGGACCAGGTCCTGTGGCACGAGCGCGACATCAGCCACAGCAGCGCCGAGCGGGTCATCCTGCCGGACGCGACGATCCTGCTCGACTACCTGCTCGCGCTGATGGCGGACCTCGTCGACGGGCTGATCGTGCGGCCGGAGCGGATGCGCGAGAACATCGAGCGCGGGCTCGGGCTGCACGCCTCAAGCCGCGTGCTGCTCGCGCTCATCGAAGATGCCGGGCTGCCGCGCGAGGAGGCCTACGCAATCGTCCAGCGCGCTGCCCTGGCGGCCGCTGACGAACGGCGACCCCTGCGGGAGCTGCTGGCCCTCGAGCCCGCGGTGGCGAGCAAGCTCACCATCGAGCGGCTCGAGGCCTGCTTCGACGACGAAGTGGTCCTGCGTCACGTGCCCGAGGTCATCGCCCGCCTCGATCGACTCGTGTCGGCCGGAGCGAGCGCGTGATCGCCGGGACGTTCCTGCGGTCGGGCAAGGTCCGCGACCTCTATTCGGTCGGGGATGACCGGATCCTGCTCGTCGCGTCGGACCGGATCAGCGCCTTCGATGTCGTCCTGCCGACTGTGATCCCCGACAAGGGCCGGATCCTCACCGGGCTGTCGCGCTTCTGGTTCAGTGCGACGGACGGCATCGTTCCGAACCACCTCGCCTCCACCGATCCGGACGACGTGCCTCCCGAAACGGTCCCGGCAGCCGTTGCCGCCGACCTGCGGGGCCGGATGATGCTCTGCCGGCGGGTCACCGTCCTCCCGGTCGAGCTCGTCGTTCGCGGTTATGTCGCCGGTTCGGGCTGGAAGGATTACCGCGCAACCGGCGGGATCTGCGGGATCCCGCTGCCAGACGGCCTTCTCGAAAGCGAGCGCCTCGCGGAGCCGATCTTCACGCCGGCGACGAAGGCACCGACCGGCGAGCACGATGCGAACATCGACTTCGATGCCATGGTCGATGAGCTGGCCGGGCCGTTCGGCAGTCAGCGTGCCGGCGCGATCGCCGAGGCCGCGAGGGACATCGCGCTGCGGCTCTACGCAGCAGGCGCGGCAACCTGTGAAGCCGCCGGGATCATCCTCGCGGACACGAAGTTCGAGCTCGGCCTCGAGTCCGAGACCGGCGAGCTCATCCTCATCGACGAAGTGATGACACCCGACTCGTCGCGCTTCTGGGACGCCGCCGCGTACGAACCGGGAGGCCCGCAGCCGAGCTACGACAAGCAGTTCGTGCGCGATTGGCTCGAGGCCCAGCCGTGGGACAAGACGGGGCCCGGGCCGGAGCTGCCGGAAGACGTCGTCGCAGGCACGCGGGCCCGGTATGTCGAAGCGTTCGAACGGATCACCGGCGGCTCGTTCGAGCGCTACCTCGCCGAGGATGTGATCGCGTGAGCGCGACGTTCCGCTACGCCGTCAACGTCACCCCGAAGCCGGGCATCCTCGACCCGCAGGGCCGGGCCGTGGAGGGTGCGCTCGGTCACCTTGGGGTCACGGGGGTCTCGGCGGTCCGGGTGGGCCGGCGCGTGGAGCTGACCGTGGAAGCCGTGGATGAGTTGACGGCCCGCGGCGTCGTCGAGCGCCTGGCCGGCGAACTGCTTTCGAACCCGCTGATCGAGGCGGCCGCCGTGGAGCTCCTGATGTCGACATCGTCGACCACGAGCGGGGAGCCCGGCCGATGACCCGAATCGGCGTTGTCGTCTTCCCGGGCTCGAACTGCGATCGCGACACGCTCCATGCGGTTGAGCTGGCCGGGGCGGAGGCCGTTGAGCTGTGGCACGAGTCGCCAACGCTCGACGGCGTCGCCGGAGTGATCCTCCCGGGCGGTTTCGCATATGGCGACTACCTGCGCGCCGGCGTCATCGCGCGGTTCAGCCCGGTCATGCGGGCGGTCGCGGACTTCGCGGCGAACGGCGGCCTCGTCCTCGGCATCTGCAACGGCTTCCAGGTCCTGGCCGAGGCGGGTCTCGTCCCCGGAGCGCTGCTCCGCAACCGAGACCTGCGATTTCTCGGCCGCGAGGTGCGCATCGTCGCCGAACGGACCGACACGCCGTTCACGAGCGGCCTCGATCGCGGCCGGCCGATGCGCCTCCCGATTGCCCACGGCGAGGGCTGCTACTTCGCCGACGACGCGACGCTCGACACCCTGGAGCGCGACGGCCAGGTCCTCTTCCGCTACGCGACGGCCGAGGGCGAAGCTGCCGCCGAGGGCGACCGCATCTCAAACCCGAACGGCTCGCTGCGCGCGATCGCCGGCGTCCTCAACGCCACGGGGAATGTCGCGGGGCTGATGCCCCATCCCGAACGCGCTTCAGAGGCGATCCTTGGTTCGAGGGACGGCTTCGGGATCGTCCGCTCGTTCGTTGGGGCCGCGGCCAAGCGCGCAGCGGCACCCGTGCTCGTGGGTGGCGGGGCATGACGATCGCCGAAGTCGTGACCGTGAACCCGGCGCCCACGGACGTCGCGCTCCATCGCAGCCTCGGCCTGACCGATGACGAGCTCACGGCGATCGTCGAACGCCTGGGCCGGAGCCCGAACGACCTCGAGCTCGCGATGTTCAGCGTGATGTGGAGCGAGCATTGCTCGTACAAGAGCTCGAAGCCGTTGCTGCGAACGCTGCCGACCGGCGGCGATGGCGTCGTCGCCGGGCCGGGCGAGAACGCCGGCGTCGTCTCGATCGGCGACGGGCTCGCCGTGGCGTTCAAGATCGAGTCCCACAACCACCCGAGCGCCGTCGAGCCGTATCAGGGCGCCGCCACGGGCGTTGGCGGCATCCTCCGGGACATCTTCACGATGGGCGCCCGGCCGATCGCGGTGCTGGATGCCCTCCGGTTCGGCGATCCAAGCGAGGCGAGGACGCGGCTGCTCGTTGACGGCGTCGTCCGCGGAGTCGGCGGCTACGGCAACTGCGTCGGCGTGCCGACCGTCGGCGGCGAGCTCGTGTTCGACCCGTCGTATGCCGGGAACCCGCTCGTCAACGTCATGGCGATCGGGCTGCTCGAGGAGCGGCATCTCACACGGGCGGCGGCGCCGGGTCCCGGGAATCTCGCCGTCCTGTTCGGCAGCACGACCGGTCGCGACGGCATCGGCGGTGCGTCGGTGCTCGCATCGGCGACGTTCGGCGATGACGATCCTTCGAAGCGGCCGTCCGTCCAGGTCGGCGACCCGTTCGCCGAGAAGCTGCTCATCGAAGCGTCGCTCGAGCTCATCGAAGGCGGACTCGTCGAGGGCCTCCAGGACCTGGGTGCGGGCGGCATCACCTGTGCCACGTCCGAGACGGCAGACCGCGCCGGGACGGGCATCCGGATCGAGCTCGAGGCGATCCCGAGGCGCGAGCCCGGCATGGCGCCGTTCGAGGTCCTCATCTCCGAATCGCAGGAACGGATGCTCGCGATCGTCCGCGAGGAGCGGCTCGCGGCCGTGGCCGCGGTTTGCGAGCGTTGGGCGCTGCCGTGGGCGGTCATCGGGCGCGTCACGGACGACGGCGACATCACGGTCGTCGACGCCGAGGGTCGTGAGCTGGCACGCATCCCGGCCCCGGCCCTGACGTCCGACGCGATCGTCCACGAGCGACTCGCGGCGCCGCCGCAGCGCCGTCGCGCCGCTCCCGCCCCGGGCGTGCCGAACACCGTCCAGGACGGGCTTCCGGAGCGGGGCATGGATCCCGGTGCGGTGCTGCTCGCGCTGCTCGGCTCGTCGAACCTGGCCTCGCGACGGCCGGTCTTCGAACAGTACGACTCGACAGTCCAGGTCAACACCGTGACCGGTCCCGGCCAGGGCGCCGCGGTCCTCCGGGTCAAGGGCACGTCGAAGGCGCTCGTCGCGGCGACGGACGCGAACGCGGGGGTCGGCGGTTTCGATCCCTGGCTTGGGGCCGCGATGAGCGTCGCCGAAGCGACACGCAACGTCAGCCTCACCGGCGCGCGGCCGCTCGGCGTCACGAACTGCCTGAACTTCGGTGACCCGACGCGGCCAGAGGCGTTCTGGCAGCTCCAGGAGGCCGTGCGCGGGCTCGGCGACGCGTGCCGGGCCCTCGGGCTGCCCGTGACGGGGGGCAACGTCTCGCTCTACAACGAGTCGCCGAGCGGCACGATCCTGCCGACGCCCGAGATCGGAGTCGTCGGGCTGCTCGATGACGTTTCACGGCTCGTTCGCCCGGCGTTCGCGGCGGACGGTGACACGATCCTGCTCGTCGGTGAGGCGGGACCGGGACTCGCGGGCAGTGACTATGCGGCTCTCGCAGGGACCGCGGCCGGCGACGGTCCACCCGCGATCGATCTTGCCCGAGAGGCCGGCCTGCAGCGGTTCCTCCGCGACGCCGCCGAGCGAGGCCTCCTGGGTTCCGCCCAGGACGTCTCCGGCGGCGGCCTCGCCGTGGCCCTGGCCGAGTGCGCGATCTGGGGTGGCCGCGGTGCCCGTGTGCGCGTCCCCGTGTCGGCGTCACCGGCGGCGGACCTGTTCGGCGAAAGCCCGTCGCGGGTCGTCGTGACGTCGCGGCCTCGCCACGCTCCGGCACTCGCGCTGCTCGCCCGGCAGCACGGCTTGCCCGTGGAGACCCTGGGTGTCGTCGGCGGCGCCCGGCTCTTCGCCGAGCTCGTCGGGGCCGGCGCGACCGGCGCCGCGGAAGAACGCGGCGCGGGCGTCGCTGACGCGATCGATGTCGCGGTCAAGGACCTCGCGCACGCCTGGGAGCACGGCCTCGGCCGCGCGCTCGGCTGGACGGGCCAGGCCTGAGATGTGCGGCATCGTCGGCGCCTGCCTGCCGCCCGGTTCGGGGGTCGCGTCGGCCGCGGTCGCCTCGACCGGGCTGTTCGCTCTCCAGCACCGCGGCCAGGAGTCCGCCGGGCTCGCGGTGAGCGACGGCCGCGAGCTGTTCCTCTACAAGGACCTCGGGCTCGTCTCGGCGGTCCTCGATGAACGCAACCTGTCCGGCGTTCGGGGTGACCTCGCGATCGCGCATTGCCGCTATTCGACGACCGGCTCGACGATCTGGGAGAACGCCCAGCCGACGCTCCGCCTCGGCCCGCGTCGAGCCCTCGCGATCGGTCACAACGGCAATCTCGTGAACACGCGCGAGCTGCTCAACGAGCTCTCCGGAGGCCGAACCCGGCTCCCCGCATCCACCGACACCGAGCTCCTGACGGCGCTCCTCGCCGACGAGCCCGCGGCGGACACGGTCGAGGCGCTCATGCAGGTCCTGCCGCGCGTTCGCGGGGCGTATTCGCTCGTCGTCCTCGATCACGATCGGATCATCGGCGTCCGCGATCCCCATGGCTTCCGGCCGCTCGTCCTCGGGCGGATCCGAGACGTCACGGGCGGGGGCAGCTTCGCGATCGAGGGCCTCTGGAGCGAGGACGACCCGGCGAGCAGCGGCTGGATCCTCGCGTCGGAAACGACCGCGCTCGACATCGTCGGCGCGGAGTACGTCCGCGACGTCGAGCCCGGTGAGCTCGTCATCCTCCGCTCGGGCGAAGCGCCGCGCTCGGTCCGTTTCGCTGAGGCGACTCCGTCGCTATGTGTGTTCGAGCTCATCTACTTCGCCCGTCCCGACTCGGTCATGGAAGGCCGCAATCTCTACGAGGCGCGACGGCGGATGGGCATGCGGCTCGCCCTCGAGCATCCGACTGAGACGGACCTCGTCATGCCCGTTCCGGACACGGGCGCGCCGGCCGCAGCCGGCTTTGCGGAGGCCTCCGGGATCCCATACCGCGAGGGCCTCGTTCGCAACCGCTACACGGGCCGGACGTTCATCCAGCCGTCGCAGACGTTGCGCCACCGCGGCGTGACGATGAAGCTCAACCCGATCCGCGAGGTCGTCCGCGGCAAACGCCTGACGGTCGTGGACGATTCGATCGTCCGCGGGACCACGACCAAGCAGATCGTCGAGCTGCTGCGGCGGGCCGGCGCGGCCGAGGTCCACGTCAGGATCAGCGCCCCGCCGATCTACCACCCGTGCTTCTACGGCATCGACACGCAGGTCTCGAAGGAGCTGATCGCGGCGACCCAGTCGGTCGACGAGATCCGCGAGTTCATCGGCGCCGACTCCCTCGGCTACCTCTCGATTACGGGCGTCCTTGCCGCGCTCGACCTACCGTACGAACGGTTCTGCTTCGCCTGCTTCGACGGGAACTACCCGGAGCCGGTCCCGTACGACGTCGAAGCGCGGAAGTTCATCCTCGAGACGCCGGTGGCGACCGGTTGAGGCCGTGAGCGGCAAGGGTCCGGCGGCTCGCCCGGCGTACGCGCGGGCCGGCGTCGACGTCGAGGCCGGCGAGCGGGCCGTCGAGCTCATGCGCTCGGCGATCTCTTCGACCCGGCGGCCGGAGGTGCTCGGCGATCTCGGTGGCTATGGCGGCGCGATCGCGATCCCGCCGGGCTACCGCGAGCCGGTCATCGTCTCCTCGACGGACGGCGTCGGCACGAAGACCGCGATCGCGCAGGCGCTCGGGCGCTGGGACACGATCGGCATCGATCTCGTCGCGATGTGCGCCGACGACGTCGTCTGCACTGGGGCCGAGCCCGTGGCGTTCCTCGACTATGTCGCGGTCGGCCGTCTCGAGCCCGAAGCGGTCGCGGCGCTCGTCGGTGGCGTCGCCGAGGGCTGCCGGCAGGCCGGCTGCGCGCTCATCGGCGGTGAAACGGCCGAGCACCCGGGCTTGATGGAGACGGGCACGTTCGATCTCGCGGGCACGTGCATCGGCCTCGCCGAACGCGACGATCTCTTGGACGGGAGCGCCGCGCGAGCCGGCGACATCGTCATCGGCCTCGCCTCGTCCGGCCTCCATTCGAACGGCTATTCGCTCGTCCGGGGCCTCCTCGCGGAATGGGAGCTGCCGCTGGAGCGGCCGTTCAGCGAGCAGCTCGAGCGGACGCTCGGAGAGGACATCCGGATCGCAACGCTGGCCGCCGAGCCGGAGCATGGGCTGGCAACGCTCGGCGAGGTCCTCCTCACGCCAACGCGGATCTACACGCGGGCGGTCCTGGCGGCGCGCCGTGTCGCGCGAGCCGCGGGCGGTGACCTGCACGGCGTCGCGCACGTCACCGGCGGGGGACTGCCGGGGAACGCGCCGCGTGCGGTCGGGCCGGAGCTCGGCGTCAGGCTGGATCCGTCGCGCTGGCGGATGCCGGCGATCATCGAGGTGCTCGGGGCACTCGGCGGCGTGGCCGGACCTGAGCTGCGGGCAACCTTCAACGGCGGGCTCGGAATGCTGCTCGTCGTCCCACCAGACGCGGCCACGGTCGCGGCGGTGCTCGAGGCGGTGGATGCGGCGGGCACGCCGGGCGCCGTCGTCGGCGAGGTGGACGAGACCGCGAGCCTCGATGGAGTGCGCTACGCGGAAGCTCCGCTCCGCTTCGCGGACGCGTCGGGCGGGTGAGCGGCCGGATCGCCGTCGGCGTCTCGGGCACCGGCTCGAACCTGCGGGCCCTCCACGATGCCGCCGTTCGCGGCGCCCTCGGCGGCGAGATCGTCCTCGTCTTCGCCGATCGAGCCTGCCCGGCGCTCGAATGGGCGGCAGAGCAGGGGATCGAGACGGCGCTCGTCCCGGGCGGCGACGACGATCGCCTCGCGGCGACGCTTGGCGCGGTGGCACCGGACCTGGTCGTCCTCGCCGGGTACATGCGGATCATCGGCCCGGCGACGCTCGCGGCCTACCCGGATCGGATCCTGAACACGCACCCGTCGCTCCTGCCGGCGTTCCCCGGCGCCCACGCCGTGCGCGACGCGCTGGCGCACGGCGCGCGGGTGACCGGTGCGACCGTCCACGTCGTCAACGCGACCCTCGACGGTGGTCCGATCGTCGCCCAGGAAGCCGTACCGGTCCTCTCGGGCGACGACGAAGCGAGCCTCCACGAGCGGATCAAGGCGGTCGAGCATCGCCTGCTGCCGCCGACCGTGGCCCGCATCCTCGCCGAGCGCACCGGCAGAACGCCGCCCGCGACTCGGCGGGCGTTGCTCGCGGTCTCGGACAAGACCGGCCTGCACGAGCTTGGGCGCGCGCTGGTGGACCTCGGTTTCGAGCTCGTGTCGACCGGCGGGACCGCGGCCGCCCTGCGCGCGGCCGACCTCCCGGTGACCGATGTCGCGGCCGTCACCGGCTTCCCGGAGATGCTCGACGGGCGGGTGAAGACGCTCCATCCGCGGATCCACGCTGGGGTGCTTGCCGATCAGCGGTTGGACTCGCACCGGGGCGCGCTCGCCGACGCCGGCATTGCGCCGTTCGAGCTCGTCGTCGTCAACCTTTACCCGTTCGCGAACGCGGTCGAACGGGACGGCGGAAACCTCGGCGACGTCGTCGAGCAGATCGACATCGGCGGCCCGGCGCTCATCCGTGCGGCCGCGAAGAACCACGGTTCGGTGGCTGTCGTCACGGCGCCGGCGCAGTACGAGCTCGTGGTCGAGGCGCTTCGAACCAACGGCGGCGTCCCGATCGAGCTCCGCTCGGCGCTGGCGGTCGAAGCGTTTCGACTGACCGCCGCATACGACGCCCGGATTGCGGCCGAGCTGCCGTGCTTCATGGACGCGGACGGCGTCGTCCTGCCGTCCTGGCCCGGCATGCCCCGATCCGAGGACCAGTTCCCGGATCGGCTGACGGTCCCGCTCGAGAAGGTCGAGACGCTGCGCTACGGCGAGAACCCGCACCAGCTTGCCGCGCGCTACCGGCGCATCGGCCACGGCGCCGAGCGCGGCCTGTTCGCGAATGGCGAGCCACCGCTGCAGGGCAAAGCCCTCTCGTACAACAACGTCCTCGACGCGGCTGCGGCCGCGGCTGTGGGGCGCTCGCTCAGGGGCCCGGCATGCGTGATCGTGAAGCACACGAACCCGTGCGGCGCCGCCGAGCGGGAGACGATCACCGGGGCCTGGGATGCGGCGCTCGCGGGTGATCCGGTTTCGGCCTTCGGTGGCGTGGTCGCGGTCACCCGGCGGGTCGACCGCGAGCTCGCCGAGCGGCTGACCTCGCTGTTCCTCGAGGTCGTCGTCGCTCCGGCCTACGAGGACGCGGCACGCGAGGTGCTCGCCACGAAGCCGAACCTGCGTCTGCTCGTTGATGCGGAGCTCGGCAACGACGAGCCGCCGCCGTGGCCGTCGAACACGGCGTCGATCCGGAGCGCGGGCGGGGCCATCCTCGTCTCGAGTCCGGACATCCTGGCCGACGACCCGTCCGAGTGGATCACGATCACCGACCGCGGCCCCACCGACGCGGAGCGGCGCGACCTCGAGCTCGCCTGGCGCCTCGTCCGCGGCCTCAGCTCGAACGCGATCGCCCTCGTGAAGGACGGCGCCCTCATCGGCATGGGCTCGGGCCAGGTCTCGCGGGTCGACGCCGCTCGCCAGGCCGTCGAGAAAGCGCGCCGCTTCGCAGGCGACGACGCCCTCCGCGGCGCGGCCTGCGGTTCGGATGCGTTCTTCCCGTTCCCGGATGCGGTCGAGGTCTGCCTCGAAGCGGGCGTGACCGCCGTCGTGCAGCCCGGCGGCTCGATCAACGACGCGAAGATCACGCTCCTGGTGAACGAGGCCGGCGGCACAATGCTCATCACCGCGAGACGCCACTTCCGGCACTGAGGAGCGAGCCGTGGAGCCGACGCTGAGGGACCGCCTGCGCTACGCCTTCGACAACTTCATGGCCCGCGGCACGGTTGCGCTGATCGCCGGGCTGTTCGTCGTCTCGACGCTGCTGATCCTCCTGATCTCCGTGATCGTCGTCATCATCGGGGCCGCCCGCGACCAGGACCTCGGCCTTGCCGACGTCATCTGGATGAGCCTCCTGCGGACGCTCGACTCGGGGACGATGGGCGGCGACACGGGCTCATTCGGCTTCCTCGGCGCCATGCTCCTGATCACGTTCGGCGGGATCTTCGTCATCAGTGCCCTGATCGGCGTCATCAACACCGGCATCGAGGCGAAGATCGCCGAGCTGCGGAAGGGTCGCTCGCAGGTCATCGAGCAGGACCACATCGTCGTGCTTGGCTGGTCGCAGCAGGTGTTCGCCGTGCTCTCGGAGCTCGTCGCGGGCTCGGCGAGCCGCCGCCGCGACGCAATCGTCGTCCTCGCCGAGGCCGACAAGGTCGAGATGGAGGACGCGATCCGCGACCGCGTCGGCTCGACCGGCCGGACCAGGATCGTGTGCCGCTCCGGCCGGCCGATGGACCTGGCCGACCTCGAGATCGCCCGGATCCACGCCGCTCGAGCGATCGTCCTCCTGGCGCCGGACACGGACGAGCCCGACGCCGACACGATCAAGACGATCCTCGCGATCACGAAGCACCCGAACCGCCGTGCCACGCCGTACCACATCGTCGCCGAGATCCGGGACCCGAAGAACGTCGAGGTCGCGAAGATGATCGGCGGTGACGAGGTCGAGCTCATCGTCGGCGGCGACCTCATTGCGCGCATCACGGCCCAGACGTGCCGCCAGGCGGGGCTGTCGGTCGTCTACACGGAGCTCCTTGACTTCGCCGGCGACGAGATCTACTTCGTCGAACCGGGCCCGCTTGCGGGTCGCTCGTTCGGCGACGCGCTGCTCGGCTTCGAAAACGCGACGGTCATCGGGCACCAACAGGCGGGCGGCGAGAGCCGCCTCAACCCGCCGATGTCGACGGCGCTGGAGGCCGGCGACCGTCTGATCGTCATTGCCGAAGACGACGACACCGCACGGCCGCTGGCCGAGCCGCCGGCGATCGATGAGTCCCTGATTCGAGCGCGCACGGGCGGCGCGGTTGGAACCCCTGAGCGGACGCTCGTCCTGGGCTGGAACTGGCGGGCGCCGCTGATCATCCGCGAGCTCGACGGCTATGTGCCGTCACGTTCCACGATCCACGTCGTGGCGGACGACGACCGGTTCGAGGCCGACGTCGCGGATGCCGCCGCTGTGGCCCGTAGCGCGACGGTGACCTCCGCGCGTGGCGACACCACTGACCGACGCCTGCTCGACGCGCTTGATGTGCCGAGCTACGACCACGTGATCATCCTCTGCTACTCGGACCGCCTCGACGCCCAACGTGCGGACGCCCGGACGCTCATGACGCTCCTGCACCTCCGCGAGATCGCCTCGCGTGGGAGCCGGCGGTTCACGATCGTGTCCGAGATGCTCGACATCCGGAACCGCGCACTGGCCGAGGTTGCCCGGGCCGACGACTTCATCGTCAGCGACCGGCTCGTCAGCCTGCTTATCGCCCAGATCGCCGGTACCAAGGCGCTCAATGCGGTCTTTGCCGACCTGTTCGATGCCGAGGGTGCGGAGATCTACCTCCGTCCGGCCGAGGCGTACGTGGAGCCCGGCGCCGAGACAACGGTCGCGACGCTCGTCGAGGCCGGCCGGCGACAGGGCGAGATCGCGATCGGCTACCGCCGAGCGGCCCTGGCGGCGGACGCGGGCGCCAACTACGGGGTTCGCGTCAACCCGCCGAAGTCAGAGCGGATCACGCTCGGCGCCGGCGACCAGGTCATCGTCGTCGCCGACGACTGATCGTCGGCTCTCGAGCACGACCGGCTATGATCGGCGCGATGTCGCTCGGGAGCCGCATGGCGATGCCCGGGCGGTCGTCCGCGAGGTAGGTCCAGCACCAGCCTCGGAGCGGCGACCGCCACGCCGTTCTGCGCGCCTCGCTGCGCGCGCCAACGCCCGCACCCGAAGCAGGACGACTCATGCCTGACCGTTCCCGCTACTACCTGACGACCGCGATCGCCTACGCGAACCATAAGCCCGGCCTCCACACGCTGTACGAGGTCATCGGCGCCGACGTCATCGCGCGCTGGCATCGGCTCAAGGGCGACGACACGCGCTTCCTCACCGGGACCGATGAGCATTCGGTGAACATCGCCATGCGCGCTGCCGAGGAGTCGCTCGAACCAAAGGCGTTCGTTGACGCGATGGTCGAGCAGTTCGTCGAAGCCGAAGGCGCCCTCGGGATCTCGCCCGACCGCTTCATCCGGACGACCGACGCGGACCACGTCCGCTCGGCGCAGGAAATGGTTCGGCGCGCCCACGCCAACGGCGACATCTACGTCGGGACCTATGAGGGCTGGTACTGCCCGAACGAGGGCTTCAAAGCCAATTCGGACCTGCTCGAGACCGCGAACGGCTGGCAATGCCCGAGCCACCCCGACGTCAAGCTTCAGTGGCTGACCGAGCGGAACTGGTTCTTCCGACTCTCCGCGTACCAGGAGCGGCTGGAGAAGTGGTTCCTCGACAATCCCGACGCGGTCCAGCCCGACTATCGCCGGAACGAGATGCTCGGGTTCATCCGCCAGGGCCTCGAGGACTTCTCGATCTCCCGCGCGGGCGCGACGTGGGGCATCCCATTCCCGATCGGCGAGGACGGCCAGACCGCGCGGCGCGAGGACGGCTCATGGGACCGCGAGGCCGGCACGATCTACGTCTGGTACGACGCCCTCATCAACTACATCACCGGTGCCGGCTTCCCGGATGACGAGGCGGCCTTCAAGCGCTACTGGCCCGCCGACCTCCACGTCATCGGCAAGGACATCGCCCGCTTCCACACGATCTT
>DASRJS010000030.1:0-15951 GCA_035649355.1 Candidatus Polarisedimenticolia bacterium
TGGTGGCTGACGGTGTCGGTCCTCGGCGCGATCTCCCTCGCGCTGTGGGGCTACTGGCCGCAATACCTGATCGCCGCAACGCATTGGGACCTGCCGCTGGACCGTGCCCTGGCCAGCGTTCCGCTGCTGCTGCTCCCAATCGCCGCCTGGGCCGCCAGAACGAACCGCTAGGCGCGCCAGAACGTTGAGCCCGCAAGGAAATCCGGGCTCCGATGCTATGCTCGGCCACGTGATCGTGGCGAACGTCGACACGGAGCCGGCCTGTCCGGACGAGCTCCTCTCCCCATCCGCGGCGCCGGCCGGTTCGAGCCGCCTGCGTGCGGAGCGACGCCCGTTCGATACGATCGATGCCGCCGACTGGGATCGCCTCGCCGCCGCCAACCCGATGGCCACCCCGTTCTCGAGCTGGGCCTTCCACCGGGCCTGGTGGGATGCCTACGGTTCGAATGCCCACGAGCAGACGCTCGCGATCGTCGAGGCCGGTGGCGCCGCGGACGGCAACCTCGTCGCGATCGTGCCGCTCATGCATCGCCACCAGGTCGAGCCGAGCGATGCGGCCACGCATACGACCCTCCGACACGGCCACGCGCCGGACCTGACGGCCGTCGCGCCGACCGCGAAGACAATCTTCTTCGGGGCCACCTACCACGCCGATTACGCGACCGTCCTCGGCGACCCGGCGAACGCACCCGAGATCGCGGAGGCGCTTGCCACGGAGCTGGGCCACGGTTCGAAGGCCGACCACGACCATCCCGAGCCCTGGGATGCCGTCGATCTCCGGCGCCTGCGCTGTGGCGATGCCTTCGCCGACGCCCTGACCGTGGCCTTCGGGCGGCGCGAGATCGACGAGGGCTGGACGCTGAACGCCGAGCGCGAGGATGTCTGTCCCGTGGTGACGCTCCCCGAGGACGGTGGCTGGGACGCCTACCTCGCGACGCTCGAGAAGAAGACCCGACACGAGATCCGGCGCAAGCTCCGACGCGCCGAGGACGCCGGACCCGTCGAGCTCGTTGACTCGCTCGACCCGGCGACCGACCTCGCCGCCTTCATCGAGCTGCACCAGAAGCGCTGGGGCGCGGACGGGCTCTTCCCGAAGACCCCGGGCGGCGACCAGAGCCACATCTTCTTCCGTCGGCTGTTCGACCTCTTCGGTCCCGACGGCGCTCTCCGCCTGGTCTTCCTCACCGTCGCCGGCCGGCGGATCGCCGCGGGCGTTCACTTCGAGACCGCGGACGGCTACCTGTACTACAACGCCGGCATCGACCCTGACGCCCGAGACCTGTCGCCGGGTGTCGTCATGACCGCGCGCTACCTGCAGCGCGCGATCGCGGCGGGGAAGCGGCGGCTCGACTTCCTCCGTGGCGACGAGTCGTACAAGTACGACTGGGGCGCGCGCGACGAGCCGATCCAGCGCATCCTCGTGCGCTGTCCCGAATGAACGATCCCTGTTCGGAGCCGGTCATCCGGTTCCCGCTGCCGGGCGGCCGGCAGCGCGTGCGCGTCGTCGAAGTCCTCGCAACGGGTTCGAACGGCGGCGCCCAGGAGCACCTCTACAACCTCGTCTCGCGGATCGATCGCGAGCGCTACGAGGTCTCCGTCCTGTCGCTGTCCGGCGGCGCGGGCGTCCGAAAGCTCGAGCGCCTCGGCGTCCCGGTCTGCGTCCTCGAACCGGACCCGGCGCTCGAGGGAGAGGCCGCGGACGCTGACGCGGTCGAGGCCGTCGCGGCGCATCTCGCCGCGGTCGGCGCGGACGTCGTCCACAACCACATGTATCGCGCCGAGATCGTCGGCACCCGCGCCGCGTGGCGCGTCGCCGAGCGTGGCGGGAAGCGGCCGCTCGTCGTCGGGACGGTCCACTCCTCGCGGGTCCGCTCGAACGAGGACCGCGATCTGCTCGCCGCGCTGACGCCGCGGATGGACCACCTGATCGCGGTCTCCCAGGCGAACGTCCGCAAGATCGCCGACGAGGGCCGAAACGGGCCGCCGGTGACGCTCATCTACAACGGCGTGGACCTCGATCGGTACGACCAGCAGGAGGCCTGCTGCACCCTCCGCGAGGAGTACGGGCTGCCCGAGTCGGGGCCAATCGTGGGGGTCGTCGCGCGGCTCGAACCGGAGAAGGGCCACCCGACGCTGCTCGAGGCGTGGCCGATCGTCCTCGCCGAGTTCCCGACCGCGACGCTGCTCGTCATCGGCGAAGGCAGCCGCCGCGAGGCACTCGAGGCCCAGGCGGCGGAGCTCGGGCCCGAGGTCGCCGAGCGCATCGTCTTCACCGGCCGTCGCGACGACGTCCCCGCGGTCACCGCCGCGCTGGACGTCGCGGTGCTGCCGTCGTTTCGCGAGGCGCAGGGCCTGTCGATCCTCGAGGCGATGGCCCTGTCGCGGCCGGTCGTCGCGACGAACGTCGGCGGCATCCCCGAGATGATCGAGGACGAGGTCACCGGGCTGCTGGTCCCACCGCACGATGCGGCAGCGCTCGGCGGTTCCATCGCGCGCTTGCTCCGGGACCACCCGCTCGCGGACACGCTGGCCCGCAACGCCCACGACCTCGTCCACGAGCGCTTCTGCGTCGAGCTGATGGTCCGGGCGATCGAGTCGATCTACGACGAAGCCATCGGCTCGGCATCTGCTGCCGCCCTCGCACCGAGCGCCGCCTCTGCCTGACCTGCGCCCGGCGCCGGCGATCGTTCGTATGCCCATTTCCGGGCCCGGCACGACCACACTTCTGGTTGATGCATGTCGGTGGAATACGAACCAAGGGGACCCGCCCCCGGACCGCTCGTATTCCACAGGCGTGTATGGCTCGGAAGACACTCGCCCCCAGGCCCGAGAATGGGTATACGAAGTTGGTCGCTGCCCTGCGACCGCGAGCCGAACCCAGCGACCGCGAGCCGAACCCTGCGACCGCGAGCCGACCCGAAGGCCGCGGGTCGATCTAGGACCTTCGACTCGGTGCGGCGGGGCACCGCCGCCGCGTAGGATGCCGCGGTGATCCTCGGGGGCAAGGTGTCGAGCGTTGGCGCGCGCATGCCGCGTGCGGACTATCCGATCCGCGCCTCCTTCCTGCGTCCGGCGCGCGACGGCGCGATCGTTGGGATGCTCGTGCTCGTTGCGGCGCACGCCGCCGGCCTCCTCGAGATCGGCGTCGACGCCTTCACCTACTGGTCGATCGACCCGCTCGACCCGTACACGGCCACGCGGCCCGGAGTGGGTCTCGCGTTCTTCTACACGCCGGCGATCGCGCAGCTCTTCGCGCCGTTCCACCTCCTGCCGTGGCAGGCGTTCATCGCCCTGTGGTCGCTCCTCCTCGCCGCCGCCTTCGTCTGGCAGGCCGGCCTGTGGACCGGGCCGCTGCTGCTGTTCGTCCCCGTGTTTGCCGAGATCGCCGCAGGCAACATCCACCTCCTGCTCGGCGCGATGGTCATCATCGGCTTCCGCTATCCGGCGGTCTGGGCGTTCGCGCTGCTCACCAAGGTCACCCCCGGCGTTGGGCTGCTGTGGTTCGCGGTGCGGCGAGAGTGGCGAAGCCTGGCGCTTGCGCTGGGCGCCACGGCCGCGATCGCGGCTGTTTCGTTCGTCTTCGTACCGGCGCTGTGGGCGCGCTGGGCAGAGATCCTCGTGGCCGCGGCCGGAGCGAAGCAGTGGCCGTTCACGATCCCGGTCCCGCTGCCGGTTCGGCTCGCGCTGGCCGCCGCTCTGGTGACCTGGGGCGCTCGAACCGACCGGGCATGGACCGTCCCGGTCGCCTCAACGATCGCGCTGCCTGTCCTGTGGGTCAACGGCCTCGCGATGCTGGTCGCGGTGCTGCCGCTGATCCCGGATCGAATCGGGTCGACGCCGGCATCGCGCTGGCTGGCGCGGCAGGTCGAGCCGCGAAAAGCGGCCGAGATCGCCTCGGCGGAGCGCGCCGGCGCATGAGCATCGCGGCAGCATGAGCCTCTCCGACCTGTGGCGCGTCCTCGCGGTGGCGCTGCCGGCCCTCGGTGCGCTCATCGCGAACCTGCCCTCGGTCGACCTGACCTACCACCTTCGAGCGGGCGACGAGATCCTCGCAGCGGGCGCGATCCCGACGACCGACACGTGGACGTGGACCGTCGCGGGCAGCCCGTGGTTCGACCAGCAGTGGCTCGCCCAGGTCATCCTCGCCGCGACCTACAAGCTCGCCGGCTGGACCGGGCTCGCGGTCCTGCGCGCGGCGCTCGTCGCCGTGACGTTCGGACTCCTCGGGGCGGCGATCTCGCGCCGCAACCCGGGGCTGGGTCCTCGAACCGTCGCCCTCCTCGTCATCGCCGCCTTCGCCGTGGCAGCGGTGGCGCTCGCCCTGCGGCCCCAGCTGTTCGGCATGGCACTCTTCGCGCTCACGCTGTTCCTCCTCGAATCCCGGAGGGAGCGGCCGCGCGCCGTGTGGCTGATCCCGGTGGTCGCGGTGCTGTGGGCGAACCTCCACGGCAGCTTCGTCCTGCTGCCCGCGATCTGCGGGATCGCGTGGATCGAAGACCTCCACGATCGCGCGCCGCGACGGTTCGAGCTCCTGCGGGTCGGGCTCATCTCGATGGCTGCGAGCGCACTGAACCCGGCCGGCTTCGGGGTCTGGGCCTACGCGATGAGCCTCAGCTCCAACCCGGCGCTGTCCGCGCGCGTCACGGAATGGCAGCCGCCGACCCTGCGCGAGCCCCAGGGGATCGTCTTCTGTGCGTCGGTCGGCGTCGTCATCGCGGTCCTTGCCCGGGTGCGCCGCCGCGCGAACTGGCCGGCGCTGATCTGGCTCTTCGCGTTCGTGATCGTCGGTCTGATGGCTGTCCGGGGACTCGCCTGGTGGCCGTTGGTGGCGGCTTTGGTCGTCGGCGGGCTCTTCGAACCGGATGCCCCGCCGGCGCCCCGAACCTTCCGCCCGAACCGCCTCAACGCCGTCCTCGTCGGTGCGATCGCGCTCGTGATGGTCATGCTGCTGCCTGTCTGGCGGCCACTCGATCCGGGCCTCAACGCCCCCGCGGGCGTCGTCGGCAGCGCCCCGGCGGGGATTACGAAGGTGCTCGCGGACCCGATGCAGACGTGCCAGATCGAGCGCATTTGGGCCCCGCAGGCGTGGGGCTCGTGGTTCGAATTCGCGGCACCATGCAACCCGATCGCCACCGACAGCCGCATCGAGCTGTTCCCGGATTGGATCTGGCGCACATACGACATGATCGAGTCCGGCTCGGCCGAGGGAATCGATTGGCTATCGAACTGCGGCGCAACCGTGACTGTTGCGGCCCGCGAGCAGGCGGCACTCATTCGGGCTCTCGAGTCGGACGTGCGGTGGGTACTCACCTATCGTGATGAGGACGGCGCGATCTTTGCCCTGAAGCCCGGCGTCGAGTTCGAGGAAGGAACCGTCTGTTGACCGATCCGCGAGCCGCCGCGCCCGACCTCGACCTTGTCGTCCTCGGCGGCGCCGGCCACGTCGGCCTGCCGCTGTCCCTGGCGTTCGCGCGGGCCGGCCTCAAGGTCGGCATCTACGACACCGCCCAGGCCTCCCTCGATCGGATCGCCTCGGGAGAAATGCCGTTCCTCGAGACCGGCGCCGATGAGCTCCTGAATGAGCTGCTGCCCACCGGCCGCCTCACCTGGGACACCGACGGGAAGATCCTCGGCCGGACGGAGAACGTCGTCGTGGTCATCGGCACGCCGGTCGACGAGTTCCTCGCACCGTCGATGACCGTCTTCGAAGATGTCGTCGCCCAGATGGCGCCGCACCTCCGCGAGGGTTCACTCGTGGTGCTGCGAAGCACGGTCTACCCGGGCACCGCCGAGTTCGTCGCCCAGAACCTCACGACCCGCGGCGTCCGTGCCGATGTCGCCTTCTGCCCCGAACGGATCGCCGAGGGCCATGCGCTCGAGGAGCTGCTCTCGCTGCCGCAGATCGTCGGCGCCGACACCGAGGCCGCCGGCGAGCGCGCGGAGCGGCTCTTTCGGAAGCTGGCATCGCACACGATCCGGACGACGACCCGTGAGGCTGAGCTCGCGAAGCTCTTCACCAACACGTGGCGCTACATGAAGTTCGCGGTCGCGAACCAGTTCTTCATGATCGCCCATGAGGCCGGGGTCGACTACTCGAGCATCCTGCGCGCCGTCCGCGAGGACTACCCGCGCGCGGCCGACCTCCCGGGGCCCGGCTTTGCCGCCGGTCCGTGCCTGTTCAAGGACACGATGCAGCTCGCGGCCTTCACGGCGGACCACTTCCCGCTCGGACAGGCAGCGATGCAGGTCAATGAGGGCTTGCCGGGGTACATCGTCTCTGCGCTCGAACACCGCTACGGCGGGCTGAAGGGCAAGACGATCGGCATCCTCGGCATGGCGTTCAAGGCCGAGTCCGATGATCCACGCGCGTCCCTGTCCTACAAGCTTCGAAAGCTGCTGCGCTGGGCCGGCGCGACGGTCCTGTGCACGGACCCGTACGTTCGCGACGACCGACTGGTGCCGCTTGAGGACGTCGTTGCGCAGAGCGACATCCTCATCCTTGGCGCCCCGCACCGTGCCTATCGGGGTCTCGAGGTCGGCGGTCGCGATGTCGTCGACGTCTGGGGAATCCTCGGGCCGGGCATCCAGATTTGACCCTCCGCGCGACGCTCGGCGGCTCGCGCGCGATCGTCAGCCGCATCCCGCGGACGTGGCCCGTTGACCTGGGTTTCGGAGGCCTCCTCGCGTTGCTCGGCTGGCCGTACGTCTCAGTCGCTGCGCGGGACGGCCTTGATCCGTCGTGGCAGCTCGCGCTTCGGCTTGCGATCTCCGACCACCTCACATTCGGTCGCGACGTCGTGTTCACGTACGGTCCACTGGGCTTCCTTGGGTACCCGGTTCCAACCGGTGGCTTGCTCACCGCGCTCGCGTTCGTCGCATCCGGGACCGTCTATGCGCTCCTCGCCGCGTATGCCGTGCATGTGTTGCGGCGGATGGTGGCGCTGCCCGAAGCGTTCCTCGGTGGGCTTGTCGTGTCGCGCCTGTTCGGCGAGCTCTGGGTGTTCGAAGCGTCCCAGGTCCTGGTGGCGGTTGTCGCGTTCGAGGTCCTGGCCGAGCGGCTCCGACCACCACCGGTGGCGCTCGCGCTCACCGCAGGGGCAGTTGCCGGCGCATTCGCGCTCGCCAAGGGCAACGTGGCGCTGACCGCGGGGCTGATGCTCGCGATCGTTGTCCTGGCGACCAGCCGTCCATGGTGGCGCGGCGCCGCCATCGCGCTCGGTTCTGGCGCTCTGACGTTCGTCGGGCTGTGGCTGCTCACCGGGCAGGACGTTGCCGCGGTGCCGGGCTACGTCCGCGGCGCGTTCGAGCTCGTCAGCGGCTACTCCCAGGCGATGGGCAAGGATCGCTTCCCGGGCCGACTGTGGCTGTACGTGGCGTTCGTCGTCGTCGTGGCAGTGGACGCATTGATCGTGTGGCGGATGTCACGCGACTGGCCGACGCGGCGGCGGATCGGCGCCTTTGCGGTCGGGCTCGTGTTCGCCTTCAGCCTCTGGAAGATTGGCTTCGTGCGGATGTATCCCGCAATCGCCGCCGCGAGTCTCCTGATCTGGGCCTTGGCGGGCCTCAGCATCGCGCGGGTCAATCGGCGGATCGCGCTTGTGGCTCTGGTTGTGCCGCTCACGCTCTTCGTCGTCACGAGTCCCCGTACGAAGGAACAACTGCTCGACGTTCGGCGCTCGGTCCTCGCAGGGTTGTACGTTGCCAGGGACAGCCTCTGGCCGCCGCTCTGGCCCGTGGTCAGCGCCCGAACCGAATCAGAGCTCAGGGATCAATACGCACTACCCGCCGGCATGCTCGCGCAGCTCGGCGGCAAATCGGTCCACTTCGACCCGTGGGAGGTCGGCGTCGCCGTTGCGTATCCGGAGATCCGATGGGACCCGTTGCCGACCGTCCAGTCGTACACCGCGTACACGCCGTGGCTGGACGAGCTCGCTGCCGCGCGCCTCGCGAGCCCCGAGGCTCCAGACATGATCCTGCGCTCGCTGGACACCGTGATCGTGAACGGCGAGACGAAGGTCTTCACCGTCGACGAGCGCTTCCGATGGTGGGAATCACCGGCGGCGATGCTCGAGACGTTCTGCCGCTACCGGGAGGTCGCCGTTGACGCTCGATGGCAGGTCCTGGTCCGGACAGCGGCATCGTGCCGCGATCGGGAGGTGCTCGGAACGACGACGGTTGGCCTTGGCGTATCGGTTTCCGTTCCGGTCGATTCGCGTCCGAATCGAATCGTCGTCGCTCGCATTCAGGGCGTCAACGAGGGACTGCTGAACCGCCTCCGGGACGGCCTCTACCGGGCCCCCGTGTGGTATGCAACCCTCGATGGCAACCGTTACCGTATCGTCCCCGGCACCGTTGGCGAGGGCGTGCTCCTGAGCGTCCCGACAGCAGCCGACGGGAGCGACCCGTTCGCGTTCGGGCCTTCGGTGCGGTCGATCACGGTGACCGCGGAGGGTTTCGGGGCACCGACGAACGCAACGATTACCTTCGTATTTGAGAGCGTGCCCTGGCCGGGCGTCGCGGAGGATGGCGGTTGAAGGTCCTCGTCACCGGCGCGGCCGGGTTTATCGCGGGCTACCTCGTCCCGGAGCTGCTCTCCGCTGGTCATCAGGTCGTCGGGCTCGACAACTTCTCGAAGTACGGCCCGCTGAAACGCTCGTACGACGACGACCCGAGCTACCGCTTCGTCGAGGGTGACGCCAAGGACGTTGCGCTTCTCACCGAGCTGGCCGCCGGCTGCGACCAGGTGGTCGCGGGCGCGGCGATGATCGGCGGGATCAGCTACTTCCACGCCTATGCCTACGACCTGCTGGCCGAGAACGAGCGGATCCTCGCGGCGACATTCGATGCCGCGATCGCGGCCCACCAGGCGAAGACGCTCGAGCGGATCGTCGTCGTGTCATCTTCGATGGTCTACGAGTCGGCGACCACCTTCCCGACGCCGGAGGGCGCCCAGCTGACCTCGCCGCCGCCGGTGTCGACCTATGGCTTCCAGAAGCTCGCTTCGGAGTACTTCGCGAAGGGCGCCCACGAGCAGTTCGGGCTGCCCTACACGATCGTGCGACCGTTCAACTGCGTCGGTATCGGTGAGCGGCGCGCTCGCCGCGACGCGCAGATCACGTCCGGAAATGTGACGCTCGCGATGTCGCACGTCGTCCCGGACCTCGTTCTGAAGATCCTCAAAGGCCAGGATCCGCTGCACATCCTCGGCGACGGTTCGCAGATCCGGCACTACACCTACGGCGGCGACCTCGCCCGCGGCATCCGACTCGCGATGGAGTCGCCTGCTGCCATCGGCGACGACTTCAACCTCTCGACGGCAACGTCGACGACGGTCCTCGAGCTGGCCGAGGTCATCTGGCGCGCGATCAACGGCCCGGATCGGGCGTTCTCGTTCGTCTCGGACCCGCCATTCGAGCACGACGTGCAGATGCGCGTCCCGGACGTCCGGAAGGCAGCCACGGTTCTCGGGTTCGAAGCGACGACGCCGCTCACAACGATGCTCGACGAGGTCATCCCCTGGATCCGCGAAGAGCTCGAGGCCGGCCGGGTGTGAGCTCGCTTGATCACATCTACCGAGCCCGGTTCGACGATCGCCGGCGTGCGCAGAAGGCCGCAATCTGGCGCGTGCTGGCGCGCTACCTCCAGCGCTACATCGCCACCGACAAGCCGGCGCTCGACGTGGCCTGCGACAGCGGCGACTTCATCCGCAACGTCGAAGCGTCAGAGCGCTGGGCGACCGACGTCCGCGACGTCAGCGCCGGGCTCCCGCCTGACGTTCGGTTCGTGCAGGCCGATGGGCTCGAGCTGGCCAGCCACCTGCCCGCCGGCCATTTCGGGACCGTGCTGATCAGCAACTACCTCGAGCACCTGCCGAACGGCGAAGCGGTCATCGAACAGCTGCGGGTCGTCCGGGCCCTGCTCGCGGTGGATGGACAGGTCGTCATCGTCCAGCCGAACATCCGGCTCGTGGGCGGCCGCTACTGGGACTTCGTCGACCATCACGTCGCGCTGACCGAGCGCAGCCTCGAGGAAGCCGCAAACGCCGCCGGCCTGCGGACGACGAAGCTCGTGACGCGCTTCCTGCCATACACGACGTCGAGCCGGGTCCCGCGACACCCGCTCCTCGTCCGCCTGTACCTGGCGATCCCGCTTGCGTGGTGGCTGCTCGGGAAGCAGACGCTGTACGTGGGCCGCCGTGCCTGACCGGCCGGCGCCCGAGCTCTCGATCGTCATGCCGGTCTACAACGAAGGCGAGGCCGTCGAGCCGGTCCTCCGAAACCTCAGCGAGTTCGTGAAGACGCCGCGCGAGATCCTCGTGGTCTGGGACTTCGACGGCGACACGACGAAGCCCGTCGTCGAACGGCTCGCCCCGGAGATCCCGGGCCTCCGCGGTGTCCGCAACGACCTCGGCCGCGGCGTCCTGAACGCGATGAAGGCGGGCATCGCCGAGTCGCATGGCGAGCTCGTGCTCATCTCGATGGCCGATGGCTCCGACGAGCCGCACCTGATCGACCAGATGGTCGCGCTCGCGCGCAATGGCGCCGACGTCGTCGCCGGCTCGCGCTACATGCCGGGTGGGCGCCAGGTCGGCGGGCCGCCGCTGAAGCGGTTGATGAGCCGCACGGCCGGCCTCACGCTCCACTGGATCGGCGGCGTTCGAACCCATGACGCCACGAACAACTTCAAGCTCTACTCGCGGCGCTTCCTGGAAAGCGTTCGAATTGAGAGCCAGGGTGGCTTCGAGCTCGCGATCGAGCTCACGGTCAAGGCGACGATCGCCGGGCGGCGCGTCGCCGAGCTCCCGACCACGTGGCGGGACCGTACGGCCGGCCAGTCGAACTTCAAGATGCGCGCATGGCTGCCGCGCTACCTGCGCTGGTATCTCGTCGCGATGCGCGGCCGGCTCCTGCGGCTCATCGGCCGCAGGCCCCGCTCTCAGGGCTCCTCGTCCGGGTAGATCGGCGGGCCTTCCACGAGGCGCCGGTTGGCCTCCGCGAGGAGCTCGGGCCGGAGCGGCTCCACCTGCGAACCCCAGAACCAGTCGCTCAGCGGCGACCCGTAGGCAGCCACGATCCGCTCGAGCGCGTGCGGCGACGGGACGAGGATCAGGGACCGATCGAGGTCGGCGGCGGCGGGCCGATCGGGGGCGAGCGAGGCCGCGACAAGCGCCCGCGTGAGGGCCGCTCGTTCGAGGAACAGGGAGCGTCCCTGGACGAGCAGGCTGACGTTCCACACCAGGGCGACCTCGAGGACGGCCAGGCCCGCCACGGCGGCGACGAGGCGCCCGCGTCCGGACAGGCTCGTGAATGACGGCAGCCGCGGCCCGAACAGCGCCGCGAGCCCGACGATGAGCAGGATCCCCGTCGCGTACGTGTAGCGCGTGTAGTGGACCTGGTTGACCGTGACCCCGGCGCGGGTGAGGGCGATGAGCGCGTACGCGGCCACGATCGCTCCGGTGCAGGCAAGGAACCGCGGCGCGATCGGCCCGCGCCTGACGAGGAGCCGCGCCAGCCACACGACGATCGCCGCGGCAACCACGAGCCCTGCCGTCGGCCCGACGCCGGTGATCGCACCGGCGGCCCCGCCCACGCCACTGACAACGAACTCGGGGACTCGGAGCGCCGACGCGAGGCTGAACGGATCGCGGTGGGCACCGATCCCTGTGCTGCCGATCGCGAGATACCAGGCCCCGTAGACGCCGACCGGGATCAGCAGCGCAACCAGCCAGCGTCGCCACTCCGCTCGCAGGAGCATCTCGACGGCGGCGCCGACGACGAAGAAGAGGCCGTCACCCTGGGTCGCCAGTGCGACCACCAGCAATGCCGCGACGGCCACGGCCCGTCGCCCGCTCGGCGGGCCATCGAGTACTTCGAACGCAGCGAGGCCGCATGCCATCGCCCCCACGAAACCGATCTGGAAGCCCCACAGGAGATTCTCGAACCCGGCACCGAAGAACAGGACGACGGCTGAGGCCGCCAGGGCGACGATCGCGCCCGTCCGCCGTCGAACGAGCCGGAAGGCGAGCGCGGCCACGACGACATGTAGGGCGACGAGCAGCAACAAGAACGGCAGGTACGAGCCAAGGCCGGCGGTCTCCACGAGCGCGCGATACGCGATGATCGGCAGCGTCGACCAGTGCTCGTTGTGTGGCGCGAACCACGTTCCGGGATCGCCAAGCGAGCGGCCCTCGATGAACGCCCACTCGTCCGAGAAGAACGTCAGCCCGCGGCCGAGCCACAGGATCGTCAGGCTCGCGAGGGCCGCGAGGCCGACGAGGATCGGGACGGCGCGCTGCTCGACGGCCGCGCCAGCGCGTTCGAACGTCATGGCTCGCCCTGGGGTCGCCAGCGTGATGGGACCCAGCTCCAGGGATCGAGCCGACCCTCGATCGCGCGGACGACGGCGACCCCGATTGCCCCCAGCGCCAGTGGCGCCTCGAGCGGCGATGCGGCGAACGCCGCGAAGATCGGGCTCGCCGCCGGCAGGGCCAGGATCCCGTAGTGCAGCTGGCTCGACGGCCACAGCGCTGGCACCGCGAGCCAGGCTCCATCGCGGCGCCCGATGGCGATGAGGGCGACGACGGTCGGCACGATGAGCCACGGCACGCGGCTCACGCCCTTGCCGCCGTCGGTCTCGTCGGCGAAGAGGCGTCCCAGCTCTGGGAGCCGGCTGACGAAGAGCCCCCACGGCAGGAACGGCGCGCTCAGCACGACGACGCCCAGCAGGATGGCAAGCGCGCGCCGATGACCGAGTACGAACAGCGGAACGACCGCGAAGATCCGCGCGATGGCCCCGGCTGCGCCCAGAACGGAAGCCGGGAGCGAGGCACGCCCGCTGAGCGGCAGCGCAGCAACCAGGCCGATGGCGACCGGATCGAGGCTGCCGACCCAGACGCCTTCGAGCGCGGGCACGGAGAGCAGCCACCACCAACCGGCCTTCGTCCGGGCGATGGCGAACCCGAGCGCCGCCGCTCCTAGGATTGGGACGAGCCGCTCGACAGCGGCATTCGGGAGCCAGGCCAGCGGCGCGAACGCCAGGAGGCTCGTCGGCGGCGCCCCGAACCTGACTCCGGTGTCCTGGATCGACCAAGGGTCCCCGCCCGCCAGCCAGGTTCGCGTTGCCTCGACATAGATCCGGGCATCGATCCCGAACGCGCTCGACGACGTCACGAGCGTCACCAGGAAGATGGCCCCGAAGATCAGCACCCACGCGATCGAGAGCTGGTTGATCGCCCGCGCCACGAACAGGCGACGGGTCACGCCGGGACCATCGAGGCTGACCTCTCGTCGCCCACTCGCCGCAGGATCAGCAGTGCCGCGACGAAGCTGACCGCGACGACAACCGGGCCGATGACCCCGAGCGGGGCCCCAAGGATCGACCCCGGACCGCTCAGCGGGTAGAGCGTTGCTGCCACGAGGTTGAGCAGGAAGACGGCCGAGACGGCAGCCCACAGCAGCACCGCCCGGCGGTCAGGCCAGAGGATCGGGAGGATCATGACGGCCGGGAACAGGTAGCGCTCGTGCATCGTCGTCAGCGCGCAGAACGCCGCGAGCGAGATCGCGACCAGGCCCCACGCGAGGCCCTCGGCCGTCGGCCGCCGCGCGACCCATGCCCCCACGGCGAGGGCGAGCATCCCGAAGATCGCGGCGCCGACCAGTCGGAAGGACGCGCCTCCGATCAGCGTGTTCGAATCGGCCACGAGCTGGTCGATCCCGAACGGCAGCTGGACGAGCCACCACGGGTTCCAGGCATGCAGGGACACGACGCCGAACAGGTCGCTGTGCGCGACCAGCGTCTCCGCGTACTTCGCCGGTCCGCCGGCCACGACGAACGGCGCCCACAGGACGCCGACGGTCACGGCGATCGCGATCGCCGGACTGAGCAGGCCCCGAACTCCGCCCCGTCCAAGTGCGAATGCGAGGAATGGGATCGCCAGGGGCAGCGCCTGCGGCTTCGTCATCAGCCCGACCGCGAGAGCCACGCCCGCCCACCCGGCGCGTCCGCGGACGGCGAGGAGGAACGCGACCACGATCGGGAGGACGTAGAGCGACTCGAACTGGCCCCAGACGGCCGAGATGAACACCGCCCCAGGCTGCAGCGCCGTGGCCAGGCCAGCCAGGAGCGCCCACCCTGCGGACTCGCGGCGCGATCGGAGGGCATACGAGATCGCGACGGCCAGCCCGAGATCCGCGAGCACCGCGGGCAGCTTGATGACGGCATTGACAAAGGGATCCGCCGTGCCGGAGCCGGCAGCGGCGTCCGCGAAGCCCGGGACGGCGGCTCCCAGCCCTGCCCAGAGCCAGGGCATCACGGGCGGAAACGTGAGCGGCAGGTCGTAGGCGTGAGCCAGGCCGTTCTGACCGATCTCACCGGCCCAGGCAGTGAAGTCCCTCAGATCTCCGGTCAGGCCGGCGCCACCAAGGAATGGCAGCCGGACGAGGAAACCGGCGACGAGTCCGGCGCCCAGGCCAACGACCCACGGCGGCACGCGTCGACCGGTCACGGTCCGGCCGGCGTCGCCTCTGCCGGTCAGGCTGGCTGCGTCGCCCAGTACCGCTCCGACGCGCCGCCGCGGCCCGCGAGGCCCGCCATCCGGGCGCCGTAGCCGCGGACCGCCGCTGCCATCTCGCGGCGACCCCCGAAGAGACGGTCGAGCTGGCTTTCGTACAGCGCGATGCTGCTGATCTTCCGTTCGAGCTGATCGGAGATGTCGGCGTACTCGGTCCGGAGCGCCAGGCTTCGCGGCAGCCCGCTGAGCGCGCCCGCGGGCAGGTCTTCGAGGACCGAAAAGTCACGCCACCACGCGTACGGGAAGTCCTCGTAGAAGACGACGCTCTCGGACCATTCGGGGCCGGGCATGATCCATGACGGCCGCTCGGCCAGGAGCGCGAGCCCGGCCCGCCGGGCGAGCTGGTGGTCGACATGGTTGCCGACGGCCAGCGGGAAGTAGACGTGCTGCGGTTCGAGCCGGGCCACCTCGGTCCGGATGCGGTCGATCGGCGCCAGATCGTCGTCCCGGAGCTCGCCGAGCAGCTGCTCGTCGCCCTCGTAGCCACGGAAGACGGCATCGGGCAGATCGAGGAACACGACCGAGATCTCGGCGAACATCGCGAAGCGCTCGTCCTCGAGCCGCCGCTTCGCCATGAGCTCACCGGCAGCAGCGGCCTCGACGATCTCATCGGTGAAGACCGAGCCCTGCGTCGGCACGTCGTCGATCACGACCTGGCCCGCGAGCGACTGGTTCCGGATGCTGGCGCGGCGGTACCACGACGAGCGCTGCCAGAAGCGCTTCGCGGAGGCGTCCGCGTCGGCCTGGGTGGCGTCGAGCCGGTCGGATTCGGCCGCCCACGGCGGGGCGAACGCGGGGTCATCGTCGAGCGGGACATCAGCCCGAATCGACGACCGGTTGAACGCCTCGGTGACCGGCCACATCGTCTTCGAACCGAAGCCCAGCGCCTCGCGTTGGTATGGGCTCAGGGGCCGCTCGGCGCCCGTGCCCGAGAAGACCGTGAGGATCGTGACGTTCTGGCCGAGCTCGCGGAGGCTCGCGATCAGTCCCCCGCAGGAGAGGGCGACGTCGTCCGGGTGCGGGGCCACGAAGACATGGGTCATGCGCCGGCCGAGTATACCGACGCGGCCGCTGGCTTCGGGCTGTCAGCCCTCCCAGCCGCCCTCGCCGACGAGCGGCACGAAGACGACCGGCCCGTCGTCGTTCTCGCGCCAGTCGTTCGGCCCCGTGCGCTCCACGACGATGAGGTCCTGCTGGTGGTGCGAGCCAACCGGGATCACGAGGCGCCCGCCGACCGCAAGCTGGTCAGCGAGCTCGCGCGGCACGGCCGGCGCGCCCGCGGCGACGAGGATGCCGTCCCACGGCGCACCGTCGGGATCGCCCAGGCTGCCGTCGCCGAGCCGGACCTCGACGCTTCCCGGCTGAAGGTCGATCGCCGCGAG